>CAYFTB010000152.1:0-5611 GCA_964345875.1 uncultured Proteiniphilum sp.
CTTTTTTGTCATTTAATGGACAAGACAAAATACTTGAAAACTTAAAAGTATTTGTCAATGCAGCAAGTCGTTTATTCAAATGATAAAATACTTTACAGGACATCAATATTAATATTCAGTATACAGCGCTTGAATCAACTAATAATATAGCCTGAAGAATGATTAGTAATTACGTTCTAATTTGTCTTAAAAGGTGTTTCTGATATCAGTTTTATCCAATGAACTATGTTATGTTGTCTAATCTGCTTTTGCAATAAAATGCGTGTTTCAGGAGTTTTACACCTTTGTAGGTACTACTGTTGGATACAAATGTTTTGTTTTTTGATGAACAGTTAGTGAGTAAGAAAGAGTTATATATTTCAAACCAAATATTCGAATAATAATTAACTCTAGAGATGATTTAGGAGTAACTCATATTTCTTAATTCCGTCGTAAGTATTTACAAATAAATTTATAGGTGTATCTATGTTCGATTCATTCATAAATGGGCTTAAGGAAAAGGATATATACATTTTTTTTTGATACCCTCGTGGATCATTATTAGTAGAATGAGTGAAGTAAAGATTAATATCTGGTGTGCTAATATTGCGAACTATACCCACTGAATGCTCAATGTCAAAGTATTCTACCTCAATAATCATATTTAGATATTTTCCTGCCGTCCACACACTTTGCACTTTCACCATATCAGTTGGGATTGTATCTGTATTATCAGTATATTGTATGGCTCCAGTGTGGATATCTGATATTGAATTAATCTTAATAGTATTATCTTTTAACGGCGTATAATTTAATATAACCCTCTGACCTTCATTGCCTGTATAGTTTGGTGCTTTTTCAGGAGTTAGAATTCTATAATCATCAAGCTCGAAGTTAAGTCCCTTTGCAGACTTAGTTACAGTAGCAAATTCAAGATAAAAGTCGTCTAGACGCATAACATCCTTATCGCATCCAAAAGTGAATATGAGAACACCGATAAGATATATAAGATGTCTAAGCTTCATTGATAGACTAGGTTTGTATAAATATTATTGCTTAACAGATAAATGATTCTTAACCGTGTTTGCATACATTTCAATAATCTTACCTCTTAGAAAGTCAGCATCTTTGTTTGGTAAATCAACTTTTTCGATTTGCTTGTCTAGATAAGAATAAAAATCTTTAACGTCCTCTTCACTGTATTTATCAGCGAATAAGTTGTTTCCAGTCATCAAATCATATGCTATGTAATTGACGGTAAAAAAGTGATAGTTTTTAAAGATTTCTTCATCTATTGAGTTGGCTACATCTTCCAATACTTCAGTGCGATTGTTAGGA
Organism: uncultured Proteiniphilum sp.; assembly: GCA_964345875.1. Taxonomy (GTDB): domain Bacteria; phylum Bacteroidota; class Bacteroidia; order Bacteroidales; family Dysgonomonadaceae; genus Petrimonas. The sequence goes on from CAYFTB010000152.1 coordinate 1,318, forward strand.
GAATACTTTTTAACTGATAAAACATTATTAACCGTCTGTCCAAATCTAAAAACGACCCTGCCCTTATAGCCTGTGATTCCTATACGCATATTTTCTATGTCATCAGTCTTGCTTTTTACGTAATCGGGATTATCTCTTTTTTGCTGAAATTCTTTTGCCTTGAGATAATCACAAGGATCATATTCGTAGGATAAAGAGAGAGGAACGATATTCAGAGATTTTAAAGCCTGAAGAGGTTCTGTTTTATTATACAGAGTTAGCATTTTAAGCAGACTTGTTTGTGTCCTGTCATTTGAATCTTTTGCTCTGCCTTCTCGTTGTGCCAACCAAATTGATTGTTTTCTTCTGTTTATAGTGTCATATATATACTCGGATAACTGTTTGGAGGTGGCTAGCATTTCACGCACTGACACCTTACGCTTTACAATAAAACTCTTATTTAATCTTACAAGGTCTGTAATCCAAGGAAATATTAGTAAATTGTCTCCTATTGCGATCTCTGAAGTATCCATTTCATTATCAAAAAATAGAATATTCAGAAAAGCTGCATCTAATACAATATCACGATGGTTAGAAATGAATAGATATGAGTTGTCATTTTTGATTTCACTAATTCCTTCAATAGTAAGACTGTCAGTAGTCTTTCCTATTATTTGCTTCATAAATGGATAAATGATATTCCGTTGAAAATCAAAAATGTTTTTGCAAGAAAGCATTGCTTTAGAAAATATCTCCCATGTTAGAGGTGAAATAATTGGCTTTGCGGCATTTTTAAAATATTCATCAGCAAGTAATCTTGAAATGGTTGACTCAACCTCATTATTGTTCAGTGGGCGAATATCGTCAAAATTATGTTGTTCAAATCTATTCATAATAAAGAATGTAAATTGTGGAATTATTTTACTAGCGCATCAATGAATTTACCTTAGAGTATTCAAGCTCAATTATATCAGTCATAACATCTTTTATATCCAGTCCAGCAGTACTGATCTGCTGTGGAATAAAGCTAGTAATAGTCATGCCAGGTGTTGTGTTGACCTCTAATAATATGGGCACATTGTTTGATATAATGTAGTCAGCTCTAATAATACCTTTAGCACCAATCAGATTGTATATTTTTTCAGTTTGATTCTGAATTTCTGTAGATATCTCTTTGGCAATTCGTGCTGGTGTTATCTCTTCAACCTGTCCTTCATATTTGGCTTTATAATCAAAGAACTCATTCTTGGTTACAACCTCAGTTAGAGGTAAGTGTTGAAATCCCTCTTGTCCTTTATATAAACCGCATGTAACTTCAGTGCCAGAGATAAAACTTTCTATTATAACTTCGGATGATTCAGTAAAAGCCTCAGTAATTGCTTTATATAATTGCGATTCGTCTTTGACTTTTGTTGTCGCAAAACTAGAGCCTCCCGAATTAGGTTTCACAAATAAAGGTAACGCCAATTTTTCAATAATACGATTTACACTAATTGCATCGTTTTGCCTCAATACAATTGAGTTTGCCACTTTAAAGTCAAAGGATTTAAGAAAATTGTTGCAGACAAACTTATTAAATGTCAATGCTGAAGCCAAAACCCCACAATTTGAATATGGAATATGAAGCATATCAAAATAGCCTTGTAAGATACCATCTTCTCCCGGAGTTCCATGAATAGTTATATATGCAAAATCAAATTTAATTACACTTCCATCATATAAGAAACTAAAATTGTTTTTATTAATCTCATATAACGTATTGTTGCACTCTACCACCCATTCCTCTGAATCTATTTTGACATTGTATATATTGTATTTTTCACTATCAATAAATGATTGTATTTCACGAGCACTCTTTCGGGATACTTCTTTTTCAGATGAATAGCCTCCCCAAATAACGGCAATATTCTTTTTCATATTTATAAAACTTGAATCAATATAAAGTTTAAATATCTTCACGAGATGAAGTATAAATCCTCCATCGCTCTATAACTTCTCTAATATCATTTGGTAGATCACTTTCAAAAATCATTTCCTCATTAGTTCTAGGATGTATAAATCCTAAGGTCTTAGCATGTAAGCATTGGCGAGGACAAATTTGAAAATTGTTGTAAACAAATTGTTTGTATTTGGCAAAGTGTGTTCCTCTTAAAACTTCATTACCACCGTATCTTTCGTCGTTAAACAATGTGTGGCCAATATGTTTCATGTGAACTCTAATCTGATGAGTTCTTCCAGTTTCAAGGATGCACTCGACCAAAGTGACATATCCGAACCTCTCTAGTACCTTATAGTGAGTGATTGCTGGTTTACCGTGGCTTCCATCTTCGAAAACGGTCATCAGCAATCTGTTTTTTAAATCTCTACCAATATTCCCCTCAATGGTTCCTTCGTCATTATCAATATTCCCCCAAACTAATGCAACATATTTTCGTTTTGTAGTTTTATTAAAGAATTGACGCGAAAGATGTGTCTTCGCATTCTCTGTCTTTGCAATCAGCAATAATCCGGATGTGTCTTTATCTATACGATGAACAAGCCCTAGGCGAGGATCCTTTAAATCCATGCCATCTTCATGTCTCAAGTGGTATGCAATTGCATTAACCAGTGTTCCAGTATAATTGCCATGACCAGGATGAACTACCATGCCAGCAGCTTTATTAATAACCATCAAGTCGTCATCTTCATAAACAATATCAAGGGGAATATCTTCGGCAATAATCTCAAGCTCTTTTCTAGGTCGATCCATTACTAGAGATACAACATCAAGAGGCTTAACTTTATAGCTAGACTTTACGGGTATGTTATTTACTAATATACAGTCAGCAGCCGCAGCTTGTTGAATTCTATTACGTGAAATACCCTCAATGCGTATTGATAAAAATTTATCAATACGCATTAATCCCTGACCTCGATCTGCAACAAAACGGAAATGTTCAAAAAGCTCTTTAGTATCTGACGAGTCCTCGAGAATATTTTCCTCATCGTCAAAAAGGTCATCTATGTCGTTCAATAAATTTTCGTTCACATTAATTTAAAAGAAAGCATCATCCATATTGTTGTTAGATGATCCAGAGTTATTATTATTAGGCCCATGCTGTACGTCAGGTGCGATTATGTAATCCTGATCCATGTTTAGTGAGTCGATATCCATATTTCTACCAATTACTAATCTAAGAGGATGCCCCATTGGAACTAGCTCGTCAGGATTTAACTTTCTGCCTTTATATTCAACTGAAATAACTATGCCACTATACTGTGCAGGAACTTCTATAATTTCCACATCATTAAATCCAATAGAATTAAGAAGTGAAAGAGCTTGCCTAGAAGAGAAGTCAACCAAATCGGGGATAGATATCTGTTGGGGATTATATGAATATATGGTTACATAAATACTTCGTCCTTCTTTGACCTTATTATCAGGTTTTGGAGTTTGATCTACAATTGAGCCAGGCACAGCATCACTTTTAAAAAGCGAGTCGATGACTTGAACCGTTAGGCCTTTAGAATTTAACAGAGATTCTGCTTGAGTTGCTTGCAGACCTTTAAGATCTGGTACAACCACATTTTGCCCGTGACGAGTGTATATGTTTAAGAAAAGCAATGTAATAACTAGCAACAGTATGCCAGCCACAGATATGCCAATAACATTGAAAATAATACTATCGGATAAAAGTCTTTTTGATTTTGCCGTTTTACTCATTTTGAATGAATTTTCATTTATTGGCAAAAATACAAAAAAAAAGTATGCCAAATGTTTTTAACCCAAATTAAGCGATATAAGATTTCTCAATTTCACAAGGCTTTTTCTGGCATCTACATATTCAAGGCAATCTTGTCTCCTGTTCTCACTGCTTCACTTAGATTTAGCATAGTCTTGAATATTATTTCACTTTTATGATGGATAGAATAGATACTAGATTCTAGTTGTATTAATGACGAACGATATAAATCTACATGTTGTTTTCTATTGTATTGACTCTATACAACGCAAATCCACATGTGAACTTGTATTGTATAGGGCTCGAACGATATAATTCCACATGTGGATTTATACTGTATAAGCCCTATACGATAGGATTATAGCATAAGTTTTAACCACTATATCTTGGGTTTGTTGTCCTGGAAGGGTTGTTTTGCTCCTTCTAGCTTATATGTATTGTAGAATGATGCTCGATTGTATATATTGTATCGGTATGATTCTTCGCTATATCCCCATACCGATAAATATCGAGAGGATTTATTATTGTAAACTGTAATTTATTATAAGTCAGGTTATGATTGTATTTGTGCTTTCTATAGTATTTTTAAAATA
>CAYFTB010000153.1:0-5592 GCA_964345875.1 uncultured Proteiniphilum sp.
AAACGCACAAGTCGTACAAATTCAGGAAAACCATGAAGAAAAAGAAGGACGAGAAGGAGGAGAAGGAGGGGAACTAAGGTATTAACTTTATCCTCTCTTTCTCACACGCATCTGCTAACTCTTTTAGTGGATTCCGTCCAAATGAAGTAGATTTCACAATATTATAATCACTGCACTGTGAGTTATACATTGCAAACCCGACATGATGTTTTAAACTTTGAAGTTTTTAATTCAATTACGCATACTAGACTGCAAGTTCTAAATTAGTGTGATAACTGATTATTACTGAGGCTATCCCATAATAGGATAGCCTCGCAAAAATTATTAGATTAAACAAAAGTGTAATTTAATTGTGTAATTAATCTAAATCAGCGCCATAGTTAACACTTATTTCATCATTTGACTTATAGAAATAATAAGTCGATGGATTAGTGTATGGGTTGTTATAGCGGTATATTGCCTGGTTAGCATTAAGTTCCGCCTGATTCCACCCGGGAGTCCATCCAACAAAAACTTCATCCATATTTAGGGCGTGTTGATATCGCTCACAATTAGTGCCTTTGTATCCACGGTGTATACCTAATCTAAGTCTCTTGGCATCAAAATAATTAACACCTTCACCCCAGAATTCTATACCTTTTTGGAAAGAATATTCATCAATAAAATTTTCATACGAGGTAGCAGTGAAGCTATAGTCCGGATTTCTGGTTCCAACAATTTCTTTTAATGCGTTGGACGCTGCAGTTGCTCCGGAAGTGTGGAACAGAGCTTCTGCTTTCAGATAATGCATTTCTTCTATACGCATTATTGGATAATCAGTTGCTCCGCCAATTGAGTATGTTCTGTAGTCGGCATTATTAGGTCTGAACTTGATATTTACATATAGCCAGGGCCATGATTGAAAGCCATATCCTTTGTTAATACGAGAACGGATCCATGATGGACTACTGTTTAATTGGTATTGGTAGTTATTTACACCAAAACCGGAATAATCATCACTCCAATCATTTTGAGATGAGCTGGAATTGTTTTGTGTGAGCGACCATTTATTATTAATTAAATTTCCATCTGAATCTTTCTCTATCAAGTAGTCTCCACCTTCTAGCTGATTCGTAGATTCGTAAAAGAAGTTAGGATTTAACCATGATTTTTTACGAAAATCTTTGTCAGACAGTCTCTCATACCATTTACGATCTAAAGACCGTCCAACTCTCCAGCCATAAGCTGAAAAATTTGTTTCTGTACCCATAATCATAGCCAAAACAAAAGAACCGGTTGATGATGCTGTTGTGTTGCTTTCAGAAATTGTAGTGGCCCACATCCAGGAGTTCTGGGAGTTTCTATTGTTAAAACCATTTATTGGGTCAGTCCACTCTGCTTCAGTAAGTGGGGTGCATCCTGATGATGAAATTGACTTATCTGTGTATTCTATGACCTTATTCCAATAGCTTGACTCATCTTTATATTTTGTAGAGATATTAACCCTGGATGCCAGATTGGTGTATGCGCGAGCATATAGTCCATAAACCACACTCATGTTTGGTTGTGTTTTGTCAGTGCGACTATATCCGGTAAGATTGCTTTCTGCATTTTGTAAATCACTCAAAATTAATTCATAAACTTCATCAACAGTTGCTCGTGGGTTATTTGACGCCTCTTCGGATGTGGTTGATTCCGTTACAATCGGGACACCTAAATTAGTGAGATCATTCTGAGGCTCCACATAAGTGTAACGACTGTCATGCGGTTTTATATACTCCATTATCTGTACCAAGTCCATATAATATAGCGCACGATAAGCATAGCAAATACCAAGGAATCCTTTTCTTGCATCTGTCATTTCACTTGAATTAATTAAGCCAATTACATCATTGACGTTTTTTATATATCCGTAATATAGATATGATGGATATATTCCGCGGTTTGAACCAGTGGAACTTACTGCACCATAGCTCCAGGCTCCCATAGTATTATATCCGTTTGCGCCTGTGCATATCATAGGAGTTGTTGAGTGTTCAAGCATAGCACGCATACTTCCATATGATATAGTTTCTATACCTCCATCATCATTTGAATAGCCTGCCATTGTGGTATAGATTGAATTTACCATACCCTCCAGAGCTGTCTCGGAAGTTTGTATTTGTGAGTCTAACACATACTCCGTTGGAAGTGTTTCATCTATGCAGCTGTTTAATATTAGCAGAGCAATAAATAGTAGAATTATTTTATATTTTTTCATATTGTACATCTATAAAGATTAAAAAATAAATGAAATTCCTCCTGAAATTGTGCGTATTGGAGAGTACAATTCAGGGTTTGAGTATCCTTTAAGAGTATAGCGAGGGTCAAATCCCTTGCGTGCCGATATGTAAAAAAGATTTTCCCCGGATAAATGTAAGCGAACGTTATCTATATTATACTTCCGCGTAAAGCTGGCAGGAAGTGTGTATCCCAAATTAATATTTTGGATATTAAGATAACTTGCACTTGTTATGAAGCGATCAGATCTTGGATTTTGTGAATATGTTTCTGAATACAACAAGCGGGGAACATTGGTGTTTTTGTTATCTTGCGTCCAGGCTTTTAGTATGTCAACGTGCCATGTTGTTGCCGTAGTACCGCTTGAGTGCATCAATGTTTGATAAGTATAATCATAAGCTTTTCCACCTAATTGAAAGTTGGTATTTATTGAAAAATCAAAACCTTTGTATCTTAAGGTTGTTCCCAAACCACCATAAAATGAAGGAAGTGCGTCACCGATTAAATAATCTGTAGCCTGATTCACATCCTTGACGGTCTCTGTTCCTGTTATATTGTTATTATCGTCAATAATATCCTTATAATATAATGATTCACCTGTTTCCGGATCTAAGCCTGCAAATTTTGGCAAGTACCATGTGTAAAGTGGTAGATCTTCTGCAACAAAATATTTATACTTTGATACAAATGATATATCGAGATTCACATATCCGTCATAGCCCTCTACATTCATTGACTTTAACTCGCTTGGTAAGCGTAATACTTTGTTTTTGACATGTGAAATATTAAAGTTTACATCCCATTGAAACGATTTGTTGTTTATTAATGTATAACCCAAATCGAGTTCAATACCTGAGTTACGCATATCGCCAATGTTTGTAACGTAGCTGGTATATCCAATTGAGGGTGGTGTATTTAGCGAGAATAGCATATCTGTTGTCTTCCTGTAAAAATAGTCTAAGCTGCCGCTTAATCGATTATTAAAGACTTCAAACTCTAATCCAAGGTTCATATTGGTATTTGTTTCCCAAGTGATTTTTTCCGATCCCTTTTGACGCCACTGGTAGGCCACTTCATTATCGTTATTTACAATGTTGTATGAATCTGCATAAAGATAATTACCTATATTGTCATTCCCTTGTGAACCAATGGAAAACTTGAGTTTTAGCAAATTTATTTCCGGCACATTGTAATAGTCTTCTTTAGAAATAATCCATGCACCTCCTAGAGACCAAAAATCTCCCCATCTATGTTTTTTGGCGAATCTGGATGAAGCATCTCTGCGATAAGATGCTGATGCGTAGTATTTTTGTCCAAAGTTATACATGCCTCTAAAGAAATACCCTTCGTTATTGTATGTTGAGGAGTATGAGTATGGATTAGGGTACTTGTTGAGCATAGCTGATAGTTCGTAGATACCATCAATTCCAAAATTATAGCCTGACGCACTTAGTGATTCGTATTGGTAATTATAATATTCATGACCAAGTAGCGCTGAAACTTCATGTTTGTTGAAATTTTTCACGTAGTTTAGAAGTTGTTGCATGTTGTATGACGATGTTCGATAAGAACCTTTGGACAAATAACCATTGTTTGATGAATCAGTATAGTAGTCAACAAAGGGACTTGTCACATAAGTGCTTCGTCGATCATAGACATAACTGTTTGCATTTATCGTAAACGTGAGGTCGTCTGTTAATAAAAAGTCTGCGAATCCGCTTGCGATAATTGAATTACCGTCAGTTTTGTCTATTCTGTATTTATTGCTAAAAATTGCATTTCCTCCAACGCCTCCTGCACGGCTTAAATCGTAATTTCTGGCAAAGTCATACATTTTTTCACCCCATTGATCAATCATGATATTCTTGTTTGCATCTCGATAGTAAACCGGATATATAGGTGCTAGAGTTTTAATAGTGCTCCATATTGTACCGGTACCAATGGTTCCTTCAGATGTTTGGCTATACTTATATTTAGTATAGTTGAAGTTCCCTCCAAATCGCAACCAGTTCTTCGCTTGATAATCTAATTTTAATCGAGTGGTTAATCTATCTTGTGATGATCCTTCCTGTATTCCTTCTTGGGTGAGATAGCCAATTGAGGTATAGTAGTTTACTTTGTTTGATGAACCGGAAATAGATGTGTTATATTCTTGACGAAATCCCTTTTGGAGTCCTTCTTTTTCCCAATCATCGGCCTGTAACCAAAGTTTCTCATTCCCATAGGTATAAAGAGTTCCCATAGTTGCACCTGGATTCATTTTTCCACCTTGCATAATGAAGTCTTCGCCGGTAGGGACTGAGTAAACCATATAGCCTGGTCCAACACCGCTTGAAGAATTAGTTATGTTTTTATTTGCTAAAGCATGTGCCTCAGAAACGGAAAGCCCCTCACCATTAGGTGATGCATAATAGTTATAGAGCATATTGTAATATGTTTCATAAAATTGCTTCGCATTAGTTGTCTCATAACTATTAAGACCATTTGAGTTGTATCCCCATTTTGAATCGAATGAAATCTTGGCATCTCCGCTTATACCCTTTTTGGTAGTAATCATAATAACACCATTGGCTCCTCGGGCACCATATAATGCGTTGGAAGCTGCATCCTTTAGTACAGTCATTGACTCAATGTCGCTAGGGTTGATAAGGTTGAGATCACCATCAAAAGGCATTCCATCCACCACAATTAGAGGCTCTGTGTCTGAAGAGATTGATCCGAAACCGCGAATTGTTATGGTAGGTGAACTTCCTAATTGTGATGATGTATTTGTTAATTGTACTCCGGCTACACGTCCCGCTAAAGCGCTGGCAGGGTTCGTAACTTGTGATTTAAGAAGATCATCTGATTTAAGAACACCTGAAGAACCGGTGAATGCTTCTTTGGTCATCTTACCAAAGGCCACAACGACTATTTCTTCTAATGCTTGTGTATCTTCTACCAAACTTATATTTATTGAAGTTCTACCTGTTGTGTTTACTTCCTGAGCCAAATATCCAATGTAAGATATATGCAATGTTGCGTTGTCATACACTCGTATAGAGAAGTTCCCATCGTAATCGGTGACTGTGCCATTAGTTGTTCCCTTTTCGATAACATTTGCCCCGATAATGGGTTCTCCTGCCTCATCAAGCACCTTTCCGGTAACAGACTTTCTCTGTTGCTGTTGAGCTATGATGTTTTCTATGACGCCATCTTGTTTTTTTGACAAAATGATGTGATTCCCTTCCATGCTGTAGTCGATATCTTTGTTATTCAATAGCGTATTAAGTACACTTGAAACAGCTTGCTGTTTTGCTTTTACAGATATTTTTTCATTTACATCAACTTCAT
>CAYFTB010000154.1:0-5589 GCA_964345875.1 uncultured Proteiniphilum sp.
TGTTGGATGTGATTGGCAGCAACTCGGCTGACAGGGTGTGGCTGTTTGAACATGCAGGAACAACTCGCGGATTTGATGCTGGTTGGGATGGTGTGAAGATGCCTGAGAAGGATATCGTTCAGCTATATGTGACAGGTGAGAACAATACTGAGAACTATCAGGTGGCTACTGTGCCGCAAATGATTGGTACTTCGTTTGGCATGCAGCCCGACGTTAATGAGAGCTATACGCTGAGCGTGGCGGTGTCCGCAGATGTGGAGGCTCGTGGCTTGTACTTGCGCGATATGCTGACCGGCAGAAGCTATGCACTGAAGAATGGTGCTGAATACAAGGTTCAGGGTTCGGCTAAGTCGGACAATCGCTTTAAGGTGGTGGACACGATGCTTGACGAATCGAAACTTGGTGATAATCCATTGATTGATATATATGTTCAAGATAATCAAGTGGTGGTTGCAAATAACTCTGATGAGGATTGCACTGTCTCATTATTTGATGTAGCTGGCAAGCTGTTAAGCAAGCAAACCGTTGGTCGCACTAGTAGCATCTATATAAGTGGTAGAGTAGGTAGTGCCTATGTTGTCACTGTGTTAGGAACTAAGGATGTTAATGTATCTAAGCGGGTATTAGTTAGATAAAAAATATACAGAATGTTTTAATAATTGAAAGGTTGAGCGGCTTGAAAAACGTTCAACCTTTCTACTTTATTTTAATGTTTAAATAATTTCTATTCTCAGTCATATTTAGTGTGAGTTGTCGCCATGCAATAGGTGTTCTACTGCCTCAAGAGTATGGGTATATATAACATATGCCTCTACATACTCTCTTCCTTGCTTCACAGAGTTATCTTTAACTTTGCTCAATTCCATCACTTTGGCATATCTTTCTTGAATAACTTCTGCTAAGTGATTAGTGACAGCCTTAGTAACAGTGGCAACATCGTTAGTTGCTATAGCGTTGTCTGCCATTTGCACAACTGGAGTCATTGATCCTGCTGGTTTGATGCCTGTGTAAGGAGCACCTTCAGTTTCTCTGTGTAGTCTTACTAATGTTTCTAGAAAATATTTTTCTACAATGTTATATAATTCCTTGTCGCCATTCTTCAGGCTATATGTTTTATTAAATAGTGTGTTGATTTCTTGCTCTTGTTCTGGTTTAATCCATTTATAAACCAACTCTACATTATTAGACTCTAATGCACGAAGTGCTTCCTTGATAACGGGACCATCATATGAATCGCAATGTGCCGAAGCAGGAATTGCTGAGAACATCATTACAGATAGTAATGATAGAAATAATACACTCTTAAGATTGAAAAATCTTTTACCTGAATTTTGCTTTGTAGTTGCTTGTACTTTTGTTTTCATAATTTGAATTTTTAAAATTTGATTATTTGTTTTTGTTATTGCGAAAGCAAAAGTAGTGCATGAGTAGATGCTGTGCGACCTACTTTGCAATATGGGACTGATACTTTAAGATTAACAGGTGCCACTTTACAATATGGCACTCATAATTGTCTGATTATGTGTTTAATCATTATTAATCATTTCTTTGTATTGGCTGGGTGTCATTGATGTTATTTTTTTGAAAACACGATTGAAAGCCGATTTAGAATTAAATCCACTATCAAAAGCTATTGCTAGCAAGGAGTAGTTGACGAACTTATCATCCTGAATTTTATTCTTTACCTCCTCAACACGATATTGATTTATGAAATCGAAAAAATTGTGCTGATGAACTTCATTAATAACCTGAGAAAGCTGATGAGCTGGCATATCTAATTCTCTTGCTAATTTGGGAAGAGTTAGCTCTGGATCCAGATATGGTCTTTCTGTTTTCATAAAAGATAATACATGGCGAAATATATTTTCTAGCTCATCACTTACTATACTTGTGTCAATTATCTTGTCATTGTGTTTTTGAAGTGATGCCTCTTCATCATCCTCAGATACTGGTATAAAGTTTATAAAAACCTCTCTTTGATTTAGTCCAAAATATCCAATCATAATTATGAAAGCTGATAGTGATAGAAACAGCCCATTGGTGCAAAACATCATTGAGAATAATTGAAAAATATGATGAATTACTGCAACAATAATAAACAGAGTCCATACAATACCAAAAATTGTGATTAGCTTGCCCAACCACTCAATATTTATATCCTTTGCACTAAAACTCTCGGTTGAGTTTTTTAAAGATTTATACTTCCTATATGCCAACACAAAGTAAATGGGGCCAGAAATAGCAATGGCAATCAAAAACACAACAAATATAAAAGGTGGAGATGGCAAGTCTGTCGAATGATCTACACTTATTCCTCTTGAATATTCAGGAAATTGAGAAGCTATAACCAAATAGAGCACAAATAAAACAAAAGGTGCAAAATGTAATATCTTTTTCCACCCAAATGTTTCATTCTCTGTTGTTAGATATGAAACATACAGATACATAAATGGACCGTGTAATAGAAATGTGGCTATAACTCCCGTAGTAAGAATTGCCTCTTCGGCAAATAGGTCCATTGTTAAGCCATACAATGCAGTAGATATTCCTAAATAAATAAGCCATAATTGTAATATTCTATCATGAAGAGTTTTAGGTTTCTTGCGTAGTAAAAACCCTAAAAAGAAGAATGCATTGAAACTTGCAATAAAAAAGATATATGTCATGTTGTTTATTCTATGTAGTATGTAATAGTTAAATTTCTACTCACTCAAAAATACTATAATTTGCCGTAATTTCAAATATGAGTCAGACAATTAACTGATTCGGCCATTCTACTCTTTATCACTTCAACAAATAATATATATTGATCTTTTATTGATTTATCTTGTTATGGAGCCAGTCGTTCTATCAACCATTTGTTCTCCACTAATTTATATAATATCCTGTCGTGCAATCGGCTTGGGCGTCCTTGCCAAAATTCTATTTTGCTAGGAATTAATATATATCCGCCCCAATGGGGTGGGCGAGGGATGATTTGATCTTTAAATCGTTGTTTTGTTTGTTGCAGGAGTGTATCTAATTCCTCTCTTCCATTCACTACTTGACTCTGAGGAGATACCCATGCCCCAATCTTGCTACCTTCGGGTCGCGAATTGAAATATGTGTCGGAGTCATCATTTGATATTTTTTCTATTATCCCCTCAATGCGTACTTGACGCTCCATTTGGTGCCAATCGAATAAGATAGAGGCATAAGGGTTGGCAGATATTTCCATCCCTTTACGGCTATTATAATTGGTGAAAAAAACAAAACCACGCTCATTTAACTCTTTAAGCAAAACTACCCTAATACTAGGCTTGCCATTGGGTGTGGATGTGGCAACTGACATTGCGTTTGGTTCGCTCAGTTGGCTGTTGATGGCATCTTGAAGCCATATGTCGAACTGATGTAGGGGATTGCTCTTTATGTTGTTCTCGTGTAGCTCGTCACGATTATATTCTTCTCTGAAATCTGATAAATCTTTCATATGATGATTAACCGTTTTTAGGTATCAATTGTTTTATACTTCCATAATAATGTTTCCCCAGCGTAATTATTTGGTGTGTAGATAATCACTAGACTCGGTTCCCTCAAACATATCGTGATTAGCTACTTATGCTTTGCACTGTTGTTTTAAATTATTGAAAGTGCAGAGACTCTAAGTATTATAGTATAGTCTAATTTTAGTATCTTTGCCGGTTCAATTAAAAAAATAACGATACAACATAATAATGATAACAGTTAATAATCTGGACGTTCAGTTCGGTAAGAGGGTTCTTTTTCAAGATGTTAATTTAAAGTTCACTGCAGGAAATTGCTATGGTATAATTGGTGCTAATGGCGCTGGCAAATCTACATTTCTACGTGTTTTAAGCAATCAAATATCCCCAACAAAGGGAACGGTAACATTGGGTACTGGAGAACGACTATCTGTGTTAAGTCAGGATCACTTTGCATTTGACGAATATAGTGTGCTTGACACTGTTTTGATGGGACACACAACTCTGTGGAATGTGATGAGCGAGAAAGATGCTATTTATTCAAAGCCAGACTTTAGCGATGCAGATGGAATTCGCGTGTCTGAATTAGAAGAAATATTTGCCGAAATGGAGGGTTGGAATGCCGAAAGCGACGCAGCAATCTTATTGAGCGGATTGGGAGTGAGTGAAAACTTGCACTATAGCTTGATGAAGGACTTGAGCGGTAAGCAGAAGGTTCGTGTATTGTTAGCAAGAGCATTATTCGGGAAACCTGACAATCTATTATTAGATGAGCCAACTAATGACCTTGACCTCGAAACCATAAACTGGCTGAAAGATTATCTTTCTAACTCTGAACACACTGTTTTGATTGTTAGTCACGACCGTCACTTCTTAGACTCTGTTTGTACACACACTGTGGATATAGATTTCAGCAAATTGCAGATGTTTACTGGTAATTATAGTTTCTGGTACGAATCAAGCCAGTTAGCATTGCGTCAGCAGCAACAGCAAAACAAGAAAGCTGAAGAGAAAAAGAAAGAATTAGAGGAATTTATTCGTCGTTTTAGTGCAAACGTGGCAAAATCAAAGCAAACGACAAGCCGCAAAAAGATGATTGAGAAATTGAATATAGAGGAGATACAACCCTCTTCACGTAGATATCCAGGTATTATCTTCACTCCAAATAGAGAGCCAGGTAATCAGATACTCGAAATCAAAGGACTCAGCAAAAGCATTGATGGAGAAGTGTTGTTTAAGGATTTAAATATCAATGTGGAAAAAGAGGATAAGATTGTGTTTCTAAGTAAAGATCCTCGTGCTATGACAGCATTGTTTCAAATTATTAGCGGCGAAGAAAAACCAGATGCAGGAACCTATCAATGGGGACAGACCATTACTACTGCCTATCTTCCGTTAGACAACGCACAGTATTTTGACTCTGACTATAATCTTATTGAATGGTTGAGCCAGTTTTCGCAAGACACAAACGAAGTTTACATCAAAGGCTTCCTTGGTCGTATGCTTTTTTCTAACGATGAGCTGTCTAAAAAGGTAAGTGTATTGTCAGGAGGAGAGAAAATGCGTTGTATGATTTCGAGAATGATGCTGAAAGAGCCTAACACATTAATTTTGGATACACCAACCAATCACCTCGACCTGGAATCTATTCAGGCATTCAATAATACATTAAAGGTTTTCAAAGGGAATATTTTGTTCTCGAGTCATGACCACGAGTTTATTCAAACTGTTGCTAATCGCATCATTGAGCTCACTCCAAAGGGTATTATTGATAGGATGATGGAATATGATGATTATATCACAGATCCAGTTGTTGCAGAGTTGCAACAAAAGCTGTACTCCTAGTATATAGAATAAGATTTGCTAACTTTTATGGGACTTAACTTATTGTCCCATAAAAATTAGGATATCCAAAGTTATTGTTCGCCGCTAATCGCCAGTTCCAACTCTCTGTGTCATTATCTATTAAAAATCAATGTATCAGCGCTATATAAGTATTTGATATGTTTGACCTAATCACATTACAAATTTTATAATTCTCTAATTTTACGATATGCATGCCAAAGTCTCACACAAAGATAGTGAGTTAAAAAAGTAGGTTTTAAAC
>CAYFTB010000155.1:0-5504 GCA_964345875.1 uncultured Proteiniphilum sp.
AAGGACCCCCTGATTAACAGTCAGGTGCTCTAACCAACTGAGCTAAGGAAGAATTAATTTACTTATACTTTTCCTTAAAAGCGTTGCAAAGATATAATGTTTTTTTTCATCAACCAAATTGTAGGGACTAAATTTTGCAATAAGTTATCAACAGGCCTTTTTAGGCATTTTCATTTTATAAATTAAAAAAGTTTTTCCTATCTTTGAATCTAAATAAACAAGCAATAACACTACAATTATGATATTCAATTTTCTAATTCTATCTGACGAAGTAGATGATTTCAGAAGAGAAATTAAAATAGACTCAGACTCAACTTTCTACGATTTATATAAAGCATTAATAGATTCTATTGGCTTTAACGATAAAGAAATGTCTTCATTCTTTATGTGTAATAATGAATGGAGTAAAAAGCAAGAGATAACACTTGTTGAAATGGATTCAGACTCCGATGTGGACATTTACGTTATGAAAGAAACACCTTTGATTGATTTCATCGAAGAAGAGAAGCAAAAATTAATGTTTGTATTTGATTATGTAAATGATCGTGCATTATTTATAAAACTAACAGAGATAATAACAGGAAAGTCATTAAATAAACCTCAATGTACGGTATCAATAGGAAATCCTCCTGAACAATATCTTGAAATTGAAGAAATCATTACCACGATGTCAAATAGCGATATGGATGCAACTTTCTTCGGTGACGAAAGTTATAATATTGACGAACTTGACGAGGACGGATTTGATGGATTGGAAGGACTTGACAATTTAAACCAATTATCTGATATCGAAATTTAAGAGATGAAACAGCTACTTGTTTTGTTGGGTCCCACAGGAGTTGGCAAGACAGAATGGAGTATTAAAATAGCCGAACACTTGTACTCACCAATAGTGTCGGCTGACTCCAGACAACTTTATAAAGGTATGACCATAGGAACCGCAGCTCCCACACCAGAGCAATTATGCAGGGTTCCTCATTATCTTGTGGGCTATTTATCCCCAGAAGATTACTATAGTGCCAGCGAATATGAAGATGATGCAATAAGCACAATAAATAATTTGTTTGAAAAACACAAAACCGTAATTCTTAGTGGTGGATCAATGATGTATGTGGATGCTGTATGTAATGGAATTGACCTCATGCCTACAATTGATCAAAAACTGAGAGATAAAATCTATAAGCAATACCAAGAAGAAGGATTAGATTCTATACGTCATAAATTGAGAATACTTGATCCTGTATTTTATAATCAAGTAGATTTAAAAAATCCAAAGCGAATAATTCACGCATACGAAGTATGCATTATGACGGGCAAACCATACTCATCATATAGAACCAACAGCATCAAGGAGCGTCCTTTTGAAATTATAAAAATAGGATTTAATCGCCCTAGAGAGGAATTGTACAATCGCATAAACAAACGTGTTGATCAAATGATAGAAGAAGGATTGATAGAAGAGGCAAGAAGTTTCTATCATCTAAAGCACTTAAACTCGCTTAACACTGTGGGATATAAAGAATTGTTCGAATATTTTGACGGCAATTGTACTTTAGACTTTGCAATAGAAAAAATCAAACAGCATTCGAGAAATTATGCACGCAAACAACTATCTTGGTTCAAAAGAGATAAGAATATTACTTGGATAGATCTATCTAGTTGTTCTGATGAAGAGGTCTTAAGTACAGTTATGAACTCAATTAAACAATAAAGGAGAAAGTTGATAGCTTTCTCCTTTATCGTTTTTAATATTATTGATTTGCAAATCAAGTCATCACTTCTTGCAAGCTCATGTTCTCACATTTCATTATCTTTCCAGGAAAAGCCTGCACAATAGAATAATTATGAGTTGACATTATTATTGATGTTCCAGCTTTAGAAATTTGCTGTAAAAGAGCTACGATATGACTTCCTGTTTCAGGGTCAAGATTTCCAGTGGGTTCATCTGCTATAATAAGAGAGGGTGAATTTAGCAATGCTCTAGCAATCACAATTCGTTGCTGTTCCCCACCCGACAATTCATGAGGCATCTTATATGTTTTGTTTCTCATTCCCACTTGTTCCAACACTTCGTCTATACGATTCTTGATACTCATTTTGCTTTTCCATCCAGTGGCACGCAAAACAAACTCAAGATTTTTCTCTACAGACCGGTCTATCAACAATTGGAAGTCTTGAAATACAATTCCGATCTTTCTTCTAAGATATGGAATTTCTTTTCGCTTCATTTTATCAAGTTCGTAATTAAAAATATATGCATCACCCTTTTCTATTGGAATCTCGGCATATAAGCTTTTCATCAAAGTACTTTTTCCAGACCCCACTCTACCTATGATATAAAGAAATTCTCCTTTTTTGACTTCAAAGCTTAAATCTTTAAGAATAATATTTTCCGCCCGGTTCAGTTGAACTCCATCATATTTTATCAATACTTCACTCATATATAATTTCTACTTTAAAAACTGGAAAGTTAGAGGATATGAAACAAATCCACTACCATTATTTGCACTTATTGCAGATTTTATTACAAAAAACAAATAATACACAACTACAGCTATCAGTGCAGGAATACCTACAATTGATATTGCTAACACAGCCGAAATAATTAATACGGTTAAATTAAAATTAATAATCTCTTTGCCTTGCTTATCTACTAACGGATTAATTTCTTTTTGCGTTAACCACATTATAATTGGTAATGCTATTCCAACTAATGGCACTACAAATATTGCTAGTTGAGAAATGTGCATAATCATTAAAAACGTGTTTTGGGACAATCCAAAAAGAGGATTTTCAAATGAAAATGATGACTTTTTATTATTACCCTGATTGTCATCTTCATCATTTAAAATTTTCGACTTTTCGCGTTGGTATTCTTCTTCTGTAATACTTCCTTTATCACGCAATTCACTTAATATCTTTAGATTTTCATACTTCATTATAATTAGATTTTTAAATTTTTAAAAAAGCTTTATTTATATATATTACTTGTCCATCAAATTAATTATTCCACTATTATCCCAAACGCCTCTTCATCGAAAAGGATCACGCAATTAAGTGTTTATTATATCGCAAAGATACTTTTTTTTATTTACGACGAAACAGATTATGCAGGAATAAAATAATAACCATAGCCGAGGTCGAACCTAGTGCATCAGCAACAAAGTCAAACCACTCTCCGCTCCTATCAAAAAAGTTTTTCTGCAATACTTCAATCATTCCACCATATATTATAGGCAAAACAAATCCCCAAAATATCCAACGCCATAAAGGTGGATTACCATTATATAACTTATAGTAGTCAACAAAGTTTACAAAAGACAATACGAAAAACATTCCAAAATGAACAACTTTATCCCATGGCAGGCCACTTGGCATATTTGGTATATCATTAGAACCAATCAGACATGTACCCGTAAAAATTAGAATCACAACAAATACGGGTAACAGTACATAACGAATATATTTTCTCATTAAAATGAATTATTAATGTTAGTTATTAGTATAAGCAACTATCTACCACTATTTGTTTACCAATTAATACAAATTACATATTAAAGGCATCAAAGATAATAGAATAATGTGTATCCCGCATTACATCTATTTAAAAACATATAACTAAAACTTGAAGAGAAATTCATTAAAAATTTGTTCCTTTGTTTGTTAAGATAAAAATAAGAACTAATCATATTTCATATTTTAAATTTGAGATGAAAAAAACAATATTAATTTTCCTTGCTTCGATATTTGTGTTAACAGCAAATTCACAAACAGTACAGTTAGATAAAAACAAACGCTATTTTGATATAAACAAGAGTATAGACATTTTTAATTCTGTGATTAGAGAGTTAGATATGATATATGTTGATAGTGTTAAGGTTGACAGCCTAGTAAACACTACAATAAATATGATGCTTTCACGTCTTGATCCTTATACTGAATATTACTCAGAAGATAATATTAGCGACTTGCAATTTATGACTACAGGCGAGTATGGAGGTATAGGTTCAATTATTTCGCAAAACGAAAATCGAGTAGTAATCAACGAACCATACAAAAATCTGCCTGCCGACAAAGCTGGTCTTAAAGCTGGTGATATAATAATGGAGCTAAACGGATTGGATATGAAGGATGCCACCGTTAAAGAAGTTAGTGATAAGCTAAAGGGAACACCAGGAACGCCTGTGGAGTTGAAAATACAACGTCCAGGGGTGAAAGAAATAATGAATGTGTCAATTATTAGAGAAAAAATTGAAATTGATCCAGTTACATATTCTACTGTGATGGATGAAAATATTGGCTATATACATTTTTCTAGTTTCACAAATGGCAGCTCAAACAGGGTTAAAGATGTATTAATGGATTTAAAAAATAAAGGAGCTAAAAACTTAGTTATTGACCTGAGAGGAAATGGTGGAGGAATTCTGGAAGAAGCGGTAAACATTGTAAACCTATTCGTGAAAAAAGGAGAAGAAATAGTTTCCACAAAAGGAAAAGTTAGTCAGTGGGACAGATCTTTTATTACCCAAAATCAACCTATTGACACTCTTATGCCTATCGTAGTTTTAGTAGATACTGGTTCAGCTTCAGCATCCGAAATTGTAGCTGGATCACTGCAAGATCTTGACAGAGCAGTTATTATAGGTAACCGTTCTTTTGGAAAAGGTCTAGTGCAAACTCCAAGAGATCTTCCTTATGGAGGTAATATCAAAATCACAACATCCAAATATTATATTCCAAGTGGAAGATGTATTCAAGCACTTGACTATTCGCACCGCAATCCTGACGGAAGTGTAGCAAGGATGCCTGATAGTCTTACCAATGTTTTCTATACTCGCAACGGACGTGAAGTTCGTGATGGGGGTGGCGTTACACCTGACTTTTCAATAAAACATGAGAAAAGCGGAACTATTGGATTCTATCTTCTGGCTGAAAATATAATTTTCAATTATGTTACCGATTGGGCACAAAAACACACTACTATTGACTCTCCTAATGATTTTGTGTTGAGCAACGAAGATTATGAGAAGTTTAAACAATTTGTGAAAAGCAAAGATTTTAAATATGACCAGATGAGTATTCGCAATCTTGAATCTTTGAAAAGAATTATGGAGTTTGAGGGATATTTTGACAATTCAGCTAATGAATATAAAGCTTTGGAAGAAAAACTCAAGCCCAATATTGATAGAGATCTTGACTTGTTTGAAGACGAAATACGAGAAATGATTGAGGTAGAAATTGTGCAACGATATTATTACAAAGAGGGATCACTAATGTATCAATTGAGAGATGATAAAGTACTGATGAAAGCAAAAGAAGTTTTGAATGACTCAAAGCTATATCAATCTACACTGAAACCTAATACAGGCAACACCCCACAAGCAAGCTAGAAGATAGAAAATATCTGAGAACAATTTTCAAATAAATAATATGCGATTTACCTTACTCGCAATATCAATAAACTTCTTTCTGCTGACTTACTCTCAGCAAAAAGAAGTTTGTTT
>CAYFTB010000156.1:0-5441 GCA_964345875.1 uncultured Proteiniphilum sp.
GACAATCTAGCAACATGCACGATAGATTCAATACTTTCATTAACTACAATCCATTTTTGTAAAAGTTATTCAATTACATAGGATATTTTTCGTACAATTTGTCCAATTATGCCCATTAAGCCTAATTTCCCAACAAAAGAAGTTATACGCCCATACTTTCGATAGCAAAAGTTAAATATATATACCTTATTCTCATTTTTATCCAACTAGTTAATGAATATCAAATCAATCATTTTAATAAAGCTACCATATCATTATAGTAATATATCTTTGTTTGCGAGCCTATTAGTGACAATTGTCCCTTAACTGCTTCAATCATTGCCTTAGCAACTTCTTTGTCTTTAATTGGTTTTGCTTTCGAGGGAAACAATAGTGATAAAAGTGGCAAAATTGATTGACCAACATCCTCAAGTAATCGCTTTTCGGATCGCCTGCCCAACAATAGTGACGGACGAAATATATGAAGCATGGGTAATTCCACTTGACTAAGTGCATCTTCCATTTCGCCTTTCAATTTAAGATAGAAGTTGGATTTACTGCTATCAGCACCATATGAAGACACAACAGCTAATTGTGAGCATCCATTATGTTTTCCATATTTGGCAGCATCCACAGGTATATCAAAATCTACTTTTCTATAAGCAGCCATGTCTCCCTTCACCTTTTTAAGTGTTGTACCAACTGCACAAAAAATACAATCAATACCCTCTAGTGCATCACTAAATTGAGCGGCACTAGCAAAATCAATAACTTTTACAATTACTTTAGGATTGTCAATTTCAAATGGACGTCTGACTATGATAGTTATACTTTCGAAATAATTATCCTCACACAATAAATCAAATAAGCTGGAGCCTATCAAACCAGTGGCACCAATTAGAGCAGCTTTTATCATATCAAATGAATTATTAACAGTTCTATCTCACAAATCTACAAAACAAAAAGCGAACTTAATGCATAAGTGCATCAAATTCGCTTTCGATATATAAATTGATAACTATTACCTAATTCTTTCCGTCATATCCCCATTTGAGATAAATACTACCCCATGAGAATCCTGCACCAAAAGCAGTAAGAATTATATTATCTCCTTTTTTCAACTTGTCTTCCCACTCCCATAAACAAAGAGGAATAGTGCCGGCACTAGTATTTCCATACTTTTGGATGTTCACCATTACTTTCTCTGGATCAATGCCAGCACGAGAAACTGCTGCATCAATAATACGCACATTGGCTTGATGTGGCACAAACCAGGATATATCCTCGTTAGAGAGACCATTACGTTCCATAATCTCTATTGAAACCGAAGACATATTTGAAACAGCATATTTATATACGGTTTTACCTTCCTGATACACTGTATGCTCATTATTAGCAATTGATTCTGCAGAAGCAGGATATTTACTACCCCCAGCCTTCATTTGTAATGGGCCATATCCCACCCCATCAGAACGAATGATAGCATCTTTAATACCAAAATCTTCTTCTGTTGGTTCAATCATTACTGCACCACAAGCATCACCAAACAAAGGACATGTTGTGCGGTCTGTATAGTTAGTCACGGACGACATTTTGTCGCCAGCAATCAATATTATCTTTTTATAGTTTCCCGACTTAATGAAATTATTTACAACCTCAAGACCATATATAAATCCTGAGCAAGCCACCTGCATATCAAAACAGAAGGCATTTTTGATTCCACAATTTTCAGCCACTATAGAGGCTGATGATGGAAAAGGATGGTCGGGTGTGGTGGTTGCAAACACAACACCATCAACCTCTTCGGGCTTGGTATTTGTCTTTTCCAAAAGTTCTTTAACAGCGTTAGTTCCCAAAATGGAAATACCCTGTTCGTCACCTTTCAAAATACGTCTTTCTTTAATGCCAACGCGCGACATTATCCACTCGTCAGTGGTATCAACTATTGTTGAGAGTTCTTCGTTGGTCAAAATGTAATCTGGCACGCTAGCTGTGATTCCAGTGATTACTGCATTGATTCTTTTTGACATAAGTACTTAAGTATGAAAAAAACCCTGAAAAGCATAATGTTTTCAGGGTTTATATGGATAACAAAAATATATTATTGAGCAGCATCTACATCGATTGCTAATTTGCCCCTATAATGTCCACACTCACCACACACTGTGTGATATACATGCCATGCGCCACAATTTGAACAAACTGCTAATGTAGGCATTTTTGCGTGATCATGAGCTCTTCTTTTCCCTTGTCTTGCAGACGATTGTCTTTTTTTTGGAGTTGCCATTTTTATCTTTTATTTTAACGGTTTATATTTAATTCTCATCAAAGCTTAATCCTTTTAAGCCATCCCATCTAGGGTCTATATTCTCGTTGGTGTCGTCATCTTCAGAAAATTCAGAATCATCTTCCACCATATCTTCATCATTATTAACCGCCTGATGTTTGCGTAACTTTGTGCTCATAAATCTGTTGCACTTGCCAGGCTCATGATAATGCTTGATTGGTATGTTCAACACAATATATTCATATAAGAACCAGGCAATATTAATCTGTCCCTCATCACGAGGAATGATCACAATTTCGTCAGTCTCTTCCGAATACTCTTCTCCCAACTTTACTATCAGGCGATTTTGTGCATCAATTGACTGATCCATTTCATCAAGACAGCGATTGCAGGGAATCTGAACAACCCCTTTCAGGTCAAAAGCCATATCAAAAGTAGATGACGTAACAACCATATTTATAGTTGCTTTTACATCACCTTTCCTAATCTCATCGCCATCAATATTCTTAAAGAATTGCTGATCCAGGTCATACTCATATGAGTGTACACCTTGCGATAAACCTATCAACTTGATATTATACTTACTAAATTTTGCCACTTTTAACCAAAAAATTAAGCGGTGCAAAGATAATAATATTTTCTTTACACCGCTATATTTATATCAACATTTTACTTTAACTCTTGTATTTCTCTGCATTAGCAAGAACTATTTCCTGCATTTTGTCGTAGTTCTCTTCTAAGCTTTGCAACAGTTTGAGTTGTGCTTTGGTTCTAACTAAATTGTGATTTCCGTATGCAATTTTGTAATATGTATCACCATTAATATAGTCAGTAAGGAAACGCACAGCTTGCATATAAGTAAGCAACTTGGCTCCAAAGGCCAAATTTTCAATTTCGGTGTCAGTCAAAAACGAGGCTGCACTTTCTAGATATCCTCTTGTGTATCCCTCAAAAATATCCAAATCGACCCCTACATTATTTAAGTCCTGATCATCCTCGGCACCAGTGTTGGCACCAGTGCGAATGAAGTCACCAAAATCAGACAAAACATACCCTGGCATCACTGTATCTAAATCCACAACACAAAGCACATTGTCATTTTCGTCAAACAGAATATTATTTACCTTAGTATCGCAATGATTTGTTCTCTTTACAAGCTTACCCTCGCGGTGCATCCTCTCAGCCTTACACATCTCATCTGCTCTGGATTCAATTTCATTCACCAAATCCGTAACCTCCATTAGTCGTCCTATCCTATTAAAATCAACGGCACCTCTAAAAGAGTTTAGACGCGACTCTATATTATGAAAGTTGGATATTGTTTCGAACAACGGACCATCTGGTAAATCGGCTAGCATTTCCTGAAACTCACCAAATGCAAGCCCTGCACGATATGCCAATTCTGGATTTATTTCTTCAAAACTCTTGCTGTTTTTTATGAAATCCATCATTCGCCAATAGTTATCATCTTCATCCTGATAATAAAGTTTACCAGTAGTTGTTGGAATCAGAGTCAACACTTTTCTGTCAATATCTTCAACTTTGGCATCCATCAATTTCTGACGTATATGCATTGTCACTCGCATGATATTGTTCTGAAGTTCTGACACGTTTTCAAATATATCATTGTTGATTCGTTGAAGTACAAATTCATTTCCACTCAGTTCCACTCTATATGAGTCATTGATATGTCCTTTACCAAGCGGCTTGATAATTGCCTCTCCGTCTGATTTTACAAACTGAGATACAATGTTTTTTAAATTACTTGTTTCTTGCATAATACAGATTAATATTATTTTTTAAATGATTATTCCAATTCTAAAAGGCCAAAAAACTGCGGGACATGAAAATTAGGTTCTGGCAAATCGATAGGATTCCAACTTATGAAGTGAGTATTAGGAGTTTTGTCACCACATTTATAAAAATTTGCCCTGATTGATTTACGCGTTAAAGATTCTGATTCAGAAAACCCCATTGCCTCCTTAGGAATCTCAAGATACAGACTCCAGTCGCAAACCTGCCTACCATCAGTAAATCGCTGTTGAATAGAGGAATACCTATATATTGACTCCATATAATGCGTCAACCTTTCGGCATCATCACGTGATTTGTGATTGGCAGCAAGCAAAGCACCTAGTATATTACATTCAAAGTTTCTGTAAGAAGTTTCGCCATCTCTTTGCATAAAAAACTCTACGCAACTATCTTCCCACACCGACCCAAAATCAACTGTATTTGCCGCTCTAACCTCTTCGCCCTTCACCTCATAATATATAAAAAGAGTTTCGCCATCATGAGCCACTCTTGCAGAAACAGGCATAGATGCTGGAAATTGGCTTGCCCAGTTAACCTGATCAATACTAGCCAAAGCACCTGTTTCGCTAATAAGCTTTATTTTATCATATATAGTTTCGCAATGCGAAAGCGATTGATTAGGGATAATGAGTTTGTTCATTTAGGATATTATTAGTTTATTTTCAAGGATTCACTAAGAATACTTCGAGTCGGCACTCACATTTGAAATATTTACTTCAAAAGTATCAGTTTTTATCGAATTTAACAAACAATCAATTCAAATTAATACAGATATATTATCAAATATATTTATTCTGTACAAATAAAATTAAACTAACGATGCTTTCAAGAAAAAACATCATATTCAAACTGAAGAACTACCTATCTAAATACTAAAAAGAAAAAATATAGGCACTTATTTCTCAATTGGACAGAATATTTTCAATGAAAAATAATTTCTAGAAGACATTTTGAAGGATTAGCTATAATAATTCTATCTAAAATAACTGCTATAACTATCATTCAACACCTATATTTATTTTCTAAACACTAAACAAATGAAAGACCAACATCTCAACCTTTCTAACCTCCAACTTCCGATATATCTTTTTGATCTTAATTAGCAGCAATAAAATCAATAAGCATCTCATTTTTAAGATGTTTATCAAGATCAGGAAGACTATCTTGGAATTTTATATACTCTAGTAGTTTTTTCACAATCAAATCTTCTTCGTCATCCTTGATATGTATTGGGACTATAGGTATTTCGGATTCCTGCTTCTCCTTGTTTTTCTTTCTTATTGTCTGACGGCGTTTTGAGAGCGAATTATATATCCTAAAATTATAATATAGAGCTAAGTTTAATTCCAATAACTCCTCA
>CAYFTB010000157.1:0-5422 GCA_964345875.1 uncultured Proteiniphilum sp.
TATAGTTTACACCCGACACGAGAGATGTTATTTCATCTCTGCACTCATTATATCGTTTGGTGATTTGTTTTTGGGACATCATCCTATGAGAAGCGTGTGTTTGCACTTCATCATATTCATTGACTAGAACAGTAAGTTGGTTCTTTATGGAAGTTAAGTACTGGTTTTCTACTTCCATCACATTCATAGTGTCAATAATGTTCTTGACTCCTTGAATAAATTCTGCGTTGTGCAGTGTGCGTCCCCACAATAAGGTTAGTTGCTTAGGTGCTTTTTGTAAATTTTGATCGATTTGTTTCATATGTCCGTTTATTAAAGTTTAAATGTTGGTTAGCAATCAATTAACCTACACTTTAACACAAAGATAAGAAATGTTTTCTTATTAAAACTCTATTCATAAGAATATAATTGATGCTAGATTTTAACTGTTTATATGACGAACAATCAAAATCTACATGTGAAACTAAATTATATAAGTCACGAACAATACAGTTCTATATGTGGATTTATATTGTATAGGGTAAGGACGATAAGAATCTATATGTATATTCTTATCGTATAGGTCATATACAATAGAATTATAGTGTGGATTTTAAGCATTAAAGCTTGGGCTTATTATTCACACATGGTATTGTGAATTATTTTCGGATGGTTTAATTATTATGGTCTGATTTATAAAATTATTATGGGTAGGTTTTATCAAAAGCTTTGCTCTGATGAACTTTAAATAAAGGCATTAGGGAGTGCAGTGACGCACTGTTTGAATCACAAGTAAATATATTATTTAGGGTAACCAAGACTGTATCATTAAGATTCTTCATGGCCTCTAGACTGCATGTAATGATAATCTGCAAATACTCAACGAAATGCTAAAGCCGCGTAAGCAACTTATTTATACTGCACACCTGTTCCGATACAAAACAAAATTTGTATCTTTGTGGCTTCAATTTAGACTAACGCAGATTATCACAAACTATAGTAATCTCTTAGTTTCTAATGGCTAACTATTCAAATATAACAACAAAAAGTTAAAAATATGAAAGTAGCAGTGAATTGACAAAATCAGAAGCAACGATTTTGTAAATTATCCATCTATATTAATGAAAGCGTAAGGAATGAACGAGTCGCAGTTAATAGCCGCATGTAAAAAACAAGACAGAAGTGCACAAAAAGCTCTTTATGAGCAATATGCACCTAAGATGATGGCTGTTTGCTTGCGATATAGCAAGGACTATGAGACTGCTAAAGACTTATTACATGACGGCTTTTTACAGATTTTTTTAAAAATAAATACTTACAAGGAAAAGGGTTCTTTTGAAGGTTGGTTGCGTAGAATATTTGTAAACTTATCACTCGAGAATTACAGGCAAGAGCAAAAAAAGATTACTGCATATAACGATTATGGCAAAGATGAAACGGAGCCATACGAAACGCCAGAGGATGACATGCTGGACATTGGCGATATACCACGAGACGATATTTTGAAAATAATACAAGAAATGCCTGAAGGTTACCGAACGGTTTTCAATCAGATAATTTTTGAAGAGATGTCGCACAAAGAGATTGCCGCGAACCTTGGAATTACAGAAGGATCGGCTAGATCGCAGTTTTTTAGAGCAAAAGAGTTTTTACAGAAAAAAGTACAAGCAATTCTTAAAAAAGAATATTTATAAAAGAGAATATGAGCAAGGACGATATATATAAGGATAAGTTGAAAGCACTATTTAGTGATTTTGAAACAGACATTCCATCTGATGGATGGGATAAGCTGGAAGAATCGCTAGGTTTAGCTAAGCGAGCAACTATTGTTCGTCGTAATTGGTATATAGGATCTGCAGCAGCAGTTGCATCCATACTAATTACTGGAATATTATTCATAAATAATCCAAAACAAATTGACACTTTTACTCCACAACTAACAGAAGCGACTCAAAAAATAGACGATTCACAAAATAACACAAATATAAATGAGCAAACACAACAAGATGCTTCAGATATGAACATAACTGAAACACTTGTTGCAAAACATACACCTAGCAAACCAATCTTAAAGGAGGAATTTGTTATAGACGACTCCGATGTAGAAATTCCATTTCAGCCCTCTACGCCCCCAACTGTTAAAAGTGAAAAAGAAGAGACTCACTCAGACAATAAAAAAAACAACAAACAACTAAGCAAAGAAGATATAGAACAGCAAATTAAGGAGCTTCAGAATGCAGCAAATGCAAATATCTTTGACTTTGAGGAGGATAACACCAACAAAAAGCCTATTATGATGGCAGTTAATGCTAGGGGTGGATTATTATCTTCTCAGCAGGAGGCTAACACTCCTATTAGATTGCGAAGTGCAAGCAATGACAAGTCAAACAACAATTCGGATTCAAAAGACAAGAGCAATCTTGCATCAGATGAAAACTCTATATTTGTGTTGAACAACAACTTGTCAGAGAATGAAGCTGAGCTAAATCATTATCAGCCAGTTTCTGTAGGAATAACTGTTTCTAAGGAAATTATTCCCGGTTTGTCAATAGAAACAGGATTGGTATATAGCTATCTATATTCTAAAGCCAAAAACAGTGGTGCTAGCTATGATAATAGAGAATCTCAACAATTACACTACTTAGGTATACCACTTAACCTGAATTATAACTTCGTAAATATAGGAAATGTAGGTTTATTTGTTTCGGCAGGGGGTATGATAGAAAAAGATATTTATGGCAAATATATGGGACGATCTCATGCTTCAATAGAAAACAACCCACAGCAATTTGAGGGTAATATGTCTAAAAATATCAAGTTTAAGCATCCACAATACTCAGTAAATGCTGGATTTGGCGCTACATATCCCATAAGTAGAGGTATTGATATGTATGCTAAAATTGGTGGTGCGTATTATTTTGAAGCTAAGAATATTGACAAGAACAACTTTCATTATAGCACAATATATTCAGACAAAAAAATCATGTTGGACTTAAATGCCGGCATAAGATTCAATTTTTAAAATTAATTAAAACAACTATAGATTATGAGAAAACTATTCTTACTATTTAGTGTAATGATCTTCGGACTTACGCTTACTTCATGTTTACCTGGAGGTACTCACAGTTTTACTGAACCTTCAATTGTTTATATCACTCAAAGTGAAGGCACTATTTTTGGGATATCACTTTATTCACAACGTCCAATTACATCCCCTGAAATTATCACTTATACACCAGGAACCTTCAAAGGAATTACTTATAGCTGGGAAGAATCGTTTGGATACTCTCCAATAGGAATTGCTCAAAACGCAGCTTACAACGTTAAAATTCAAGGTGATGTAGTAGATATTGACAAAACCGATATTATCCCCAGACCTGAAGATTATGCAGGTGGAAATTCATTCACTGGCTTTGGAGTTAATTCATATAACAAAATGGGATTGTTAATTGATGATATGTGGTTATTCCAATACTCATATAAAGGCAAAGAAGGTCAGATTCCAATAGTTGAGTTCTTCCAAAGAGATTTTTATGGTACAGAATCTACCAAGACAATAGAGTTCGACGTTAAATTATCATTAGAAGGAACACCTAAAGAAAATGCAACAGAGAAAACTATTGAAAGATACATATCAATAGATATGAGTCCTTTAAGAAGTAAGTATCTACAAGAAGGTTCTGGTAACGAAAAAATCGATTTAAAATTTCACTTCAACTACAATGATGGCATTAGCGACTCCAACAAAACAATTGATGGATTCACAATGGAAAAACGCAAAGTTGAAGAGTAAAAACCACCAACTAAATTCAGTAAAGGGAGAGCAAGTAATAGCTCTCCCTTTTTTGTTGTCAATGTGTGAGTAATTGTACTGTCAAACATACATGAACAACTACCACAACACAAACCAAAAAGGTCAGTAACAAATAAAACCTTATCCCAATATCAAATCTACAATTCAATCTCAGTAATAACAGAAAACCAAGTTTGAAATGAGTTCTACGTCACAACAAATAGGCACTAACAATAGATTTAAGCACAAAAAAGGTCTCTCCTAAACAAGGGGAGAGACCTTTTAATATATTATACCTTAGTTTCGCAAGAAACCAATTCAACTATTCTTCAGTTATCGAGTCGTCTTCTTTTTCTTTAGTAGCTTTAGCTTCTTCTTTCTTGTTCAGAGAGTCAATAGCTTTTTGATTTAATTGCTCTTTCAAAGCAGCTAATTCTTCGATATCTCCTAAAGTTGATTTCTCTAAAGATGGCATTGATGGAGCAGCTTGATCCTCTCTCTTTCCACGCTTTCCTGTTCTCTTGCTTGCATCAGAAGCAACTCCACCTTGAGCATCTTCATAAACACGACTGTGAGAAACTATAATACGTTTTGCATCTTTATTAAACTCAATTACTTTAAATTCTAGTTTGTCATCAATTTGAGCTTGTGAACCGTCCTCTTTAACTAGATGTCTTGGAGTAGAAAAACCTTCAACACCATAAGGAAGAGAAATCAATGCTCCTTTATCTACAAATTCAGCAACAGTACCTTCGTGTACAGATCCTGGAGTGAATATAGTCTCAAATACATCCCATGGATTTTCTTCCAATTGTTTGTGACCTAGGCTCAAACGACGATTTTCTTTATCAATCTCTAAAACCTGAACCTCGATTGTTGCACCAATTTCAGTTACTTCACTTGGGTGTTTAATTTTTTTAGTCCATGACAAGTCTGAAATATGAATCAAACCCTCAACACCTTCTTCAATTTCAACAAAAGCACCAAAGTTTGTAAAGTTACGAACAGTAGCAGAGTGTGAACTTCCTACTGGATATTTCTCTTCAATATTCTCCCAAGGATCTGGCTTAAGTTGCTTAATACCTAGAGACATTTTTCTCTCTTCACGCTCAAGAGTCAAGATAACTGCTTCTACTTCTTCACCCACTTTTACAAAGTCTTGTGCGCTATGTAGATGCTGTGTCCAGCTCATTTCTGATACGTGAATTAGGCCTTCAACACCTGGGGCAACCTCAACGAATGCACCATAATCGGCAATAACTACAACTTTACCTTTTACAATATCTCCAACTTTCAAGCTATCGTCCATAGCATCCCATGGATGTGCAACAAGCTGCTTCATACCTAAAGCGATACGCTTCTTCTCATCATCAAAGTCAAGGATTACAACGTTAACTTTATCATCAAGCTTTACTACTTCCTCTGGGTGCTGAATGCGTCCCCATGAAAGGTCTGTGATATGAATCAAACCATCTACACCTCCAAGGTCAATGAATACTCCATATGAAGTAATGTTTTTAACAACACCCTCAAGTACTTGACCTTTTTCAAGTTTAGAAATGATTTCTTTCTTTTGTTGTTCAAGTTCCTCTTCAATAAGAGCTTTGTGAGAAACAACAACGTTTTTAAATTCAGGATTGATTTTAACAA
>CAYFTB010000158.1:0-5411 GCA_964345875.1 uncultured Proteiniphilum sp.
GGAAGGATAATCACGGTTTTTTGCTTTGAGGGAAGTTATCCAAGATTGGTGAATTTGAAAAATTATCAACAAATATCGTCGATGACTAAGTGAGTTGATAAGATGGTTGGCAAAATAATAGTGAGTTGACAATGTGACTATCAGATTGAAAATTGAAATTGAAATATATAAGCACGTGGAAGGCAATTAAAATAGCTATCTAGAAAATCCGGTGCAAATCATTAAATAAACGCATCCATATCTTTACGCCAATACCCATGGCGCAATTTATATTAATTTGGTATTCGAGTACCAAAAGTTAATTTAACGATTGACAAATTTGTTAAACCGTGATATTCTTGATTTATCAAATCAGCTATTGGTAAGGAGGAGAAATGAATTATGACTAACGAGATTGAAAAAAACACCTTTGAATACTTAGATTTATTTAGAGGGTTTACTGAGAGTGACTCCTATCTTCCTGCTGCGCTTCTTGTGGCTGAAACAAAGGAAGAGTACTTTGACAAAAATATTTATGATGATTCAGAAGAGCGAATCTACGAGACTATGCTGACAGTTGCGGATAGGCTCGATATTATTAACCCGTTTAGAGATAAGACACAATTTACCAGAGTGTATAATGCCTATGATGTTTTTAAGGGAGAGGTCAACTGGGAATTGATTATCGCCCAGAGTGATAGAAGATATGGTGGGTACTCGGTAATTTCTAATGCTCTATCTGAGGAGTACAGCAGTCGCTTTAAACTTGACGCAGATGAGGTTCTCATTGCTGAAGGGGAAAAATTCGCTCCAAATCTAAAGAAACTAATCGATGAATATCCTGGTTGCAACTATACCATTACAACTGAAGAAAAAATCAGTTTTCACATAATCAACAAAATTTTTGCTGGTTATAAAAATGTAAAAATATTAAATGTAAGTATATATCAATACGGTTTCACAAACAGTCGTTACGATCTTATATTCTCTGTACCTAATTTCGGAACAAGAAATCTTGCTGAAGATGAAAATTTTATGAGTAGAGATCAAGATGCGGTAGCGCTTGAAAACCTGCTTCTTCATACAAATAATGGTGGAGAGCTTATAATCACAATGCCGGCTAGAATCACATTTGCTCATGGAAAGATTGGAGTGCTTAGGCAGTTTGTTCAACAGACTTATCGCTTAAAAGAAATTACAGAGCTTCCAGAAGGTGCGTTTGAAGGAACAGGCATTAAAACTTACCTTATCGATGTTGTAAATACCAAGCCAGGTGATGATGATGTGATAGTCCGTCGATATAAATCTGGTCCTCGTAAGAACAAACGTGATATGGCTAATAAATTTATTATCGATGAAGAAACATTTGTTATGTTAGAGGAACTTGAGGAACTTGGTGATTGGAGTATAAATAAAATATTCTCTCAGCAAGATGAAGAGTGGATTAAATTCCAAGAATCATCTATTCGTAAAATTGCTTTGGGAGATGTTGCTGAAGTTTTCCGAGGAAAATCAGTATCAAAAAAAGACCCAACCGGAAGTGTTGGTGTCGTTAACATCTCGAATATAGGTGATTACGATATTGATTATGATAGTCTAGATCACTTTGATGAAGAAGAACGTAAGATTTCAAACTACATTCTTAAAGAAGGTGACGTACTAATACCTGCAAGAGGAACCGCAATTAGAACCTCTATCTTTCGCGAGCAGAGCTATCCATGCATCGCTTCATCTAACATCATTGTAATCCGACCTGAAGTAAAGATGCTTAGCAGCGTGTATTTAAAATTGTTCTTAGACAGCCCTCTTGGGCAAAAGATGATAAGTGGTGTACAACAAGGAAGTACAGTAATTAATATCAGCTATAAAGACTTAAATGCCTTGGAAATACCTGTTCCTTCAATTGAAGAACAACATGTGAAGGCTGATGAATATGAAAAAGAGTTAGAAATCTACAAAGAAACTGTTGAGGTTGCTGAAAAGCGCTGGAATAAAGTTTTAGATAAGCTACGAGAACTTTAATAGGAGGTATCATTATGTTAGGAGCTATTATCGGGGATATCGTGGGTTCCCGTTTTGAATGGAATAATAACAAGAGTAAGCAATTTGATTTATTAACTTATAAATGTAGTGTTACCGATGATTCCATAATGACTTTAGCTATAGCTAAAGCGCTGTTAGAAAGTAAGTCGAATTATAGTGACCTGTCCGAAAATGCTGTAAAATACATGCAGAATATCGGACAACACTACCCAAACTGTGGGTATGGTGGGCATTTCAGAGAATGGATATATTCTGACAATCCAAAACCATATAACAGCTATGGTAATGGGGCAGCGATGCGTGTCAGTGCATGTGGATTCGTAGCAAATACCCTGGAAGAAGTGAAACAACTATCAAAAGCTGTGACAGAAGTAACACACAATCATCCTGAGGGGATAAAAGGTGCAGAGGCAACAGCTGTTGCTATCTTCCTGGCACGTTCTGGAAAGAATTTACTAGAGATTCGCGACTATATAACAAAGAATTATTACCCGTTGAATTTTTCCCTTGATGAAATACGTGATAATTATGAGTTTAATGAGAGCTGTCAGGGAACTGTTCCTCAAGCCTTGGAAGCTTTCTTCGAGTCGAAAAATTTTGAAGATGCAATTCGTAACGCCATATCAATTGGTGGCGATAGTGATACCCTTGCAGCTATTACAGGTGGTATCGCAGGAGCTTACTATGGAATACCTACAGATATTAGAAAACATGCTCTGACCTTCCTTGACGAGCGCCTACTTAAGATTTTGGTAGAGTTTGAAAATAATTATCCATCAAAGATGGAAAAAATAAATTCAGTCGGTAGTATTGGCATCGAAAGAAATGCAGAGACTAAAGTGCAGACAGGGAATAGAAAAACTATGATGCAGTCCTCTGTAGAAATAGCAGAGAAAGAACTAATTGATTCGATTCCTACAAATGAAGAGACGACAAGCCAGCAATTATTTAATCATCTATTTGAGGCCTGTAATATTCTGCGAGGACCAATAAACCAAGATGAGTATAAAAGTTATGTGACTCCAATCCTCTTTTTTAAGAGAATTAGTGATGTTTACGACGAAGAAACTCAAGATGCACTTGAGCGCTCTGGTGGAGATGAGGAGTATGCTAGATTTCCCGAAAACCACAGTTTTGATATTCCTGTGGGATGCCACTGGCAAAATGTCAGGGAAGCAAGTGAAAATGTTGGTGTTGCAATCGTCAAAGCAATGAATGGTATTGAGCGTGCTAACCCCGATACTTTAAGTGGTGTATTCAGTAGCTTTGATGATGCTAATTGGACTGACAAAACTAAACTCTCAGACGAGAGACTAAAAAATTTAATAGAACATATGTCAAAAATAAAAGTTGGTAATGCGAATTACTCAGCTGATGTTATGGGAGATAGTTATGAATTTCTGATTAAGAAATTTGCTGATTTATCAAAAAAGAATGCTGGTGAATTTTATACTCCACGCTCCATTGTCAAACTTCTCATCATGCTTCTGGATCCAAAGATTGGTGAAACAGTCTATGATCCA
This sequence comes from uncultured Proteiniphilum sp., assembly GCA_964345875.1. Lineage (GTDB taxonomy): Bacteria > Bacteroidota > Bacteroidia > Bacteroidales > Dysgonomonadaceae > Petrimonas. The sequence goes on from CAYFTB010000158.1 coordinate 3,546, forward strand.
GCTTGTGGGACTGGAGGAATGCTAATAGAAGCCATACGGTACATGAAAAACGATAAAATGACGTATGGCCGAATATATGGTCAGGAGAATAATCTATCTACATCTGCAATTGCTAGAATGAATTTGTTTTTGCATGGTGCAAAGGATTTTAAGATTACACAAGGTGATACACTACGTTCTCCTAATTTTCTTGAGAAAGGTAAATTAAAAACTTTCAATTGCGTTGTAGCGAATCCTCCCTTTTCGTTGAAAAAATGGGGTTCACAACAATTTAGTACAGATATATATGGTCGAAACATGTGGGGGACCCCAACTGACTCCAATGCTGATTTTGCATGGCTGCAACACATGGTGAAGTCGATGGACGAGAAAACCGGCCGTTGTGCGGTTGTTTTACCACAAGGTGTACTATTCCGTGGGGGTAGAGAAGCAGAAATTCGCAAACAACTGATTGAATCAGACAAGCTGGAATGCATTATTACACTGGTAAGCGGCGTGTTCTATTCAACTGGAGTCTCAGCTTGTATTCTTTTTCTAAACAATAACAAGAAAAATGATCATAAAGGTCGAATATGCATGATCGATGGTTCTGATATATTCACAGCACAACGAGCACAAAATATAATGACCGACAATGACGTAGACAAGGTCTACAATTTGTATGAAGATTATAAAGATGTTATTGAAAAAGTAAAAGTGGTCACTATTTCCGAAGTGAAAGACAAGGGCTATAGTCTAGCGATCAATAATTATATTGAAAGAAAAGAACAAGAAATTACTCCTCCGGCTGAAATAAGAAAACAGTATTTTGATGCACTTGAAAAAATGATTGAGGCTGAAAAAACAATGATGGAATTATTGCTTGAAGGAGGATATGTCAATGAGTAATCGCATTACAATAGATGAATTGCAAACATATTTATGGGATTCAGCTGTTCTTCTTCGTTCTAGTATAGATGCAGGAGCTTATAAACAATACATTTTCCCGCTGCTTTTCTTTAAAAGAATCAGCGATGTTTATGACGAAGAGTGTCAAAAAATTCTAGAGCAATTTGGCGATGAGGAAGCCTTAGAGTTTGAAGAAAATCACCGGTTTCAGGTACCCAAAGGTGCTCATTGGAATGATGTTCGTGAAGTTTCTGAGAATGTAGGTGTTGCTATAGTAAGTGCATTTCGTAAGATCGAAAAAGCAAACGCTGATAAACTACAAGGAATTTTTGGAGATGCTGCTTGGACAAATAAGAATCGTTTGTCAGACAGACTTCTAAAAGAATTAATAGAACATTTCAGCAGTAGAACATTGTCTATTGAAAATTGTCCAGAGGACGAACTAGGACAGGGATACGAGTACCTAATCAAGAAGTTTGCCGACGATAGTGGCCATACTGCTCAAGAATTCTATACTAATCGTACCGTAGTTCATCTTATGACTGAAATTTTGAGACCTCAGTCAGGCGAATCGATTTATGATCCAACGTGCGGTAGTGCAGGTATGCTAATCTCCGCGATAGCCTATTTGCAAAAACAAAAAAAAGAATGGCGTAATGTGGCTATTTATGGGCAGGAAATAAATGCTTTAACTTCATCGATTGGCAAAATGAACTTATTTTTGCATGGTGTGAAGGACTTTGAAATTGTAAATGGAGATACGTTAAAATCACCGGCTTTTATTGAGAAAGGAAAGTTGAAAGAATTTGACATGGTTCTTGCCAATCCTCCTTACTCTATTAGTCAGTGGGACAGAGAAGCCTTTGCTAGCGATAAATATGGACGTAATTTCCTAGGTGTTCCTCCTCAAGGTCGAGCAGATTATGCTTTTTTACAACATATTCTGAAGAGTTTGAAAGAAGACACTGGACGTTGTGC
>CAYFTB010000159.1:0-5388 GCA_964345875.1 uncultured Proteiniphilum sp.
ACGAAACCCCTGCTTGCGTATAGGTGATGTTATCGCTTCGGTGTTCTTTTTCGTCCGTTGGTTTGTCGGTTGTTTCTGTCGAGCGTTGAGACAGACACACTCTTTGCCAAGCTTGGGTTTGAGCTTGGGCTAGTGCGGCTTGGTAATGTGTGTGGCTGTGAAGGGAAGGCTTCATTCTATTATTACTTTTCTAAATGTTATTGATACTCGTCTTTCTCTTTTAATTGTTTCTCCATTAAACTTGTCGTTTTTACGTTGGGGAATTCCGTGATACCAATTATATCTACTATCTTTCTTCATTGCCAATAAAGTTCTAGGCTCGAGGAATAATTCAACTTTGTCTTTTGAGTGTGGTTCTTGTTCAAAGTTCATAACACAACTTGAACCAAGAGATAAAGAAATAATTGTATCGCCAAAGCAAGGTTTGCAGTCAATATGAGGTGCAATACCCTGTCCACTTTCATATTCATTTATGATAGCTTGGTCAGGGATAAAATTGATATATTTTTCATCATATATTTTCAAAGCAATTTTGGATAACCATTGTGGAAGTTGTCCGATAAAAAAAGAATTGTCAATCTTTCTTGCTTTGTAATCATACTTAAAACCATAGTGTTGTACTCTTCTTGAAAGGTCATTAAGCCAATTAGAATTATCAATTAATTTCAATAATTCCGTTTCTGTCTTTCTATCTATGAAATCAGGATAAATCTCCAAGCCTGAAATTTCCTTAGCACTTTTCAGCGTGAGTTCTCTATTTGATAATTTACTATTTCCGAAAAGGTCTGTTTGCATTAGTTACTAAGTATTTCGTAAGTAAATGTTTCTGATTTGTCATACCAGCTTTGATTGCTGTTTTTGTATGATACGGTTTCTGACTTTCTAACAACTGAATGGTCAATACCTTTTAAATGATTTTTAAACCTTGTGAAATTATGGTGTCTGTGTACAGGGTTTTGGTAAATTAAAACGTATTTGTTAAATGGATATTTCTTTATCAGTTGGTTAACATCATTCACTAAATCATTAATCTGTTCAGTATTCAAATTTGAAAAAAGATATGAAAAGTTGAGAACTACTAAATTTGAAACTCTGAACCATTCTTCTAAAGTGTTTTCTTCAAGTCTTTTCAATGAATTTAAAAACATAAACTCTGTGTTTTTCTTAAATAAGATACTTTTAGAAAATTCAGTTGCTTTGTTTAGCATAGCATTTGAAATGTCAATGCCAACATATTTCATTGAAAACTCATTGTTGTGTTTAAAAGTCTGATTAAAAGCTATGCCAGACGTTAATGGACCACAACCAAAATCAAAAAATGTAGTTCTTCCTGATATTTGCTTCAATTCAATCTCAAAAAACTCTTTATAGCTGTCAAAAATAGAAACACCTGAAAAATAGTGCTTACGCATATTGTAACAACAATACAAATTCACTTTATCTTCTTTGCTAAAGGATTGATTAAATAAACTAGGTTGTTCAAAATCAGCCCTACCGTATTCAATAATGTTGTTTCTGATGAAGTCATTTGTTACACCTAAAATCAATTCAGGATAACTTAAAGTACGTGGGTCATTCTTTAATGTGTTTATGACCAAATCGTCATAAACTGTAGCAAATTCATCACCTGGAGTGTAGATTTTACCTTCTATAGTTTCATCTGAATCAAAGTAGCGAAACTGTAGATTATCGTTGAGAACATCAGTTATTGAATCCCAAACGTAACCGCCTTTTGATTTGACAAACTCAATAAGTTTGTAATAGACCAAATTGTTAGACAGGAAGGAATCATTTCCTATCAAAATCAATTGTTCTTTCGCTCTAGTTAATGCAACATTTAGTTTTCTGTCAACCGTACCATCATCATTTAAATTGACAATCCCATTAAGTTGAAAGGGATTATTGATAGCAAATGAAAAGATTATAATATCTCGCTGGCTACCCTGATAGCGTTCTACTGTATCAACAGTTATATCTTCAAAATTTGGGATGTTTGCTTCTTCTAATTTCTGCTTAATTAAGGCAATTTGATTTCTAAAAGGAGTGATTATACCAATTGTTTTCTTTTCACTAAATGGTTTTGAGTTAAAAGCGTATAATTTTTTTATTGCTTCAACTATTCTAACTACCAAGTCAGCTTCTTGAATATTTGATTTTCCGAAATGATTTTGTTTATCCGCCTTACTTTGAAAAAACACAAGTCTTTTTCTTGCAAGTAAATCTGTTAAGTTATTTTTTGTAGGACTTGACAAACTCAATGGTTGAATTTGACGCTTTAAATCTTCTTTAATTTTTATTGGGAGATTAGGTATGTCAAATGCTTCTTTTAAATCTGATTGATAAAAACTGTGATTAGGAAATAAGGCAACTTCTCTATGCATCCTGCCTTGATAGGTTAGTTTGTCGTAAGCAAAGTCAAACTTATTTTTCTCGCAATAATTGTAAAGTCTTTCAAACAGTGAATTCTTTCTATTCAGCAAACCAATACTTTCTAAAAGTTCATTGTTGGTTTTAGAACTTTCAGGGTCTTGTAATACAATTGCGGGTAATTGTTTGTGGTCGCCAATTAAAATGAACTTTGAACATTTCGGAAGTATTCCAACAATTTGAGGTTCCAAAATTTGCGAAGCTTCATCTACAATTACAATATCAAACTTCTTTAAGTTGAAAATGTCAGTTTTGCCGGAAATAGAAGCAACTGTTGAGATAAAAACTCTATGTTTAGCTAAAACTGTATTGATACTTTCTCTACTGAATTTTTCGCCAATATTTTTAAGTCTTTCTGCTTCGCTTTCAATAATGTGGTTCAATAAGTTATGTTGATGTTCCTTTGAACAAGAAAGTTCACCGCCAATTCGGACAAAATTTCTATCTGTACGACCGTCATTTATGTCATCAAAATTGATAATAGCGTTATTTACTGTTTCGCAAAGTTCATCAACTGCTCTATTTGTGTAGGCAAGCAAAAGAATGTTGCAGTTTTCGTTTTTATATAGTTCCCGAACTAATTCCTTTACTATGATTGAAGTTTTACCAGTTCCAGGAGGGCCATTTAGTAGGAAATAATTTTTTGAAGTAAGTGCATTGTTGATTACTCTGTTTTGTTCATCAGATAGATATTCCTTGCTGAAACCATAATTGCTACCGTTTTGTGGTGGTTCTGTTGTCAGGATTAAATTTCTTTTATCCTTTGAAGCATTTAGAAAAGAATATATATTCCGATACATTGCTGTAAAGGACGTATCCATAAAATCTCGCTCTAATGCCCAATTAGAATAATTCTGGAAGTATTTTGTATTACGTTGTTTATACCTGAGACTTACTGTAACTCTGTCTTTAGTAATAGACTTTATTGAGCATTTAAAAACTTGATTTGAGGTTACATTATCCTTTTCATTTTCCCTTGGATATAATACGCAAATATCTCCATCTCTGAAATTTACAAATTGATTTGCTTGATTAGTTCGTTTAAAGATTATTTCCTTCTCGTCCTTGTCAACTTTATTATCAAGAATTTCCAAATCAAAAAGTATCTCAAATTTCTCTGACTTTTCATTGAATGAGTTTAACCAAAGGTTTGCTAATCCATTACTTGATTCGTATTGTCCATTCCCAAGTTTAGCCAAATATTGCTCTTTAGCTATGAAACTAACAAATGAGAAAAAGTATGATTTTTCTATTTCACTTGCTGTTTTAAAAGGGTTTAAAAATTCACTAATTTGAGGTTCTAGAATTGCTCTAAAATTTGGGTGAACATTTGCCGAATTGATTATAGCGTCAGGGGTAATCTTTTGTATGAGACTTTGGCAAATGTTTATGTCATCAGAAGCCAACTGAAACTCATTAATTATGATTCTATTTCTTAATTCTAATATCGACTGAACCCGTTTTAATGTTGGCTTATCATATCTCAAATTGTTTTCGCTAACCTTGGAATAGAGTATATAACCATCTGTTTTTTCAGATATTTCCGCAAAACCAAGTTTATTTAAAACTCCAACAAGTTGGTAATACAAATAAAGCTGTGCTTTGTGATTTGGCTTTATACTTGTTCCGTCATCAGGAAATGGCACACCGCCAGACTTTAGTTCAACAATCTTTGATTTCGTTTTGGGGTTAAGTTCCAAAATATCTAATCTACCTTGTATACCATATAAATCACAAAGAAATGCAGGCTCTAATGAGGCAGTTTCAATGGAGATGCTATAGTTTTCGAATTCATTTAATACAACTCTTTTGATTGTGTCAAAATGTTTTTCGCAATCCTTCCAATATGCTTTAAAATTGTCTGTTTGCTTTATGTCTTGACAAGATGTGTGTTCAAAGGGATATGTTTTAAAGTGCTTAAAAAACACGTCATTAAACTGTACTTCAGTTGGTTTTTCAGCACCGAACAACTCATCAATTACTAGATTAGCAAAATTCCCTATTAGAATGTGTTTCGAATTTGGAAGTTCTACAAATTTTGATTTTATATAGTTTAACTCTGTCGTTCCAAAGTCTTGAAAGCATTCTGCGATTGCTGAAATGTCAACCAAATAGTCGGGTTCAAGTATTATGAACTTTGGATGATATATATCCTTGTCATCAATTTCAATATTTACCAAGTAGAGCTGTGCTCCAATCCAAAAATCATCAACTGATTTAAAAACGGAATTTACATCTGATTCATTAATACTTACTCTTATGTAATCTTCCCCGTCATTATCTTCTGTATCACAAATCAAATAATCGCCTTGCTTTTCAATTAGTTCAACTCGAAGTTTATCGAGTCGGGTTAAAGTTGTTTCGGATTTTACCTTTCTAAATTCTTTTGTTGGATAAAGATTTTTAACCTCTTCAGGAACTGCAAAATTTGTGGTTGCGGAAATAAACTCACTCAAATACTTAAAGTGCGTTTGGTATTCTTCATTTGATGGGCGGATATTTTCGTGTAGAACCCTATTCGCAGTTATCCGAAAAGAATGAATATTTCTTGAAACTTTGAATTTGTCACAAACGAAAGAAAGTCTTGAAAATAAATTAGAAAACTGTAATGTTTCTGTACTCGTAAGGTCTTTAGTTATTTTTTCAAGTAGAGTTCTTAATTGAGTATATTTTAAGTGAATAGGTATGTTCTCGTCTGTGTGAACTTCAAAAAGTTCTGCGAAATAGTCTATAGCTTTTGTCATTTGTTACTTAGTTTTCAATTGTGGGTTGGCAAAACTTCAGGCTCTTTTGCTTGCGAAGCGGTCGCCTGTGCGTTGGGGCAAGCAAATGTGCCTGAATGTGCGGTTGGCATTTTATTTCTTTCGTTCATTTTGTCCACTGTCGTTGTCTTTTTACACTGAGCGATAACGTTTCTACGGCTTGCCGAAGGCGGCATTTTTACTATAATCTTCAAACGAA
>CAYFTB010000160.1:0-5381 GCA_964345875.1 uncultured Proteiniphilum sp.
TATCCATCCTTCTCAAACTCCATAGACTTCTCATACAAATCTGGATGTTGCTCATAAAGCCAAATCCATTCAATCTTTTGCTGGTAGAAACAAAAGTAACAACCAGATCGGCTCCTATTATAGAATCCTTTCTTTCCATCTACTTCAAACTCAATTTCATTATAGTACGCTGGAACACCCACACCACTTTCTTCTAGGATTTGATAAACGTCATCTATTTCAATTATATCTTCATTATCTAATAGGGGGAACTCATCAAGCTTACCAACTGGATAATCAGTACCCTTCAAATACTCGAATACAGCACGATTAAACGTGTACACATCAATATCTAAGAGAGAGTTTAGCTTTTTATTATAAAAAAACACACCTGACAAAGGTTCTTTCAGCACCTTAACAGCAGACATAAAGACAATCTCTGAACTTACGGATTCATAAATATCAGCAAAGTTGTCAATATTGTTATTATTCAGCACCTTGGTGATAACATCCATGCTCCATATATTTTTCCTAAATGGAAATATTGCCTGAATGTTAGGTTTTGTAGACACATAGCCTTCACGAACCTCATCTCCTCTAATACCCACATATGATATAGTCGGCTCATCACCTACATATTTTTCGAACTCTTCTAATTTTAATTTTTGAGTACACCATCTTGCTTGCGGAGATGGCAAAAAACCACCGTTTGCTTTTAGAAAATGATGAAACGGAGTTGGTTCCGGGCTACCCTCTGCAGCTACTAGTCGTACAATAGGACCCAAAACAGATTCCAGGTTATTAATCAATTGATTAGTTTCATCAAGTTCACTTCCTGTATCCGTGTTGTAATACTCTACTTCTAATGAAGGATATTTTTCTTTCAAATAAACAGCCAAAGCTGCACTGTCTTTTCCTCCTGATATGCCTAATACGTGTCTAACGTTCATTTGTTTTCTTTTTTAAAACTCTTAATAAAGTACATATATCTAAATCATCTTCTCCGGTAAGAAGCTCATTTATTTTATCTTCCAGTGCATCTGATTTTTTCTTCTTACTATCGGGCAGAACATACGAACGAGGATCTACAGCACCATCCGTGGAAATTAACTCAAAATTATACACCTCTGAACTCAATTGTTTCTTTGCCACTTTAGATACATCAACATATCTTATCAACGTTTTTAGAAGGTGCTCTATATTCTTAATAAGAACAGGCACCTCATTATCCTTAATCTTCATTAGTGGTTTTCCCAGAACAACATAACTTATAGATTCATACCATAGTGTCTTATCGTTCTGCACCATTAACAATCGGTTTAGGAAGCTTTTATTCTTACCTGATAGAAGATTGTTATTAATACCTTTAAATATATTTGTTATTTCAGTTTTATAATCCAAATAGTCATTACTAGCCAAGCCTAATGTAGAGATGATTGTGCTCTCTAATTTTAAAATTAAATTAGAATAACTTTGACGTAAGTCTCTAATCGCATCCTTAATCATCTCCTGATACTGCGATAGAAACTCCTTGCTACTAGAAAGAGATTCATTCTCGAAGCCAAAAGCTGCAGGGAGGTCTTCAAAAAAGGTTTTCTCAGGATCTGTAGCCTTTGCTAATACGTTCCTAAACCTTACTGTATATGGAAAATCAAGATTCGCTGTGTGTTTAGAATAGTCGTTCAAATTATTATAGAACACTAAAAAAGGTTTGATTGTCTCCAAAAAGCTATCTTTTGTTATTAGTTCTCTATCATTCAGATTAATGAAGTTACGATACTGATTAAAGAACTCTATCTTAATGCCTTCAAGCGCAAAAGTTTTAATTCTAAATCCATTGGGCGTTCTCTGAAGTAGTTCCAAAACCTCTTTATTAATATCAGGAATATACCTACCTTCACTATCATATAAAGAATAATCTTGTTTCTTTACAATTAAGAACATTGGAATCCAAAAATCCAAAAATCCCTGTTTCAGTTTATATGGCGACTTTTTAAGCTCCTGAATCAAATCACCAAGGCGCTGTTGAGTATCTATAGCCGACTGCAAAAAGCTCTCACACTTCTCCCATACACTTTTTACCAAATCATTATTTGGCTCTGTGAGTGTATAGACTCCATTTACCTCCCTATGAATTCCAGTATTTTTCAATAGTGAATAATAAATTGTCTTTTCAGGTGGAAACTTATCTTCCTCAAAGCCTAAATCTGGGATTTGAATAGCATCTTCGTCTATCAGTGTATTTAATAAAGCAACTCTTGCTGTTGAAATTGCACCCGTAGGTCTTTGTTTATTAAATAGTTCATTATGCATTGTTGGTGTTAATGGATAAACATCATCACAGACAAACGACAACAATTTATTAAAGTCAGCTTGTGATTTAATAACAAGCTCTTCTCCTTTATAAAACCACTCAACATTGTTGCTAAACGAAACTAGACTATAATTAATTGCCTTATTAAGAAGGTCCTTTTCGTATAAAATTAAATTATTAATTTCAGTTTCAGCTGTCGTATCATCAACAACAATATGCTTATTCACATACTCTAGTTTATTAATCTCGTACAAATGAGAAATTATCTCATCAGTATTTTTAAATAAAACATATATGGACGCTTCTTCACTTTCACTTGAAACTTCTATCAATTGCTCTCTAGCAGCTTTAGCATTACTAAATACTAAATTAATATGTCCATCTATATCATTTTTAGGTATGTACTCATTTGCTTCAGATGATAAAACAAACTCAAAAAATCTCGGTGTACCAGTTTTATAAAAAGATGCATTAGCTTGGACTATTTTAAATTCAAAATATGAATTTAAATCATCAACAATATCTACCGGACGAGGAACTTGACCAGAGGCTTTGTAGAGCTCATCTTCAATATTTATATCCGTTCCATCAAATAATATGTATTGTGATTTATACTTTGCATACCTTATTATCTTTTGGTTGACTAGCAAATCAATAACTTCATCAGGGCTCTTTATGTCCAATGCTAATTTGGCATATAAGGACAAAGATTGTTTTGGGAATAGAATAGAGCCACCAAACAGGTTTAGTAATCCAATGGTTTTTACAATTTTAATCGCATCACTTACCACAGACTCATTTAAATGCCCCTCTACTCGTTCTATAGCAACTCTAATTGCTCTCCAGTTAGTTGAATCAGAGTTTACCTCAGATAAAAAGGAATAGAAGTTATAAATAACATAATCATAAACGTTAGCTAGATTATAGGTATAAGATGCAGAAGGAGTAAAAGTATTAATAGAATTAGAATCTCTAGAACCTAAAAAGGTAAATAAAGAGCGCTCATTTTGTCCATATCTTTGTATTGCATGAGTTAACGCAACACCCGCAAATACATCTAATGGATAAATTTTCCTTGCTACATCATAATCAAATGTTCTGTTTATATATCCAGATGCCTGAGCCAGCTCAAATAGATTGTCAAAGTTTTCCTTAGACACAATTTTTGTTTTGAATTGCTCAATTTGCGATGCAGCTAAATGCAACAGTTGCTCAACTGGTTCACTGAAAACAATTTCTTGAAATCTCCCTTTAACCTTCTCCCATTCATCACGTTGACTTCTTGATAGCTTTTTAGAATAGGCTCCAAAGTTTTGATGAAGTGTTGTAACCAATAACACATTATCGTATTCAGGTCTATTAATGAACTCTGCCAACTTCTGTAGGAAGTAAAGTTCTTTTTCCGGATTGTTATTAGCAGCATGCTCTAACACCTTGCCAAACTCATCCACAACTATCAATACAAACTCATTGTGCTTTTTATGATATTGCAGTTTTTCTCCAAGTTTGACGAAAAGTTCATCTGTATCAGAATCAAATCCTTGAAGTTCTTTGTTTAATTGGTTATGCAAAGAATCATAATCACCAACTATGTTTATGGCGTGAAACTTTTTATATCCATTAAATTGACCTTTATTTTCAAAGAGTATTTTTGTTTGATGCAGCAAGTCCCTTTCTAATGCAGCAATAAAGCTTGACTTTCCCGTTCCATAAGTACCAATCATTGTGAAACAACGAACACCCGAATTGTAGGATGACACCAAAGTACCTAGGACTCGAAGTGAGTTTGATGTTACAATATAATTGAAATCATCAAAATGTACTGAATTAATATTTGTTGATAGTGAAAACTTCATTATTAAGAATAGTATTGTTCTAAAACTTCCTTTTTATCTATTTCTTTTAAGATAAAAAGCTGTTTAATACCAGCATCATCTGAGTACCTCAGGTAGTCTGGATAATTACGGGTTATCTCGGTTAATACATCAACTAGTTCTGTCTTTGACATACAAAAAATTAATGCTAAATCCAGCAGTGATTCAAATGATATAATTTGCTCATTTTCATTACTGTCTAAAATAGCATATAAGAACAAATCAGACGCCACGGACATCTTACCTTTAATATTAAAGTGGTAAGATTTTACATTTGATTGGTGAGAACTATAATCGTCCTTCTCAGTTTCTTTAATCAAAGACAAATCTATAAAAACAGCAGAAAAATCTTCATTGGGTCTATCTTGCTTTGGCATACTATAATTTTGCAACAAAACACCAATGTCTCGCTTTATCGTATTCTCATTATATACACTTGGGAAATCACTTTCCGATGTCTTCCGTTTAAGGAACAAATGCAATTGTTCTCTGGTAAACTCACCACTATGTTCCCTTTGAAAGTCAACAAAGAGTAATTTATAAATACTAGCAGTATCACTTGCTATTATAAGATAATGTAAAAGCCAAGTTGTTCTAAGGTCTTCTATATACGGGTCTTTTCCACTTTCGCTATCAAAAATATAAGAAGCCATTTCAGTCAACTCATCTTCTTCAATCATCCCAAAAGCCCTCAACCAAAAACGTATCGAACTAACCATATTTTTCCCAACTCCCAGATGAAGAACAGAGTCGGGTGAATTAAAATTTCTGTCATCGGACACAAAGTCAAAACCTTTTTTCAACCATATAGATTTACAATAGAAGGATTCGTGTCCTGAGAAACTATATTTTATTTTTTGTAAAGCATCCATTATTTTTATTTATGAGTCAACTCACGGTAAATAGACGTTAGAGATTGTTGTTAACATATCCGACTAAGCCAATAATCCGATGGTTTACAAATATACAAAACATTTCACAAAAGGTTAACAAAAATAATTTAGAATGAACTTTTTCCACAATAAAAGGGCCACTTTTAATTCTAATTAAGCAAAGTTTAAAATTACAGCCTTCTATAGGGTCTTACCAAGGAAAAACAAAATCTCTCTTTTCCGTAAGAAAAAAGAGGGGCTACATATTATATATAATAAAGCAGTTCCTCCCCCCACCAAACCAATCCCTCAACCTGGTGCCCACTCAACATCACCACCACC
>CAYFTB010000161.1:0-5376 GCA_964345875.1 uncultured Proteiniphilum sp.
TTTTATTCGCTTAAATCAGGCTTATAATATCCCAAATCCTCAACACCAGATTGAGAAATGAAATTATAATGCTTCAACACCTCCACTTGTCCGTAGTTGATATAAACCTCAGCACTACGACGGAACATCTCAGGTGATTGATTCGCATCTTGAAGGAGCAAATGTCCCATAACAATATGCCCAGCACTTTCAACCATGCGACGAGCATTAAAATCAAAATATGCCTCGTCCTTAGTTTCTGTAACTTTTTTCACCAACTTCTCAAACATCTCAGTCATCTCGGCTAAAGTTCTTTTCATAACTTCCAGTTCTGGAGAAACAGCCATTGCCTCATATTCTTTGATGCGTTGCAAGTATGTCCCTGTTGATACGTGTCTTACAGCTGCTACAACCTGAAGCTGAGTAGTACCCTCATATATATTAGTGATACGAGCATCACGATACAAACGCTCACACTTATAGTCTTTCATATAGCCCGATCCACCATGCACCTGCACAGAATCATATGCATTCTGATTAGCATACTCGCTTGTCATACCCTTTCCAAGTGGAGTAAAAGCATCAGCCATACGTTGATAATATTTCATCTCAGTACGCTCTTCTGGAGTTAGCTTTCTCTCTTTAGATATATCGTCAATAGATTTATACATATCCACAAAACGACAAGTTTCGTAAAGCAATGTTCTTGATGCATCAGTTTTAGCACGCATATTTGCTATCATTTCATACACAGGAGGCATTTCAATAATAGCTTTTCCAAACTGGCGACGCTCCAATGCATATTCGTAAGCCTCACGACAAGCAGCTTCAGAAATTCCCACAGATTGAGCCATAATACCCAAACGAGCACCATTCATCAGCGACATAACATATTTAATCAAGCCCATACGAGTAGAACCCACAAGTTCAGCCTTTGCATTTTTGTAAACCAATTCGCATGTAGGCGCACCCTTGATTCCCATCTTGTTCTCGATACGTCGCACATTCACTCCGCCTTCATTCTTGTCATAAATAAACATAGACAAGCCACGAGCATCTTTAGTTCCCTCTTCTGAGCGAGCTAGTACCAAATGAATATCTGCATCACCATTAGTGATAAATCTCTTCACGCCATTCAAATACCATTGCTTCTCTTTTTCATCATAAGAAGCCTTAAGCATCACAGCCTGCAAGTCAGATCCAGCATCAGGTTCAGTTAAGTCCATCGACATAGTGGCACCTTTAGCTACTAGAGGAAGATATTTATTCTTTTGCTCCTCCGATCCAAATTCATAAATGGTTTCGCCACAATCCTGCAACATCCATATGTTTTGAAAACTAGCATCAGCACGGCTCACTATATCTGCCGAAATCATATATGGAACCATCGGAAAGTTTAGCCCCCCGTATCTACGTGGAAATGCCATACCCATTAGTTCTGCTTTATTTAGTGCATCCAGATTTTCTTTAGTTTGTGGTGCATATTCCACACGATGCCCCACCTGCTTTGGACCCTCATGGTCAACAGCCTCAGCATTGGGCTCAATAATATCTCCACAAATTTCGCCCACAACTTCCAGAATCTTGTCATAGCTATCCATTGCATCCTCAAAATCCATTGGAGCATAGTCAAATTCATCTTTGTCGGCATAGTTTCTCTCTTTAAGCTCTACAATTCGCTTCATCAAAGGATGGTTGAGATAATGTCTAAATTGTGGTGTGTCTATATAAAAGTTTGCCATTTGTTTTGTTTTTTCTTGTTCTTAAATCAGTTTAAACAACCCTACTTGCTGTTCTTCTTATAATATTTAATCATTTTAGGAATCACAGTCTCCACATCTCCGTTGATTACATAATCAGCAATCGAGTTAATAGGTGCATTAGGATCATTATTAATAGAAATAATAAGTGAACTCTCTTGCATACCAGCAATATGTTGTATCTGTCCCGAAATTCCACAAGCAATATATAGCTTTGGGCGAACAGTTATACCAGTTTGACCTATCTGACGTTCGGCATCGGCAAACCCTGCGTCAACAGCTGCTCTCGAAGCACCAACCTCAGCTCCCAAAACATCCGCAAGCTTGTATAGAAGTTCAAAATTTTCTTTAGAACCTACACCATAGCCTCCAGACACAATAATAGGAGAATCCTTTATATTTACCTTAGAAACCTCAACATGTCTATCTATTACCGAAACGACAAAGTCTTCTTCCAAAACATATTCATTTACGTCATACACAACCACCTCACCTTTGTAATTTGCGTCATGTATCTCTTTTTTCATAACCCCTTCGCGAACTGTAGCCATCTGTGGGCGACAATCGGGATTGATGATATCTGCAACAATACTACCTCCAAATGCTGGACGAATTTGATAAAGCAAGTTTTTATAAACCTTGCCTGCACGTTTATCTTCATGATCGCCAATCTCTAATGCAGTGCAATCGGCAGTCAATCCGCTACCCAAAGCAGAAGAAACACGAGGGCCTAAATCACGACCTATCATAGAAGCACCCATCAAGCAAATTTGAGGTTGTTCTTTTTCAAATAGCTTAACCATCAACGAAGTATGAGGCAAAGTGGTGTAAGGATATAAGCGATTATCATCAAAAACATGCAAAACATCAACACCATATGGGAACACTTGTTCTGCTACGCCTTCAGTCTTTATTCCTGCGGCAATTGCTTCCAAGCGGCATCCCAGTTGATTAGCCAATGAGCGACCTTTAGTAAGCAATTCAAGACATACTTCGGCTACAACTCCGTTCTCAATTTCAAGATATACAAATAAATTATTCATGTTTGTTTAATTTTTCATTTTATCACCACGCAACAATTTATCCTATTGTGTGATTTGCAATTAGCTCTTTGATTAATTCTTCAATATCAGTATCATCATCCGAGATAACTTTGCTCTCTTTCACTTGGAAAACAATATTCTGTATCTTCTTCACCTTTGTTGGTGAGCCCGACAGTCCACATTGAACCTTATCAGCATTAACATCCTCAACACTCCATTCCGTTAGATTTAAAAATGGACGCGAACTATAAAGATCAATATAGTCACTTGAATCAGCTTGACGTTCGGTCACAGTCTTTGCATGCTTATATTTTTGTAATGCTTTAGCATTTCTAGGACGACAAGGATTAGAGCTTCCATTAACTGTAATCAAAACAGGAAAAGAAGACTCAACCAGCTCAACACCGTTGTCTAATCGACGCTTAACACGAATTTTATTCTCATCTATAGCCTCAATTGATTCCGAATATGTTATTTGTGGTATTCCTAACTTCTCTGCCACTTGCGGTCCTACTTGTGCAGTGTCACCATCAATTGCCTGACGTCCTGCAAAAATAAGATCATAATCATTTATTTTTTTTGCAGCCATAGCCAATGCATACGATGTTGCCAACGTGTCAGCACCTGCAAAAGCACGGTCAGTAAGCAACACACCATCATCAGCACCACGATACAAACCTTCACGGAGAATCTCCGCAGCTCGTCCTGGTCCCATTGTTAAAATAGTGATTTTTGATTCAGGATATTGATCCTTTATGCTCAATGCCTGCTCAAGAGCATTCAAATCTTCGGGGTTGAAGATTGCAGGCAAAGCACCTCTGTTAACTGTTCCGTCAGCCTTCATAGCATCCTTACCCACATTGCGTGTATCGGGAACTTGCTTGGCCAACACAATAATATTAAAAGCCATTTCTGATATATTTATTAATTTATTGAAGTGGCAAATGTACAATTTAATTTACTATTTGTCTATGGCTTATAGAGAAAATCTTTCCCTTACACCGCGTTCGTATTTCAAATCTAGAACTAAAATTTAATTGAATTTTATCATAATACATCATCAAATTAAATAAATAAATCAGTGACTACACAATAAAACTTTTTTATAAATTTGCATCTTAATTTTAAAAATACAACTCATGGCAATTGCTTCAATTCTGCTAATTATTGGTTTTGTTATATTAATTAAAGGTGCCGACTGGTTGGTGCAGGGTGGTACAAGCCTGGCACGCAAGTATCACATTTCCGAACTTGCAATCGGACTCACTATCGTAGCATTTGGCACATCAATGCCCGAGCTAGTTGTTAATGTGTTTGCAGCATATCAGTCGCACTCCGAAATTGTTTTTGGAAACATCATAGGAAGCAACATATTCAATCTGTTTGCTATTTTGGGTATTGCAGGAATTATCAGCCCCCTAGTTGTTCAGTCAAGCACAGTGTGGAAAGAAATTCCTTTCTCTCTTTTTGCAACGATTGTCTTATTTTTCCTAGCCAACAAGTTCTTGTCTGGCAGTGCATCATTAAGCATATTAGATGGAGCTATTCTATTAGTATTTTTTGCTTTATTTTTATACTATGTTTTTCGTCAAATGAAATCAGATCCTGCTACAGCATCTTCGAGTCATAAAGAATACAAAAGTATCAAGATATGGCTTTTCATAGTTGTGGGTCTAGCATGTTTAGTGGCAGGAGGAAGACTAGTTGTGGTTAATGCAGTGAAAATAGCCAGCGAGTTAGGTATTAGCGAAACAATAATCGGTCTTACCATAGTAGCAATTGGCACATCATTGCCCGAGCTTGCCACATCAGTGGTAGCAGCTTTGCGTAAGAGTAACGATATTGCAGTGGGAAACATCATTGGCTCAAACATATTCAACATTTTCTTCATATTGGGCGTTAGCTCAATCATTAAACCAATTGATTATAGCATTCAGTTTAATACAGATTTGTATCTGCTAGCAATTGGCACCCTCCTATTGTTTATAGCCATGTTTACTGGAAAAAGAAAAAAGATTGACAGATGGGAGGCAATTATACTACTAGCTATCTATGTGGGATATACATTTTATTTGATTAAGGGGGAAATGGGATGATTTGGGAGATTAATCAGGTTAGCTGGTTTATCGATTAAATCTTTTAGTACCTAATCATATTTGAATTCGACTAAGAACGTTTTAGGTCAAAACATGAATGGGAAGTAGGTCAATAGCCCAAAGGGCCTTGAGCATTAGCTTAGAGCAACGCCCTGCGATAATTTATTACAACGTACTGAATGATATACTTAGGAATAATCATGAATTTTATTCCGTTTGATGTCGAATTATTAATGGAATGTCAGCTTATAGCCCAATGGGCTTTGAGCATCAGCGTAGGGCAACGCCCTGCGATAATAGATACCACCTCAAACATAAGCTCTTAAGGAGCGGAAGCAAATTAATATGTCGAATTGTAAATATGATGTGAATATAACCCTCTCATCCCTTAAACTACTCAACCCTTAAACTCGTCAACCGGGATTGACAGCAAGGATATTTAGAAATACATCATCTTTAATGAGTTCTTCCAACGTTGGCACACTTTCTACAATCAAT
>CAYFTB010000162.1:0-5273 GCA_964345875.1 uncultured Proteiniphilum sp.
AAATAACGATGTCTTGACCGCCTTGCATATTGGTTGTCTCTGTTTCTTTGTCTCCAAATGAAATTCTGTCTTTTAATTCGTCCGATAACTTTTCTCTAATAAGACTTTCAATGTATGTTCCAATTTCGTGTTTATGGTGGAAATCTGCATCCTCTTCTTTTTGCTGTTGAAGTAAGATAGTCGCAGTATTTAGAATCGCTGAAAAGTTATCTTCTTGAACAAGTTGACCAAGCTTCTTTAATTCGGACTCCTTTAATGTTACAATAGAGAAAATTTCGTCTTTCGTGTTTTCATTAGTAACTACATCCAACATCAAATTGGCTTTTTTAAGGTCAAGTCGGGGAAATAGTTCAGCAAATTTTGGGTCTCGTAACGATGATATAATTTTCAAAATTTCATCTTTTAAAGGATGTTCGTTTATGTTGTTAATGTCTGTGCTAAAGAAACTTTTTTCAATTGCAGTAGTAAGATATTTACTTGTGACAAATCTGTCCTCAGCAATAAATTCATTAAATTCTATGTAAACCAACTCTTCTCTAATTTCGTTCTTTGTTACCTTATTGTAAAGGTCTTTAATTTCAGGCATTATATCAATATCTCTTTTTAGTTCATTATTGCTTTTAAGTTGATTTAACTGATTAGGATAAATTTTTGAAGTTGAATAAACTTCTTTCAGGCTGTCTTCATTACAGTTTGCTATTTCAAGCAACAATGCAATGTTTGCTTTTATCCAATCTTCGTTATGGTGTTGAAGTAAATTGAAGAAAATTTGCACCAAAATTTTTCTTGATGAACGAATGTCTAAATTTTCTTCTTGGTTTTCAAGATTAGATAATTGGATTAAATTTTCGTCAAAAGAGTAATACTTGCTGATGATTTTTACTAATGATGAAGGCTTGCTTTGTGAATTTACATTATTGTTTAACTTGCAATACTTCAATAAGCTTTGAAAGAAATTAGCATCAAGTTTTTCAGTTTTCTCAAATGATTGAACATTGTAATTTTCTTCATTGAGATGTTCAGGAAAATATATGCAAATTGAAGCCTTTTTATCATCTAATATTGTTTTAACACCATTAGAAAAATCTTTTCGGTTGTATTTTTCAAAATGAAAATTGAAACAAAAATCTTTATGAATTAGTCGTTCAATAGAATTTGGTATTAAAGATTTCCCAATTTCAATAAGTGTTTCGTTTAAATTTTGAGGGATAAGAAGCAACGAAAGAAAACATAACTTTCCGTCTAAATTTGGCAATAAAGTGTGTTCCGAAAAATAATTTATCTTTTCTTCTGCGATTAAATTTTTGTAGTAATTGATTAAGCAATCTTTGTCAAACTTGGATAAATGTTCTTTTGATATTTTCTCAACTAAATCTTTGTGTCCAATAAATTCAGTCTTTTCGTTTGTCCATTCGCTTGCAAACTTACTCCACAAAATAACTTTGTCTTTTGTCGGAATGTTGTTGTGAAAAATGGAAACCAAAGTATAAATATCATCAAAATACTCTGTGTTGTTTAAAAGTTCTTCGTCAAAAAAACAAACTTCATTAACGGGCTTAAAACCGTCAGCGGTTTCTACAATAGGCAACAATTTATATTCTTCTATCCAAGTTTTTTGTAGTGCTTCAAAATACTCGTTCAATAAATTATTGTCTGTATTTCTTTTGAAATTTATTTGAGCATATAAAAGTGGGTTGGAAACGTTTAATACGTTACTTTTTAGAAACTCAAAAATCAGTTTCGAAGCCTTTTCTATTATGTTTCGGTTTGCTTCTTCTTGCTCTTTTACTTGGTCTTTATTGCTTTGTAAGTGTATTCCGTCTCTTGGCTCGGTTGGCAAAAATTTATTGCAGTTGATAACGAAATTTAAGCCAAAATCTTCCGAACCGATTAAAGGATAATACAAAAATAATCGGGCAACTCTTTCTGAAAACTGAAACAATTCAAGATTTTCGTTGATTGGAAGAATTACTTCAATCTGGTCGTTAGCTTCAATAATAGAATAGAGTATTTTGTTTGTTCCATTTTTGGAAATAATTGTTTTGTATAATTCTATTCCCTTGTCATTTTCTACTTTTATTTTTTCAATTCGTTCAAACAAAGTTTCGGAATCATTCAGAACAATTTTTACTTTTTTGAGTCGGTCATTAATCGTTAAAACAATAGGAATATAATCTTCTAAGTCTTTGCTTGACGCTGAAATGTAGCTTCGTTCTTGGTCGGTTTCAGGTAAAAAAGTGAATGTCGTTTTTATTTCAGGGTTGGAAAGAATTGCACCTTTTTGTATAAGTTCATATACATTTTCTTTTTGCGTTCTAATGTTTTCGCTTAACGCTTTCCATTCTTTCGGACTGCGGTCAATTAAAAAGTCTTTGATTTCAAAAAAAGTGTTGTTTGCTTCAAGAATTGAATTGATACGAAATTTACGTCCGAATGTATGTGTCGTCAAAAAGCCTGTTCCGTATTTTCCAACTTCTGGAATGTCAGATTCTTCTCCATATTTCCCGCTTACTTGTTTTATCAAAGAAATAAATGATTTTGTCGTAAATGGTTTACCATTGTGGGTAAATGAAAATCCATTTTTGTAATCTATAACAACTTCACAATTTGTTGTCAAGTCGCAAGCGTTTTGAACTAATTCCCAAACAGCACGATTTGACGAATAGTTGTTGAAATTCTCAAAACCTCTTATCATCTTGTCTGCGTGTTGCTTCAAGTCTGATAATTCAGATTCTGTCTTTGCGTTGTTTAATATTTCGTCTCTATTAATCACTAATTGGTTCTTTATAGGTTTTTAAAATTCTACTCAAAACATCGGGATAAAGTTTTACAACAGTTTGGCGAACTTTATTTCTTTTTGGTGGAACTAATTCTTGCCTTCCGTCAGTATGAATGATTGTTCTGTGTTCAAGGTCATTTCGCAAATCATACAAATCTTTCAACTCATAACCTGCTGTTGAAATATCTCCTGTTTTTTCGCTCAAATGAATGTATCTTGCCTTTTCAACTCCTGCATTTGGATATGTTTTTGGAATTTCTTTTAACTTATCTTGAATGTAATGTAAAACAATGTTGTCAATAAATTTCAAAGCATTTTGTAACCAACCGTTTACACTCCAAGACGATAACCTGTAAAAATCATCGCAAATATTTAAACAACTCAAAGCATCGTCCGAAGCATTTTTGTAATAAGTAGTTCCTAATGCTGTTTGAAAATTGTATGCAAGCGAATTTGCAATTACATCTTCATAGAAATAGACAAAAGGATTTTCTTTTGCTCCCGATTTTCTTTTTTCTTTTTCAAGATAATCGGCAATAATTTCTTGATGAAATCCGCTTGTTTTGGTTTCAGTTGCTGAAGCAAGGTTTTCAATATTTTCTATTTCTCTAAAATTCATAAGCCAAACCAATATTTAATTTCATCAATTTTTTCGCTTCCTGCTTGTCTTGAAATATAGCTTGACAAACGATTTTTAATGTATGGTTCTTTGTCGTCTTTGATTGCTTGGCGAAGCGAAGCAAAAAGTTGATGGTCTGATTTTAAATGTTTCAGTAAAATCATAAAATAACCAAGACGAACAAGTCCTGAAGGTTCTTCTTTTGCTTTTCTAAAAATCTCTCTTAATTCAGAAGAATTAAAGTTTTGAACGTTTGCCATATTAGACAGAATTTGATAACGAACCCATTCAAAACTTTTGAATTTCGGGATTAACTCATTTAGTTTTTGAGTTATTAAATTGTTTGCTCCGTATTGGTTCAAGTTCCAACAAAAGTGATTCGCTTTCCAAAAAAAATGTTCTGCACAAAACAACCAAATAGGAATAAGTTTTTCATTCAATATTGGTTTGTCTTCTGTTTTCAGAATTGAATTTGCACTACGCCACTTGTAAGCAATATGAATGATTTGCTTTTTCAATTCTTCGTCATTTGCTAAAGTTCTTGAATTGAAGTCTGTTTTTCCAATGTCTTTGAATTTGCTCAACAAAAAGTCTTCTGCTTCTTTGATGTCTTTCTTGCAAAACTTAATAAGCTCTTTGCCTTTAATAGTTTTAACGATATATTTTTTGCTTTGCTCGTTGTCGGGATTTTGTTCGTTTAAATATACTTGTTTTTCCTTTTTAGAATCTTTGATGTCGTATTCTTCAAGTTCTTGTCCGTAGCCTGCAAGCAACGGTAATTTTTCACTTTCTCTGTCTTCGCCAATTTCTTCAATAGAAGTTTTTTTAGTGTTTAATGAAAGTGCTCTGCCTTTTAGATAGTTATCAATTAAAACAAGCACTTCCGTTAATTTTTCTTCCGTTTCTTCATAAATGCGTATATCGTCCATATAACGGTAATATGTGTATCCGTTTTGGCTTATTAGATAATCAAGGTCATTCAAAAAAACATTCGCAAAAAAGAATGAGGCTGCTGCTCCTTGCGGAATACCAACACCCGGTGTAACCGATTCTTTCGTTCCTGAATAAAGATTTAAGCAATCTGCTAACAAATCAAGAATTTCGGGTTCTACACCAAATTTGTGTAGTGTAACCAAAAGTTTTGAATGTGGAATACAATCAAAAAATCCTGTAATATCAGTTTCAAGTTTGAAACGAATATTTGTGTTGTCAATTTCTGTATTTACAGAATTGATGAACTTATTGTAAAGTGGGATGTAATATTCAAAAAAATAAAAATCTGCTTCGGGGTCGTTTAATAATTCTATTCCTTTTTCAACTTCGGGATGTAGAACACTACCAAAAACAAAACTGTTGTTTTCTGCTATTCGTTGATAGTTGGCTGTTGCAATCGTGTTTGCGATTGCTTGATAAACTAAGGAATCTTCAATACTTAAAACAGATTTTGTTCTGTGTGTCTTTGATGCTTTTGGTTCGTAATACTTGAAAGGTCGTTGTGGTTTAAATTCGCCTGTAATAATTGCCTCTGAAAGTCGGGCTAAATTTTTGTCAAGGTTTGAAGCATAAATGTCTATTCCGAAAAAGTCTTTTGTATCTTTTCCATTTGAACGCACCATTCTTTCCCAAGCAAGCCGAAGGCTTTCTTGGGAAAAATATTTTTTGAATATGCTTTCATTGTTATTGCTCATTAAAATACAAAATTATGATTGTTCTGCTGTCTGTCGTGCGGTTGGGGCAAAAGCAAATGTGCTGCAAAGCGTTGGCTTTGTGCGGTGGGTTGCAGCTCTTTTGATTTTTTTGAAGCGTTGGCAGTTCTGTTCATTATCATTTCTTTGTTAAATTTTAGCACGGTCGTTCTTTAGGGTGACCGATAAC
>CAYFTB010000163.1:0-5227 GCA_964345875.1 uncultured Proteiniphilum sp.
AAGCCCTGTTGGGCATTAGTTGATAGAGCTACTATTGCAAATAGTGTGATAGTGAGAAATATTTTCTTCATAAAAAGATTATTAAGTAATTATAATGGGGTCTCAAAGATCTTATAATCTTTAAAACCCCACAAATTTTATAGAATAAAAAAGTTTTTATTCTATAAAATCATCCAAATAGTAACTTTCACTCGGATTCTTTACCCAGAAAATTGGTGAACTGTAATTATCTTGAGATTGTACCTTAGAATATTCTGTTGCATTTGTTGATTGTTCACTTGATGGATAATGTGCTCTTTCGATATGTACTTTAGCTTTTATATCATGAAGAGTTGTTACAGGCTCAAGCTTTGGACGTCTTGTTCTACGCAATTCAGTCCATAACTCATAAATACCAATCATATTCAGGTGGATATATTTCTGTTGCATTATTATCTCTAGCTTATCTGATGCCCCGTTAAACTCCTCCTTGAGTATATCTGCATATTGATTAATTACACTCATATCTGGTTTTTGGGGAGTTAGTACTGAAATATCCATATTTGGAAAATGAGATGATGTGGGGTTGTATGTAGATATGCTATTGTACCAATACCAAAAATCTACAGAGTTCCTTAAGGCATCAGCAATATGTTCTGCTGCATCTTTTCCAGTGCTTCCAAGATTGTTAAGTGCAATTTCTGCCAAAAGTAGATCAACTTCTGCCTTTGATGTCATATAAACTGGAGGATTAGTAAAGACTAATGTTTTTAGATTATAGTTTGAAACACTGTTAGTTTTCAACATAACATCAAGATTGTTTCTGTAATTCCCATTGTTCATTAGGTATGGAAAACTCTTCATTAATGACCACTCAGAGTCTGTTACGTCTGAGGGTTTTGTAGCCGTCTCGTAATACTGAACTTGTTTAGCTCTATAAGGCTCATTCATTTCATAATTTCTATCCATTCTTACACCTCTATAATCTCCCCATTTTGTGGGCATAGCTATAATAGGTAAACGTGGGTCATCTGTGCCAAGTTCATATTCATATCCTCCTCTATTCATTCTTTTCATAATAACATTTGGAATGAAATAGCTAGTAAATCTTTCTATCATTCCTCTTGACCATGTTCCCCCTCCACCAGCTATGGTTTCTTCCAATGTTGCATATGGCAGACTCCATGTAAGATCTTGAGTAGGTAGATTGTTCTTGCTTAGTATATCTTGAATATGTTCTTTAGCTAAACTGGAATTAACTCCAGATATTCTAACGGCATATTTTAACCTAGTAGCATTTCCCCATTGTATCCATTTATTTACATCTCCTTTAAATATTAAATCTTGCTCTACAAATAATGCTTTAGATTCTGCGCTCATTCCATTAAATGAGTTTTGAAGATTGTCGATGTTAGTCTTCATGTTTTGTAAAGCTAATGTGTAAATCTCTTCAGGATCATCGTACTTCACAAAAAGAATGCCTTCGGCTCCTCTCAAAGCATCTGAATAAGGGATGTTATTAAAGAAATCCACATTACGCATCATTGCAAAGTCTTTAATCATTGAGACAATTTCATAATATAATTGATTTTCCTTTACGAACTCGTCACTACCATTATCAATCATATTCTTCATTAATCCCCATGGTCTAAGTCTTTCATACATATGATTAAAGTATGTTCTAACATCATTAGCTTCAGAAAACCCAGATCCGTTCAAATCAGGCCAATTGTTATAAATAGCATCATAGTTTGCAATCATTGGTCGTACTCCGATTTGCGAATATGCAGTGACTCCTTGTCCACCTAGTCCCCACCAATACTCTCCGTAGTCTTGAACAAAGATTTTCCACTGATAAGCTACTTTGCTAAACATACCAGGCATTAGTGATTCTTCTGGGGCTTCATATTTTTCTGGGTTATAAAACTGTTCATCTAATTGTGACTGACATGCGCTGAATAGTAACCCAACTGTAATAAATAATATATATATATTTTTCATTATTTTCTAGATAAATTAATTGTAAAAAATGTTTTAGAAGCTGATATTACATCCAAATCCCCATGATCTATGCATTGGGAATATTGAGTACTCTACAAAGTTATTCGTTCCTTGAAGTGATTCCGAATCAATATTAGGAATGGATTTATATAAATAAACCAAGTTTCGACCTGTTAGAAGTAATGTTACTTTCTGTAAGTTTAAAGACTCTGATATTCTCTTTGGCAGAGTGTATGATATTGCAACTTCACGTAACTTGACGTAATCGTTCTTGTAGATATAATCAGGTTGTAGATTATCCTGCATATCATGAATAAATGAACCCCAATAGGTTGCAACAGGAATGATTTGGTCATTTTCAGTAAAGTTGTCACCATCTTTTTTCATACCTTTTAGAATCATTCCGTCATGATAAACTCGTCCATCTTTAGAATCTGAAGGTGCTGTAGCTGAATGACTATCTAATTTGATTCTTTTTTCAGTGTCCTTTTGGATATAGTATGCTATACCTCCACTCTGTTCATCTCTGTATTGTAGTGTTTCTTTTACTGTACCTGTTCCAAGAAGGTAATAGTTAGACATAGATATTAATTTACTGCCAAAACTATAGTCAAAGCCTACATGGACATTGAAGTTTTTATAGTAAAAGTCTGTGGCAAAACCACCGATTAGTGATGGGTTTACATTCCCTACTGCCATAAAGCCTTTGTCTTGGTCTAATTGATATAAGCCATCTGACCCAACAATTCGCTCTCCTTGGGGTGTACGTAGATAATCATATGTCATGATTTCACCTGCTCTCTTGTCTGCTTCTGCAACAACCTGCCACCCATTATTTGAGCCTAAAATATGCCTATTAATACCGCCATATAGCTCTTTTACTTTAGAGAATTGATTTGCTAGGTTTAGCGTTACATCCCAGCGGTAGTCATTTGCTGCAAGGATTGCTCCTTTGAGCATTATTTCGTAGCCACTGTTTTTTACCTTCCCTGCGTTTATTTTAATCTTGCTATACCCAGTAGCAGAGGTCAAAGGTATTCCCATGATTTGATCATATATAGTAGCATTATAGTATGAGAAGTCAAGTTCTATTCTGTTCTTTGGGAAAAAGCGTAGATTTGTTCCAATCTCAAATTCTCTTTTACGTTCTGGCTTAATATCTCCGGAGAATAATTCTGTTGGTGGATCTACGATTCCTGTGTTTGTGTTAGGGATTGTGCTTAAGCCGTATTGTCTTAAAGCAAAGTACCTAGAAGCAGGTCTACCTACGTCAGCCCATGAAAGACGAAGAGTTCCGAATTGAAGTTCTGGAATTTTAATATCTTCACTAAAACTCCAGTTAAATGAAGCTCCAGGATAGAAATAAGAATTATTTCCTTTTGGTAGTGTAGAAGCCCAGTCGTTACGTCCTTGAAGTTCTAAATAGTATTTATCTTTCCATGATGTTGTTATCGATGTATAAATGCTATATAGACTTTCTTGTCCTCTAGAATGGCCCAATACTTTTCCTCTATCTCCTGATGATGGCCAATCTGGAGAATTTGATAAAGAATACCAGTTTGGATAAGAAAGATTACCATATGTAGATGCAAACATATCGTAGTCTTTAATATTTTTAAACTCTGTACCTGCTAAAGCTGTTATTCTCAAATTATCGTCAATAAATGATTGATCGTAATTTAAGTTGGCTTGTAAGTTGTAAATAAAGTTTTGGTCTGTGTCAAATCTATATTTTCCTCCCTTTACATCTGGTATAATAGCTGTTACCTTTTCTTTTCTAGTATAATCTGTTTGTGTGAAGTCTACTCCGGCGTGGGTAACTAACGATACTACTGGATGAAATTGGAATGTATTTCTTACAGATGCTATTAAGTGAGTTTTGTCATCAATGTTTCTATTGTAATTTTGATGCCATAAGATATTCGCTATTTGATTTTGTGATGTTGGTAATCCAGCATCTGTTAGGTCGGCTCTGTACCCATCTTCAGTTAAATACTTTTCAGAAATAGTTTGGTAGTCATAATCTCTATTAAACCCTGTACTCATTAATGAGTAGATATTGGGGTATCTATTATTGGTTTTTACCTTATATAAATTAGTAGTAACTTCAACTTTAGCTAGTTCCGATATATTCATTTGTCCAGCAAAACTGAATGTGTGTTTTTTCTGCCAGTGATTTTGCATTATTCCATCAAATGAATAGTTGGTATATGACATTCTCATATTACCTTTCTCGTTTCCACCAGCAACGGCAACTTGTAAGTTGTTTGTACTACCTGTTTGAAATAAATCATTATAATTGTTTGGATACGCTTGATATGATCTTTTGGATCCATCCCAATATGTGATTTCTCTTCCGTCAAATTTAGGGCCAAAGTTTCTATAGTCTGTAACTATCCTGTTATCGTTAATATCTAAGCTGTAAGCATTTCCACCAGAGCCATAATTATTCTGGAAGTCTATATAACTTACAGGTTCTTCTAATGTTCTATTATATGACAAAGTTACTCCTAATCCTCTTGTTTCGGCTCCTTTCTTTGTAGTTATTAATACAACACCATTAGCCCCTGCACTACCGTAAAGAACTGAAGCTTTGGCACCTTTAGAATCTCCATTGATTCTATATCTTCAGCGTTGATATCATTAATTCCCGCACCATAGTCAAATGAGTTAAACGGATCATATCCCCGAGTTGCCATACTTGTTTCTCTGTCGAAAATTGGTACTCCATCAACCACGAAAAGGGGTCTTGTAGATGAAGATGTTTCCAGCTGTGTAGCTCCACGGACTTTGATGTTAATACCTCCTGTGGGACCAGCTGCACTAGCAGATAGTCCAACTCCAGCTGCTTTACCATATATTGATGCTAAAGGGTTGGATGGAACACCAGCCATCGTTAGTTCGGTTCCTTTGATTGAACTCACAGCATATCCCAATGATTTTTTATCCCTCGATATACCAAGTGCTGTGACAACAACTTCATCTAATAGTTCTGAATCCTCAGACATAGAGATGTTGATTGTTGTTCTTCCATCAACAGAAATGGTTTGTGAAGCCATTCCGACATAGCTAATTTCAAGTGTTCCGTTTGCAGGAACATTGCTCAAACTGTAGTTTCCGTCGTAATCAGTGACAGTTCCATGACTAGCTGCTCCTTTCAAAACAATTGTGGCTCCAATAATTGGTTCTTTATTTGAAGCCTCAGTTACAGTGCCTTTTACTGTAATGTTTTGAGCAGAAATGGACA
>CAYFTB010000164.1:0-5226 GCA_964345875.1 uncultured Proteiniphilum sp.
GTGTTAAGAGATGGAGGCATACGTCTCCCTATATTTACAATTATTTGCATTTGGGACGTTTTATAATACTTTAATAATGTTAATATAGGTGCTGTTTTTATTTTGACTTTATATTTAAGGTTGATTATTAGTTTATTATGACTATTTTGTTTTGAGTGGTAATTTTCCGGTGGGCTAAAAAAAAAATTTTTTTAGGGATAAAAGGGCTTTCAGATAGGCGTGGATGTTTTTATCTTGATCCATTTTTTACTCTGCGAGCTTAAAAAACTAATTATTACACTTTGTTAACTATGATTTACGCCCAATATTGTTAATTTATTTCACATTTGAGGGTGAAAATAGTCAAACAAATTTTTTTGTTTGGTGCTTATGCTTCTGGATGGACTAAACAAATTTTTTTATTAGGGTCTCAGGTCTTACTTATTGCTCCATAAATTAATAAATAGGGTGCTCTATCTTCAATACTTGATGCCTAATTTTATTTATTTAACATAGATGCTCGATATATTGGTTAAATAATATTTTTTATTTGCTTAGATATCTTCTAAAACGATGATCTAAAAAGTTTTTTAGAGCAATAGTTAATGGAATATGTAAAACAAAAAAGTTTAAACCTAGTTTTTTAACTCTCTATCTTTGCGTGAGACTTTGGTTTGCATATCGTAAATAAAAATCGTAAAGCCTTCTTTACAAGATGTGAAAAAATCAAAGTCTTATACTAATATCTAGATACTTATTTTGTTATAAACTAGATAATTACAAAATTTATCATGTACTTAGATCTCTATCTCTACCTGATAACCTTCATATTTTCTGATATTTATTACTCTGTTTTCATCAAGGATTAGATATTGTCCTTTGATTCCCATTAATTTACCGCTAAATGATAGTTCTTTATCAAGGTTTATACTCTTAATTTTTTTCGGGAACTCTAGTACAGGATAGGCTATGTAAGTTACTTCATCATCATCACATATGTATTGACCAATATCATCGGGGAGAACCATGCCTAACTCATGCTTGGTTTGCTCTAAATCAATACTATTGTCGATATTATTCATTAGCATAGCTTGCCAGTTTGTCTTATCATCAAAAGTATCTTTGAGAGCTACTTCAATGACTCCTGCGAGGTATCTGTTTGGCGTATTTGCCAATATTATTGCCGAACTTGCACCTTGGTCTATCCAGCGAGTAGGTATCTGCGTATCTCTTGTTACTCCTACCTTCACCTTGTCAGTTGCAGCAAGGTAAACATAGTGTGGCTTGTTGTGATGAGCCTCTTCCCATTCTGGATCTCTACCCTCGCCTATATGAGCTTTGCATAATTCAGGGCGTATAATACATTCAGAATTTAAAGGGGAGTTTTTAAAACAAGGAAAACAAAAACCCTGAGCAAATGATTTGCGAGTCTTTCTGCCACAGCCTATGCAATAGATGTTTCCACCGAATATCACTTTTATCTCTTTCCCAATAACTTCTTTCATTGCAATTGTTTGTACAGACTGAGTTTCTGTGTCAAACAATGTCATTTCATATTCCACGGTGCCGTCGTCTTTAAGAACAGTAGGCATCTTTCTAAGTTCTCCTTTATATATCATTCTACTAGATGTTTTGTTTATATAAGCAAAGATAATGAAAATAGGGCATTGAGTTGGTATGGGTATATAGTTTGTATATATTAAAAACAGGCAAAGCATCAAATTATGCTTTGCCTGTTTTAATATTACTTATTCTGTATATTTTATCGTTTTATATTGTCTAGTATTACCGATTCCTTTCTGATTATTTCTGAAATTTTAGTTTCCTTCTTTTTAATTGTTACAGAAGGAGATAAGCTTCTTGTTGGTTTAGGTGGTATTGGTTTTAATTCCTCATTACCGGTAATCATATATAGTGCCTGACCTAGAAATACATCTTTAGTATCGCCAAATTGAGTCCAGTTGTCAATAAATCCAAATCCTTCTTTCAGTTCTACATCTGGAATCAGACCGTCAGTTGCAATAAAGTCCTCATCTTTGTTGTTGGTATATTTTGCAACAATTGGTTGCATAGCCCAATTCTGTAGAGTCTTTTTTGTAGCTGGTGCCAGAGTTGCTTTTGGAAAAAACTCTGATGGATATAATGCAAATCCCATATCATCATCAAAAGGGTGCACAGTGATTGATGCCGTATATTTGCCTCCAGTTTTGCTACCAATGTGAGTGACGGGCATAAATTCTCTAAGACAAAATGTAATTAGCTCGGATGCCGAGTAAGAATCATCAGTAGCAATTATATAAACTTCTTCCAGCTTATCCAGATTCGCTAGTTTAGGATCTTGATACTTTTTGCTATCGTATTCTCCCAACGTGTATATATTTTCTCCCAGTTCATCATTCCATGTGAGCTTTGTGAAAACTTCTTTTTTATTGACGTCGTTTATCGGAGCTATCATTGAGGCAAGATATGTGGCTGCAGAAATATCCCCTCCGTGATTATATCTTAAGTCCAAAATTAATTTTGTAACATTATTTTCTTTGAATCTACTAAATGCTCCAAAAAGACCTTCGTTGAAATTACTTATAAAACTGTTATATATTAAATATCCAATTTTATCTCCTCCCTCTTCATATATCCTTTCGTACAATATAGGATAGGTAGTGGTAACATCGCTAGGGATAATATCTATTTCTTTATCCAGCACAGTTCCACTCTCTGTAAGTTTGTATATTGTAAAGGTTGCCTTATTATTACCATACAGAACATCTATTGCGTCACTGCTTATATACTCGTTGCCATCTTCTCCTCTTTCAGTGCTAATTCGCTTACCGTTTATCTTACCTATCAAATCTAGTCGCTCCAATCCTGCCGTTTCAGCTGGAGTGCCAGGATAAACATATTCTACAAATGCATATATGTCTTTTTCAATTCTTAAAAAACTAAGAGAGTATCCAAATGATCTAGTCTCACCTGCAAATTCGGCGTTCAGTTCTTCTGCATCATCAGTAATCCATGACCACCCTTTTCTCTTATCAATCTGGTTCAAGATACTATTAAAGTATTTTTTAGGGTCAGAATCCTGTATTGTAGGCTCTTTTCCTACTACTTCTTTGTTCCATAAATATAGTGATGACAAGCCATCATATACAAACTTTGAAACAACGGATACTTTTTCGTCCTTATCCACTTTTGGTTCACTTTTATCACATGATGAAACAAGTAGTAGAACTAGTGTAAGTCTAAATAAGATTGTGCTTATACTTTTCATTTGTTTATAATTTTATATGTTTTGATGTATTAATATATCAAACATAAAGTAAATGTTTTTTATAGGTTTTGTGCTTTTTAAAATATCAGTTCTCCCTTTCCCTGTCTTACTATCTCTGGCTCGTCTCCAGTACAATCAACAACAGTGGATGGCTCTATACCTCCATATCCACCATCTATAACTATGTCTGCAAATTCTCCCCACTTTTCATAAATTAATTCTGGATCTGTAGTATATTCTACTTCATCATTGTCATCTTTCACTGTAGTACTTAAGATGGGATTGCCCAAGATAGTCACCAAATCGCGGATGATTGAATTGTCAGGAACACGTATTCCTACTGTTTTTTTGTTTTTATAAATCTTTGGTAGTGATGATGTGGTGGGTAAAATAAAAGTAAACGGACCAGGCAAATTCTTTCGCATCAGCTTAAAAGTAGAATTGTTTACTTTTGCATATTCACTTATGTTGCTCAGGTCATTGCAAATAATAGAAAGATTACTTTTTGCAGGATTTATACCCTTCATTTCGCATATTTTTTCCACAGCACGCACATTCAGTGCATCACAACCAATACCATAAATTGTGTCGGTGGGATAAATCACTGTTCCTCCATCACGCAAAACGTCAGCAATATTCTGTAATTCACGCTGATCTGTATTCTCAGTATATAATTTTATTAACATAATGATGACAAATGTATAAAAAAATAGTTCTTAAGCACCACTTAAGAACTATTTTAACCAAAGAGATAAGACAATCAGCTTATCAGTATATTATATTTCAATCTTCATCTTTAAAATCATCTAGTCCGTTGCTGTATTGATTCATTGCTTTCAAGCTCATCCCCATACTCGAAAATCCACCATCGTTGTATAGGTTTTGCATTGTAACTTTTCTTGTTAGGTCTGAGAAAAGTGTAATACAATAGTCTGCACAGTCATCAGCATCAGCATTGCCAATTGGTGACATACGTTCTGAAAAATCAAGCAAGTCTTCCATGCCTTTTACTCCGCTTCCAGCAGTTGTCATTGTTGGAGATTGAGAAATGGTGTTGATTCTTACTCCTTTGTCACGACCATATATATATCCAAAGCTTCTGGTTATTGACTCGAGCAAAGCTTTAGCATCTGCCATATCGTTGTAACCGTAAAATACACGTTGTGCTGCCACATATGTAAGTGCAACCACAGAACCACCTCGTTCAATTGCATCTAGCCTTCGGGCAACGTGCAGCATCTTGTGGAACGACATAGCAGATATATCAAGTGTCTTGCTGTACATATTATAATCTAAGTCATCATATGTGCGTTTTTTTCTTACGTTTGGCGACATACCGATAGAGTGCAGTACAAAATCAATTTTACCACCAAGTATTTCCATCGATTTAGTGAAGACCATTTCCAAGTCTTCTACATTTGTAGCATCAGCAGGAAGAATTTCAGCGTTTATCTTTTCTCCCAAAGCGTTAGTGTCGCCCATTCTGACAGCCACAGGGGTGTTAGATAGTGTAAGGATTGCCCCCTCTTCTGCAGCTCTTTCTGCCACTTTCCAGGCTATAGACTGGTCATTGAGAGCACCAAAAACAATTCCTCTTTTACCTTTTAATAAGTTATAACTCATATTATACTTTTCGTTTATTGAATAATTACTGCACAAAAATACAAAATACGTGCAAGAGATTAACGTTAGTATGAATTATTTGTTCAGTTACAACAGATATTTTCTAGCAATGAAATAATCCAAGTAAATCTGCACGGCTATTTGTTCAACTAAAATGGTAGTTGAAACTTGGTTTAAGTGTAATATATCAAAGATTATTACACTTAAGCCATGCTCATTACTTTTCCTGGCTTCGCAAAGCAAACGTTATGATGAGATACTCACACAACCCTCCTCCTATTCATCTCGAAACAATAAAGTCAAGTTGTGATAGCTAAATCTCATACTATAATGATACTGTATTGATGTTATATAGT
>CAYFTB010000165.1:0-1911 GCA_964345875.1 uncultured Proteiniphilum sp.
ATGATTCAAATCCAAATACCCGAAGGACAACGCGATAATATCCGTGAGGAATTACCTTTAAAAATTTCCGATCAAAAATTTTTCATTGTAGATGAATCTATAATGGTTTTACATGGCAATAAAAGTCAATCAACCGGAAATAAAGGGTGGCATTTAAAGGCAACACATGTAAAAGAGGGCTGGGATATAACAAAGGGAGATCCCAATCTTGTTGTTGCAATAATTGATGATGGAATTGATGTAAATCATAGTATGTTTAAGGACAGATTTTTTAAAGCATATAATGTTTTTACTCAAAATAGAGCATTGAGTCCTGGACAAGGCCACGGAACTCATGTTGCCGGTTTAGCAGTAGGTTCTACTGAGTTTTATTCTGAAGGAGCTGCTGGAGTCGCCCCAAATTGTAAGATTATGCCAGTCCAAGTGTTTGACAATGGGATGTGTACATTCTCTTCTTTGGCGAGTGGTATTATGTATGCAATTCATAATGGTGCTGACGTTGTGAATATCTCAGTTGGTCCAAGTTTTCCTGGTCTCGATCAATTACCAGTTGAAGAGCAGATTAAAGTTGCTCAACAGTATTTTAAGAATGAAGAAAAAGTGTATAAGCACATTATTAATACTGCAAATGAAAAGAATGTTATTCTAGTTTTTGCAGCAGGTAATGATAATATCGTGACAGCAATTCTACCAGAATGCCGTCTGACAAATAATACAGTAAATGTAGCAGCATGTACACATGAATATAAATCATCTGTTTTTACAAATTATTCACTGGGTACAAACGTGTCAGCGCCAGGAGAAGGAATATATAGTGCTTACCCGACTAACTCCTTCAAAATGTTTGACGGAACAAGTATGGCTGCACCAATTATAAGTGGAACTATCGCTTTAATGAAAACGATCAAGCCGGACATAAATGTAAAACAATGTATTGCTGTTATCCAAAAAACGGGAAAAGACTTGGATAAGTTTATCCCACCAATGGTACTTATAGATAAAGTTCTCACTGCGGTTAAGAATGGTGATATACCAGAAGAACCAATATGGACGCAAATACTGGATACAGGATCTATAGAACACAATGATAAGATTGCTCCAACAGATCAGTCACCAAATAAGGAACAAAATTCTACCGAAATCAAGAATCCAACAGATGACTATAGTGCATTGAAAGATTTGCTTAAACAATTAAAAGAGCAGCGTGACGCATTGAATAAAAAAATAAATGACTTAGAAAAGAAAATTCAATAATATGAGTACAAATAATTATTCGTGGAACGAAACTTTAAAATTTTCGTGGGGACATATCATAGCCTTTGTTGCTTTGATTTTCATCAGTTATGTTGCTTACATGGGTGACTTTTATTCTAATGGTGGTGACTTCTCAGCTGCTGCAATAAAAGTATTCATTATAGATACAATCTTATTAATAACTTTTATTGGAGCACAAATTTTAAAAGGAACAGATGGTAAATTTAATCGTTCAATAATTATCGAGAGGATATTGATTGGTTTATGTCCCATTGCCTTTATGTGGAGTATGATTCCATACAACCATTATTGGAATGTGTATTCAGAACGAACACATATAGAAGAAATGTTTAGTACCTCTATAGAAAAATCAAAAACGATGTTTACTGATTATAATTCGTATGCTAATAATCGTATCAACAATTATAGTCAGCATTTAACGACTATTATCAATAATAGAAATACAAATCCCTTACAATACAAGAATGCTGGGTTCTCTAGCAACAACGATGCACTTCAAAAGGAGAACTATGTTCATACTCTTCAACTTCAATTATTGTCTCAAAACACGGATAGTTTGCAGACTCTTGCGCTAAAATGGATTGAAAGTGCCAATCAAGGAGCAAGTGTTTGGAATGCTTTCCTTATAGGAAATAT
>CAYFTB010000165.1:2011-5202 GCA_964345875.1 uncultured Proteiniphilum sp.
TACTACTTGATACCTCTCAAATCAAAAAGCTCTACAGTTAAGATTGAGAAGCAGCGAAAAAACACAAAACAAGAAATATCTACTGACTCTAAAGAGCGAACAGACGATATAGATAGTAATGACATTTATGGTGGAACTTTTTAATTCGTAAAAATATAAGTATAAATATGGTAAGCAAAAAAGAGATACTTAAAAACATTACAAATTACTCACCAGAAGAAATTGCTGATGCGGTAAGAGCTGGAGTTGTTTCCATGTATGAATTAGGCAAAGATACAGAAGGTGCCTTTACTCCCTTACTTAAAAAGAGAGTAAAAGAACTTCTGGAACAAGCCCCCATGCCTATTGTAAAAAACGATAAGGAAGATGTAACAAAAATAGAAGAATCTGTAATATCGGATTCCTCTGAAACAGAAGATATGTCTATTCCTGATGAGCTTGAAATTTCACCCATTGCAGAAGAAATGGCGTCACAAATAAAAGAAGAGCCACAAGCAACTCAAACCAACATTGAGGTAAAACCGGGCATGTTCCGAAATCCGTTTTCATTTTCCGGACGAATACGTCGAACTGAATACGGTCTCTCTATGATTATTTGCTTTGTCATAAATTTATTTATGCAAGGTATTGTTGTGTTTGCTGCAGAATCAGACGCTGCATCGACATTGCTAATATTATATCTAATAATGCTCGTACCCTATTGTTGGTTTATTTGGGCACAGGGAGCAAAACGTTGCCACGATAGAGGTAATTCTGGTTGGTATCAGATTATTCCATTTTACGGTTTTTGGATGTTGTTTGCTGAAGGGGAAACAACTGCTAACGAGTATGGAAATAGTCCGAAATAATCATTCTTGAATATGAAACAAAAGATTTTAGATAATGTAACAGAGTATTCTGCAAATCAGCTTGTAGAGTACATACGGACAGGTGTCGTTACTTTTAATGAATTAGTCCAAGACACCGATGGTGAATTTTCAGTAGAAAAGAGAAGAGAAGTAAAACAATTGTTAGAGAGTGGCGATGTTGACGAATGGAATAAAGTGAAAACGCTGCATTCTATAGAAGCTGTACAGCACTATCTCGACACCTTTCCCAATGGTCAATTTCGTGCAGAAGCTCGAACTTTGATGAATAAACTTGAGAACGAACTTCAAGCAAGTTATCTACAAGCAACTACAGACGATGCTTGGACGTTAGTTGATAAATCCGACAAAAATGAATTACGAGAATTTATAAAAAGATTCCCTAATAGTACGCTTGTCAATGAAGCACAAAAAATTATTGACTCTTTGCTGTTGGATGAAATAATGGGTGTTGATATAGAAACTTTGGTTACTCAAATCAATCAAGTTCCTACAGATAAAACAGCCGTAACACAAGAGCAACGCGATAACAAAACGATTGCAATAATTGAAAAATTCCTTAGCGAGAAGAAAATTAGGAAATCTGATTTTTTGAATAAAATTAAAGAAGACCATAATCTTGTTAGTTCAGGTGTGGTTAAACGCCTTATAACTTCAGGAGCACTATCAGTGGAAGATTTGATGAGCATTGATATTGACCATAGTTTTATTCAAAAAATGTTCAATGGGGAAAGTGCTCAAAGTTTTTCAACTCCAGAAAAATTGGACAAAATCCACAAACAATCAACAGAAATCTATTTTTGGGGAATTCCCTCATCAGGAAAGAGTTGTGCTCTTGGCGCAATTTTAAGTGTCGCAGCAAGTGGCAAGGTTGCACATTCGATGGACGCAGATACAGAGTCACAAGGATATGGATATATGACCAAACTTATCAACTTGTTCCAGAATCGTGAAATTGGAACATTAATGGAAGGAACTTCTGTAGACTCATTCTATGAAATGGGATTTGACTTAGTTGACAAAGAAGGCAAGATTCATCCCATTACCTGTATTGATATGGCAGGAGAGCTGATGCGATGTATGTATAAGGCCAATGCCGGAGACAACATGTCTGAAACTGATGAGATTATGTTAGACACACTAACAAAAGTTCTCATTGACAATCGTTCTACAAGTAGAAAGATGCACATTTTTGTCATTGAATATGGTGCAGAAGACAGACTTTATGAAGGTCTTCCACAGCGTGTCTATTTAGAAGGTGCCGTATCGTATATAAAAAACACCGGTATTTTCAAAAAAGATACGGATGCCATATACATAATGATATCCAAGGCTGATAAGGTCAAAAATGCGACAAAAGATACTTTCACAGACTATATCAATGATAAATACCTCGGATTTTATAATGGGCTAGAACAAATATGTAAAGACAACGAAATCAATAAGGGAAAAGTTGAAAAAATAGCTTTCTCACTTGGAGAAGTATGCTTCCAAAATTATTGTAGATTCAATTCTCGTCCTGCTGAAAATGTAGTCAGTTTACTTCTACAGCGTTCAGCAAGTTTCAGAGGTGGTAAAAGAGGTATGTTTGAAAAAATATTCAGAGGTTAAGTTATGAAATTAGGATTAATTATAAAGTCAACAAGTGCTGGAGAACAAGAGGTTTTCAGCATAAACAAAGTAGAAGAATGGGCAAAATTTGCAGCTGACTCCCGTTCAATCATAAAAGATTTAGAAGGCTTTGATGGTTCCGGTAAATCAGTGATCATTGCAAAGATACTTGGCAGTCTTGGCTATTTGATAGGTGTTGTTAAAGCTCGTCCAGAAGGGAGCGGTCGTCCAAATGACAACACTACAGCCTGGATTCATGTTCCTGCCAAAATGAATATAACAGGAAACGAACTGAGTTCTGTAATACTGGATGTTGAAAAACAACTAGCAGCTCCTATGGGCATCAATCCTGCCATATTAAATGAACTGTTTACAAAGGAGTATGCCAATAAGGATGTAAAGTATCCAGCTTTAGCATTCATCGGAGGGTACAATCCTGAAGGAAGTATAGGTTGGCGATATTATGGAAGTGGTACAGGCTATGCTTTGCATGAATTGCTTGGGAATTCATTAGTACAGACCTCCTACAAGAAGTATAAATGTATATGCTTTGTGGATAAGTCATTGAATTTGTCTACTATTGGTGGTGAAATAATTAAGTCAGATCCGAAAGAACCAATAAAGGTAGAAGCACCTGTTGACAATAATGGGTTCACTGCATTTATCAAGACAAAGAATCAAGAAATCCCGTTCACTGATGCAATAGAAATTCCC
>CAYFTB010000166.1:0-5190 GCA_964345875.1 uncultured Proteiniphilum sp.
TTATTATAAATCAATTGGAAATATCAAATCTCTGCATCAGAGTATCCACTCTCAAAATTTAGAGGAAATACTTTTGTAGTCTTTAAATCCTTAACCATTGGTTTAAGTTTAGTAACAAAAATAGTATTATAGTGTTTACTTTTGATATGTTTATCATAGGCAGCTTCGTCCACATATGATTCATAAATAAACACCAACGTAGGGTCGTCATCACCAAGCAGAACATCAAAAATAATACATCCATCTTCATTCTCTAGTGTTGACAACTGCAATTCAGACAATAAATCAATTGCACCATCCACTTTCGAATCATCAATTTTGATAGTAGAAATCATCGTAAAAGGCTCACTCATAGCCTTTAAATTATTTTTGGCAAGGGCATTGAATGATAAACACAGAAACAAAATAACGATATAACAAATTTGTTTTCTCATACAAGTAAAATATATTTATTAATTCCTTAAACCTGAAGCTTCTTTCAAAACAGCACGTATTACCCCCACCTTTAGATGTGTATTCAATATGATAGGCACTCTATTCTCATCATCCGTTAGTGAAGCGCTAATAGCTTCCTTCTGATTTTTGAAAGCCTCATCATAAATAGTTAATGAGATTTGAATTGCGTCATATTTTTTACCGTCATTTCCTTTCACTTGGGTTTTACCTCCATAATTTACGGCCATATTTACAATACCTTTACCTGCTATAAATTGAATCTGTTTTGAATCTCCCTTTTTCATACCTGAATAATCCATATTTCGAATAAGCGGTAACACTGAAAGATAATCATAGGTACATTTATCTGTTACAAATGTTTCATCAAATTTCTTTTCACCATTAAACACACGATTTGTCCTCACCTTAACACCTTCATCTGAGTATGTGAAAGTCTGAATCTCTTTTGAGTAGTCTTTACCCTCGTGAGCGTTTTTAGTAAAAAGCAGAGGACGCATATCCATATCAATATATGAAACCAGAGTATCATTTACAGAATAAATACTTGACACAATCCCTGAAGTATTCAGCTGCATCCTTATGTTATAGGCAGTATTTCCTTTATAATCCACCATTTCGGTTCGCATAAAGCCATTTCCTGCTTTGCTGTTTATTATTCCATAGCTAAAGTATAAATCATACGAGATATTTTCTCCGCCCGTAAAAGAGGTATTAAGTATCTTACACTGTGCATTAAGCCCCAACGTAAAAAACACAAAAACAATAACTGCAAAAAGCAATTTATTTACTCTTATCATTATATTATCTATTTTTAAATTCAAAAAATTATTTAGAAAGCACCCCTTCCTGTTGTTTGAAATCCACCTGCACCACCACCCATTCTTGAAGGAGAGTTGACATCTTGTTGTCCCCGTTGCTGACCAGGCTGCTGGCCTCGCTGCTGAGGATTATTTCTATCTTCATTCTTATTTCGCTGCTTCCTCTCTTCAGGCTTGTTTTTAGTAATTTCAATAGGTTTTTGTTTAATATAAGGTGTTGCCAGTAAATCCCAATCCTCCTCATGATCAGTATAAGCTCTTATCTCATATGGCTTAGGAAAATAATAAACCATTTCGGGTTGAATCTTCTTTTCATACCCCCCAGTGCTCCATTCTCCATCATTATTGGAGTCAATGAACAGGCGAGCAAAGAGCTTTCCTGCAGGTAAGTCAAAAAACAATGCTTCGTTATTTTTGACTCGCAACTTTCTAAAAGGTTTATCTGATGTATCTAGCAGCTCAACATACGCTGTGACACTGTCAGGCAGTCCGTGAATAGTTAAAAGCAAGTTTCCGTATTGGTCTAAACTTTTCACAGTGAACGATTGATCAAGCTTGTTATTCCATAAACCATATATACTATTAACTGAGGCAGAATCTATACTAAACTTATATTTTTCACCAGGTTCCCACTTATACTTTATACTATACTTACGAGGATTTATGCTATCCGAATAAAATACAAAAGACAAAGGAGTAGAAGTGGAATCAACCACATGTTCTAATACAACTTTCGAAGAATCAAAATCAATAACCGGTTGTTCAAACTCAATATTTATAGGAGCATACACTTCATGAGTCGATTGAATAGTTGATTTCACACCTAGGAAATTAATAGCTTCTTCTTCCTCCTCTTCTTCTTTCTTTTTCTCTTTTCGAGTTTGTTTTGGCTCTTTGAATAAAAATCTGATAGTATCAGTTTGCATCACATCCATATTCAGAGTATCAGTTATCAGATAATCAATTTTCATCAAAATTGTATCCTGTTTAGAAACTAACGAATCGGTAATCCATAGAGAAAGGGTATCATTTGTAAGTGATCTCTCCATATAGTACCAGTCGTCATTTTCAACTTCAGGGGATACTAATTCCATTGTAGGTAATTGTGTAGGTGCTGCAAAATATATAAGAAGTTTCTCGCGTAGAGGTCTCTCTTGCTTTTCGCGATATTTTCGTTTAAATCCTATATCAAACGTCCTCAGAACTATATCATCTGGCATAAAGCGGGTATAGTTGATCGTTTTAATAGTGTCAATAGTAACACTATCCTTAAAAATTGTATCCTCCCTCACTGCTGGCATTGATGATGGAACAATTATAGAATCAAGAAATGCAATTATTTCCTGCGGATTATCATAAATATAGTTTCTGTTGTCATCCTTTAAAGCATATATTTTATACTCACCAGCCGCAAGGCCTTTCACCGTGAATCTGCCTCGAGAGTCTGTTCTTGATATCTTTTCGAATGGCACATTAGTAAATGCTGTATCCTCAAGGTTTGAATGCATACCTAC
The DNA here is from genome assembly GCA_964345875.1 of uncultured Proteiniphilum sp. Classification (GTDB taxonomy): domain Bacteria; phylum Bacteroidota; class Bacteroidia; order Bacteroidales; family Dysgonomonadaceae; genus Petrimonas. The sequence continues at coordinate 2,789 of CAYFTB010000166.1, forward strand.
GTAAATGCCCTGAGCCGGCTCAAGATTGTTGGCAGACAATACCGTACCCGACACTGCCAGAGTATCTAGCACATCACCTGTAGAAAAAGACAACGAAAAATTTTCGAGCGGGTTGCCCTCATTGTTATCAACTATTGCATCGGTGAAATCGATTGTATAGGTAGTGTTTTCGATATAATCATCATTTAGCTCCACAACAGCATTGCGTCCCATCGACTTAATTACTGGAAGCTCAATTTGAGGCGGAGTGATAATAACCTTTTCGGTTGGTTTCTCTATTTTGATATTTTCATCAAATTCAATCTCAATTATTTTTCTTGTAACATTCAAAGAGTTATTTGCAGGATTTGATTTTACTAATTTAGGTGGTGCAACATCATATAACCCACCTGTGGGGGAAGCTATATTAGCACATGAACCTAATAATATTAACTCTCCTACAAGTATAATTAATAAAATGTATTTTGAAAGCTTTGTCATCGAAAACTAATAGATTGATAATGTTTTAGAAGGCAAAAGTACAACGAATAAAGTAGTATTCATTTTTTATGATTATAAAAAAATGGAAATATGCTATTTTTCACTCTCTTTACCCTCTTTTGCTGTCATTATGCCATATCCTATCTTACAATAAAGACACTTTCGCTTATCACAATACTCTTTTCGAAGCTGAATCAGTGCCTGAGTATCAAAAGCATTTTCAACTCGAATGCCAGAACTGACAAATTCACGTACTAAAGAGTTTTGTTCGGGTTTTATGGACTCTAGAATTTCTAATGCCTTGTCACAATATTTTTCCTGATCGGTTTTCTTTCCATAAGAGAAAAGAACTGGAACAACTGAGTTAATCAATATAACATCAAGTGATGAGTCTCCAATTCGGCTATTTGTTGTTTTTGACTCCTTTGTCTCTTTGCCAAACGAATAATGGTTTTTCCAGTAGCTTGACACCTCAGACTGGAAGTGAAGACGCATTTTACGATAGTCTTCAATTTCCAAAACAGTAGAAAAAAGTCGTTGTGATTGCACAAGTAGTGATGCAAACTGAGCTATTCTGATTTGTGGAAATGATGTTGGTCTCACTCTTAACCTCTTGAAAACAAAACTTTCAAGTGGCTTAAGCTGATATTTGTGAGCTAAAAAGGCATACTCCTCTTTCAACCTCAAATAGTAGTCATCGGTTATTTTATCATCTCCCAGCATACCTGCCTGACCATAAAGAAGAGATTCTATTTGAAACAAACTATCACTGTGCCTTCTGATTATCTTAAATCCAATACTCATTGCCAAACGCTCAAATTCGTCAGAGTTTAATCCAAAGCCATAGTTTCGAGCCAATATAACAAAAAACACATCATCCCACGAGTTGTTAAATCTTTTTAGGTGCAACTCTATATCGCTTGTCTTTCTTTCAAGCCTTTCAATTGCCAAAACACTCAACCATGGGCGAATCACATGCCTCTTTACTTTGCTAAGCTCTGTTTTACACGGAATACTATACTTGCTTTTTAGTAGTAACTCAGCATTATATTTCACATTTGAGGGTATTGTTATTTTCATTTGTGGCACAATCTGTTGCTGTTCATTTATCACATCGCCATCCACACTTTGCACCACATGCAATATAGTTGAATTGTAACTCCTGTCCTGATGATGTTTGTGCTTATACCAATCATCAGACGACAAGTGAATTTCTACATTACCGGCCCATACTTTGTCATCAATTTTAATTTTAGAATTAAAAAAGTCAGGTCCAGAATCACTATTATGTATTCCTGGGTCAATTATTTCAATCTTCTTACCATCTGTAGTCTCCAGATTAGAGTGATCAAGCAGTCTATATTTCCAAACATAGTGCAGTAAAAACTCGTTGTGCAACATGCTATTAAGTTTGATATTTTAATTTTTCGGCATACAATGATATTAATTTAAACTGAATTCAACATACTTTTCAGCCTGTTTCTTTATTATTTCTAAATAATTTCATCAAAAGATATATACTAGGCACTTATACATAAATCCCATTCTATTTTTCACAGTATCACTCGTAATCTTAAACAACTCTGTCTGAGTTTGCCAAACGGCATGTCTATGAGAAACTAATAACCCCATTCAAGCAAAGCTAAACACCCCATTAAATGATAAAAACTCCAAGCTTTAATGCTAAAAATACATACTATAATTCTATTGTATTTACCTTATACGATAGAAATCTACATGTAGGTTTCTATTGTTAGTAGCATATACAATACAATTCTACATGTGGATTTATATTGTTCGTAGCTTATATAATTGAATTTCACATATAGATTTTGATTGTCCGTGATATAAACAGTTGAAATCTAGTGCCAAATTTATTCATAACAACGTGATAATAATAGAAAAGTATTTACTATCTTTGT
>CAYFTB010000167.1:0-5167 GCA_964345875.1 uncultured Proteiniphilum sp.
AGATAACTGTTTTGGCTGAGTAGAGAATTATTGTAATTTTTATCGTATTTTGATAATGGGGTGTGTCAATGTAAAATTGGCATACCCTTTTTTAGGACAATACACATAAAAAACAGAGGGTGAATCAAAAACTTAGTTTTGATACACCCTCTTGATTTTTTAGGTTGATATTTTTTATCTACCTAATTATTGTTTTTTGAATTTGCTAATATCCTGGGTTCTGAGTAAGTCCTGGCTCAATTTTAAGACTATTTTCATGAAAAGGCCACAAATAATTATGTGGTTTAAAGGATCTGTCCTCTACTTTTAATGTAACTTTTTGTCCATTTACTATTCTAGTATGACCCTCTGCAGGTTTATTTAATACGTTTTCAGCAATTTTCCATCTAATAATGTCGTCGTATCTTTGGCCTTCAGCTGCTAATTCTAATCTTCTCTCGTTTCTAATTAGTTCAATCCATTGTTGTTGAGTGTAAGATGAATATTCAGGGAGTGTAACATCTGCATATTCCATATCTAGTCCCGCTCTTCTGCGAATATCGTTAATAGATTTTTTTGTTAAGTCATCAACTTGATTTAACATTATCTTAGCTTCTGCATAAGTAAGAAGAACTTCTGCATATCGTAGATGAGGAAAATTCATGTTGCCCCCTCCTTTGAAAGCATCTGATTCATCAACGAATTTTTTGAACCAATATCCAGTTCTACTAGCCCTTAAATTTTGATAGAACATTGGAGATGATTCGTTATAAATATCAATATTTTCACCATAAAACATGTCCCCATGTCCCATTATTGAAGATGAATACCGTGGATCTCTATTTAGATTAGGATTTAACTCATATTCTTCTTTTGTGTGTAATGGACAATTATCAATAGGTCTACCTTGTTTTGTCCAATAAGCATCAACTAAAGCTTTAGTGGGAACGCAATAAGACTGCCCTCTTCCTGTTCTATAGTGTGGTCCTAGATGTTGAAAAGATTGGGTTGCACTATTGTTATGACTTACCATATCGAACCACATGATAAATTCTTTGTTGGTTTTATCTGCATTGTAATTAAACATATCACTATAAATGGGATGTAGTGAGTATTTGCCACTATCAATAATTTCCTTAGCTAGTTTTGCGGCTAGTTCATATCTTTGATTATACAACGCATAACGCATTGTGAGTGCCTTTAGCGAATTCCTGTTGAACATATATCTGTCTGTAGTATATTCATCTGCTGGTAGTTTTGCTGCAGTCGCTTCTGCCAAAGGGAATAATTTATCAAGTATCTCCTCTTTTGGTGTTGCTGGTTGACGTGCTGTCTCTAAATCGGCAGGCTCAAGGATAAATGGGACATTTGCCCACCTCATGGTTAATCTAAAATAATGCCAGATCCTTAATGATTCTAAAATGCCTTTGTATTTCTCCCTTACTGATTCATCTTCAACATAGGGAATGTCCGTTGCAGCAATAAAAGTATTAAGGCGTCCTAAGTGTTTCATATACAATTCGTAGTAATATAGAAAATCAGATGTATTACTATTGAAATTACCATTTGCTATATTTTGATGACGATCGCCCTCAATACGAGAATATGCATTGTCTGATTTTCCTTCTTCCATATAGAATATTATTCCACGACTTGTAGGGTTTGTAAAAACATCAAGATAGCTACTGTAAACTACTCTTCTAAGGTCTTCTTCATCATTAAAAAATTCTTCAAAAGTTGTGGCTGTTGGATCCCTCTTATCTAGAAAGTCCGAACAATTAATCATCATGAATGATGTTAAAAATATAAATATTATCTTTTTCATCTTTAATTCTTTTTTATATTAAAACAATGTTACTTGAAATCCTATACTATATGAAGCCATTCTTGGATAGTTTCCATTTCCGCCATTACGCTCAGGTTCAAGACCCTCCCATTTGGTGAAAGTAAGAAAATCTTGAGCATTCAAATAGACTCTTAGATTTCTAATGTGACTACCTATTTTAGGGATAGAATAGCCAAGTTGGGCTGATTTTATTCTGAAAAATGAGGCATCACTTAACCACACATCACTAAGGAATGTGTTTGTGCTACTTCCTGTCCAAACACGGGGAAACCTACTGTTGGGATTTTCTGGAGTCCATCTATTATCTGCATAATATTGTCTAGGTGCTCCCAAATTATTACTTCCTCCATCTACATAAACGGGATAACCTTCTTGACCTCCTAATCTTCCAGTTCTCTTTCCAACCCCTTGACCTAAAAGGCTGAAGTCCCATTTTTTATAACCAAGTTCAAGACTTATTGAATAATTATAACGAGGGCTAGGGTCTCCTAAAAATACTCTATCTTCATCATTAAGTTTTCCATCGTTGTTTTGATCTACATATTTGATATCGCCAGGTAAAGTGTTAGGAAACTTGGCTGCTGTATTGTCTATTTCATTTTTATCTTGAAAGTATCCATCTGTTTTAAAGCCGTAATAGTTATCTATAGGAATTCCTTTATACCATATTTTATCATTAGTATTTTTAAAAATTAATGTGTCTGTAGAAGAATATCCAGCTTTGAGTACATTGTTTTTATTGTCAAAAATCATTCCACCAATGCTATATGTGAAGTCATTAATTTTGTCTCTCCACTTTGCTGATATCTCCCATCCTTTGTTTTCTACTTCTCCAATATTTACAGAAGAAGAAAGATAGTAAGAACCAGTTAAAGGAGGAACAGGAAAATCAGAATAGATCAAATCATAAGAATGTTTTTTATATATATCAGCAGTAAGTGAGAACCTATTATTTAGTAACTCTAAGTCAACTCCAAAGTTCCATTGATTTTGCTTTTCCCATGTGAATTCCAAGTTTGGAACGCGCATTGTCCATCCCCAAGTGTTAACAATTTCTTGCCAAAGATAAGGTTGCACATTTTCGTTTCCAATTTTTCCCCAAGAAGCTCTTAATTTCATATTTGAAATTTTACCAGATTCAGTTAAGGGCTTCATGAATTTTTCATTATGTATGTTCCAACCGATGGAGGCAGAAGGGAAAAATCCCCATTGTTTGCCAGGTGCAAACTTACTACTACCATCACTTCTGAAAGTAGCTTCAATTAAATACCTGTTATCAAAAGAATAATTGAAACGTGAAAAGAACGAAGCTTTAGTGATTTCTCTATAATCTGTGAAAATATATGACATTGCTTCTGTACCAATTACAGCGTAAAGTTTATCTTTTTTTTCACGAAGTTCTTTTTCAAAATTAATTAATGCTCGTCCTGTAAGTTGACTTTGACTTACATTTTGTTCGGAACCTATGTCGTTTCCCCAAGATGTTACTGGCTTACCTTCTGCATCAAAAAACTTATGAGTGAGTCTTCTCCATTTACTTGCTGATTTATCTATCATATACGACACATTTCCTTCAAAGTTTAGGTAATCTGTAATATAATACCTAGGCCTAAGATTAATAGTGCTTTTATCATACATGTTATTCCAAGTCCCTCCTTTATCAATGAATGCAACAGGGTTTAAATCATTATGGAGCATATAGTGATTTTCAATGTCTGTATTTTCATAAAATACATCCTGCGTAGGATTCATCCTCCATGCAACTTGATATAATCCATGTCCATCATTATTTCTTCTAAGTCTATCTACTTTTAGTCTATGAGCATAAAAATCAGCTAAAAGGATAAAACGGTCAGCTATATTTATATTAGTATTGAATCTAGCACTAAATTTATCAGATCCTTCAATTTTATTTAACCCATTTTCTTCAATATAATTAAGCATTAAGTTGAAAGTTCCAACTCCTCCACCACCAGATATACTTGCAGAAGTATTATGTGAGGTAGATGTTCTTTCCATAATCTTGTTCACCCAATTTGTGTTTGGAGTGATACCTTCTGTAGCAAGCCGAATATCATCATCCGAATATAATAATGGCTGGTTTTGTAATGCATGTGCTTCATTTCTTAATCTCATAAAGTCAGAAGAGTTAACAAAATCAGGAAGATTTAATGGTTGATAAACAGCCAGCCATGAATTAATATTTACACTAAATTGGCCAGTTGTTCCTCTATTGGTTTCTATAATAATAACTCCGTTTGCACCTCTTGAGCCATACATAGAAGATGCTGCTGCATCTTTTAGTATGTTAATACTTCTTATTTGATTTGGATCTACGTCACTCAGCGGTTGCTCCATTCCATCAACAATTACTAATGGCTGTGCATTTTGCAGAGTACTTATGCCTCGTATAGAAATACTACCTGGAATTGAACCTGGTAAATTGCTTCCTTGCAACATTGTAACTCCAGGAACTGTTCCTGAAAAAACCTCCTCTAGTTTTACTATTGGGCGACTGACTACTTTGTCCATATCTACAGACTCTATTGAGGATGCTAAGTGTTTTCTCTCTACTGTGTTATACCCAGTAACGACTACTTCATCTAGTTTGATGTTGTCCTCTAGTAATACTGCATCTATTTTTGTTTTACCATTAGTAGATACTTCAAGGTCGCGAAATCCAATATAACTAAATATAAGAGTTACATCACCATTTACATTAATCTCATAAATACCATTTTCATTACTAGTAGTACCTATGTTAGTTCCTTTTATAATTATGGTAACGAAGGGTAATGTTTCACCCATTTGATCCGTTACAGTTCCATAGATTCTTTTTTGTTGTTGGATTGAATCTATTCCTTTGACATACTCTATTTGGGACAATGAGAATACCACAAATAGAAATAGAATTAATTTTTTACTTTTCATAAGTTTGCATAATTTTAAATTTGAAGTACGATTGCTAATTAGAATGCAAATATATGGGAATAATTTTGAATAATAACCATGTTTTGATTGTTTTTTTGAAAAATTGGTTTCTTAATGGTAATTTTATGGGTATATCTACGTGAGTTTGTGAAATAATTGCATAATATCGTTTAGGAGTTAATAGTTGCAAGTATTTGTATTGTTTATACTTTATTTGTATTAATCTCTTATTTTAAGATTTACTATAATGCAAAAGTGCTCATAGATTAATTTTTGTTTTTATATTTCTACTTCCTCATCTCTTAACAGTTTTTCTCTATAACCCATAGATAAATAATAAATTAATTGTACATTTACCATTTCAATAACAAAACAAAAAACATATATCAGAGATGGCATTTAATATTATTG
>CAYFTB010000168.1:0-5117 GCA_964345875.1 uncultured Proteiniphilum sp.
TCTCTATCACTGTGTTCTGAACTCTCTATGCATCCCGCCGTCCTAATGCGCATCTCGGACTTTGAGACTGGTTTATTAGAAGTTTTCAGCTTCTATTAACATCATAATTTGAAACAAGATTTCCTTCGCAGAACTGCGAGTTCCGGTTTTTGAGCGTAAAAAAAAGGCTTTACAACCATTACTGGTCATAAAGCCTTGCAATTACGTAATCAAAACCAGAAGTAAGAGTTCCGGTTTTGGTCTAATTATATTTTACTTTTTTATAAATCCTTGCCCCACGTTTTATAGCCCATTTCTCTTAACTTTTCATTACATAAATCTAGTGTTTCCATATAGTGATGTTCGATGAGAAATTGACCAAAGTAACCTTCTTCTGTTAATGGATAATCATTGCGTGATTTCTTAATGAGATCGTTACTGAATTTGGGATGTAGGTGAAGCCCAATACAAATGGCACAGACAGTTTCATAACTTACATTTTTTTCTTCTTTGCGAAGGTCTTGAATATATCGATCACTTAATCCTGTTCTAAGCGCTAACTCAAGATTAGTCATCTTTGTACCATCTTCTTTTTTAAGACGCTTCATATGGGCATCCAGAGTCCCTGAAAAAGACATCGGTAGTGATCGTAATATTCCTGTAATGCGTTCTCCTTCTTCTTTTAGTTTTTTCAATTCTATTGCACGCTGTACTACGTCTTGATTATCTTCATCTTCAATGTAAGTACATTCACAATAAGAAGATGCATCTATATCTCTGCAAAGGGAACATTGGGTATAGTAGGCATCGCCTTGTGTTTTTGTTATTTTAAATTTTTGCTTAAATTTAATACAACATTCATCGACATGCTGTCTAGCATAAGATGTTAGGGTGCATTTTCCATCTGCAGATTTTTCTACGTATTTTTCATCATTAATACAGTACATATAATCAACATAAATAAAGTCGCCTTTCTCAAGGTTAGCTTTAAAGCTGATATCAAAATTTGCCTCATAACAGGCATTTCTTATATCGATGATATAACTTTCATCCTTATTGAGAGCAGTTGCCTTAAATGAAAAACTAGGTAAATAGGTGCCGTTTAGATAATTCCAAACCCCTTGTGCCTGTGAAAAGCCAAGTTCGATGGCGCGGAGTTTTGCTGCAAACTTTGAAACTGCAAAAAAATCTGCCAATTCTTCGATTGCCTCTTCCATAATATCTGAATCAGATCTCTCTGAATTTTCAATATGTAGACGTAGCAATATTTCTTTTAGTTTTTTTCTTGTCGTGTTTGCAGGTAGTAGAATGCGAGGAGTCAAAGCATTTGCTTGCCATTCCATCCACTGAAGCGCACCTTCAATCCCATTATTCTTAAGCCCTCTTTGCTCAGTAATCTCACATGTTAAAGAAGTCAGATCACTATTTAACAACTTCTGCATTTCAAAAAACTTATCATGACGGTCCCAATGCACACATTCATGTACAACTGTATTATTACGAGATCCTATATTCCGCATGAAGAAAATGTTCGGATTTAAAAGGATTGTTCCTGGCTCAACGGTCTGTTTTACTACTTCATATTCCTCGTTGAATATATCAACTGTTGATTCTGCAAAATATGTTTTGCCAAATATATTATCTGGGAGCGGGGCCTCATAAAGCACTAGTCCCATATTAAACATGAGTTCATCGAGGGGAATAGGCATAGGTTCATTTAGCGCTTGTCTACAGTATTTGTAAAGGAATTTTTCCGCTTCCTGTTCTAAGTCCTCTGAATAAAGGTAAGGAATCAAATATTTTGATAATGTTGTATTCTTATCAAACTTATCGGCGAAATAGTCATCAACATCCGTAATGGTAACCATATTAAGACCATCACTTAAATAACCAGTAAAAGAGACCGTGTACCAAGGGCTTTTTATATCAGCATCATAATCTCTCTTTCCCATTCCTTTTAGGATAACATCTGCCTCAACTGCTGCGTTGAAAATAATCCTGCTTCCATCTGTAGAGTGGAAAGAGACAGTTTTTATATGTATATCCTCCACCTGAAAGTAAGAAGGATCTAAAACTGTATACGAATAAAACCCGTTATTCCGGCCTCTTTTAAATATGAGGCCGGTGATAGCGCGGTGAATATCATTATAATATTTGTCTTCAAGATACTTTTCAAACGATGCGTATTGTTTCATAGGCAGACCTCCTACTAATAATATTGCTCGATGTAGCTATAAGCTTTATCGAAAACTTCTTTGTCTTTAATCTTGTATTTAATCCAGATAACACTACGAAGTGCCTTTTTCACTTCATTTTTTCCGGTAGTTGTTCTTTGCCATCCATCGAATCGTACAATCTTTACAATGTCATCAATATCAGCAACAATGCGTTCAACAATGATGGGTGTTTTGTCGTTCTTAGCACCTTTAAAGAGTTCTGTTAGTGCTGCTTTCCCACGATCAATTTCTTCTTCCGGGACAACTTCCTTTTCTGCTTGAGCAGCTTCTTTTGCAAGTTCAAGTAGGAGCTTCAAGAACTCAATACTATTAATTAACCCTTGCTCGTGGCGTTCACGAAGCTCTTCGAGCTTCTCTCCCAGCTTAATAAACTTTGGATCGTTAGAATGTTCGCGAATTTTGGCAACTAAGTCTATTTCTACCTTCATAGTTGTCTTTTTAACATCTTTCTGCTTACGAATAAATTCGTCAATTAGATCCGCATCAAGCGTTAAAATATCCATATCATCATGAACCCTGCCAACTTCGATATTAGAGTGAACTAATTCCATTGTTTTGGCACCAAGAGCAGCCCAAACGAGAGCACCGCGATTATCCGTGGGTTTCACTGACTCGTAGACTTTTGTTAGCCATACATAGTCAAACTTGTACTTATCAAGAAATGGATCAGGGGACAGAGCATCCCATGCTCTATTTAGAACACGATAATCTGCAGCAAATGCATCTTTATCTTTATTTGTTGGAATACACTCCTGAGCTGCAAGTAAACCTTCCCAACCTACTACGGTACGGTCAACGCCCATAAAGTAACTTAGGCATTTTCTGAGAAGTGCAGGAACCTGCTTCTTGACTTCTTCAATATTTGTGATAACTTTTTTCATGCTAGCTTCATCAAAGTCCAACGCCTTAGCAACATTATCAAAAATACCAATGTAGTCTACAATTAATCCATGGGTTTTACCTTCATCAAAAGTACGGTTTGTACGGCAGATGGCTTGCAGAAGGTTATGGTCCTTCATTGGCTTATCTAAATACATTGCTTGAAGAATTGGAGCGTCAAAACCCGTTAATAGCTTTGATGTAACAATAACTAACTTAAGAGGGTTACTCTTATCACGGAACTGATCAAGGACTCTTGCTTCTTCATCACGGCTGCGACGAAATTTTTTATATCGATCTTCCTTATCGTTATTGGTATCCATTACTATCGTTGTTGCTTCATGAGGGAGTAGCTTATCTAGCTCTTCCTTGTACTTAAGACAGCACTCACGGTCGTATACAACGATCTGTCCTTTATACCCGTTAGGCTCTATTTTTTCTTTATAATGTTTTACAATGTGTTCGCAAACCTTGCGTATACGTTTTGGATCATACATGATTGCTTTCATATTTACACGTTTTGAAAGCTCAGCACGATCTGCATCTGAGAGCGTCTCAGTTAAGGCATCAAATTCTGTATCTATTTTATCCTTATCAACATGAAGCTCGACTGGAACTGGCTCAAAGTTCAAGGGTAGAGTTGCATTGTCTCTGATGGAATCCGAGAAAGTATATCGACTCAAATATCCGCTCTTATCTTCCGTTGCACCAAATGTACGGAAAGTATTCTTATCAATACGATTAATTGGAGTACCGGTAAGTCCAAAGAAGAAAGCATTTGGAAGTGCTGCACGCATCCTTTCACCGAGGTCACCTTCTTGAGTTCTATGTGCTTCATCAACCATGATGATTACGTTATCTCTAAGATTAAGAACATCTTCGACATCACCAAATCGGAAAATGGTCGTTATTGCAATTTTACGAATATCTTGCTTAAAAAAGTTTTCAACTTCTTCCTTAGTCGCAAGTGATACTAGGTTTGGAATATCCGAAGCATTAAATGTTGCAGTTATCTGAGTTTCAAGATCAAGTCGATCATCAACTATTACCACAGTAGGATTCTTAAGTTCGGGGATCATGCGAATTTTTTGTGCTGCAAATACCATTAGCAACGATTTACCAGAACCCTGAAAGTGCCAGATAAGACCTTGCTTTGGATAGCCCGCAATAACACGTTGTACAATAAGATTAGCACCTTCATACTGCTGGTAACGGCAAATTATTTTGTATTTAACATGTTTCTTATCTGTAGCAAAGAGAGTGAAAAACTGAAAAATATCCATAACCTTCTCAGGAGTAATCATATCAGCTATGCTAACTTTAACATCAGCGAGGCTACCCTCTGACTTATGGTCAGGAGTATGCCATGGGCCCCACATATTAACTGGCATGCCAACCGAACCATAACGATAGCATCTACCCTCAGTAGCAAAATTAAATACATTAGTTACAAACATCTGAGGAATACTCTTTTCATACGATGAAATATCACTTGCAGCGTCTAACCAGGTTATAGCATTGCGCACCGGGGTCTTTAACTCTCCGATTGAAATTGGGAAACCATTAACCAGCAAAACAATATCAAGTCTCTTTCCACCTTCGGCCTGAGGATAAATCCATTGATTAGTAACGACATATTCATTAAGCGCTAAATCTTCTTTTTTCATTGTGCCAAAAAAACGGATCGGTATCATTCGGCCATTTTTGCCAAAAGGATATGAATTTTCTTCAAAAATCATTCTTTGAAAAAGTTCGTTTTGAGTTATTAGGTTATGATGCTGCACTGAAAGTATAATTGCACGTAATTTATAAATGACTTCATCAGCACGAGATGGTTCTTCCGCTATTTCAGGATTCAAACGAATTAGCGCTTCTTTAACCATCGGTTCCACCATCACATCCGAAAAATCCCGTGGTAAATCATCCGCGGAGATAAAATTCCACCCGTTTTTGGTTAGTGTTGAGATCACCATTTTTTCAATTGTATTGTCTTCGTTAAACATAAATATTCCCTCCTATCAT
>CAYFTB010000169.1:0-5113 GCA_964345875.1 uncultured Proteiniphilum sp.
TATATTAGCTAGTTTGAAAAGTAAAATGTCAGTAAACTGTTTTTTATTACTTTTGTATTTTTATTAGATATATGATTATGAAAAAGATTAGGGCAGCCATTGTAGGATATGGCAACATAGGTAAATATGTATTAGAGTCTTTATTGAGTTCTTCCGATTTTGAAGTTGCAGGTGTGGTTAGGCGTGATATATCGGATATACCGTCTGAGTTAGTAAACTATAAAGTCGTTACTCACATATCCAAACTTGAAAATGTCGATGTAGCACTGCTTTGTGTTCCCACTCGCAGTGTTGAAAGCTTTGCCAAAGAATGTCTTGTTTTGGGAATCAATACTGTAGATAGTTTTGATATTCACGATAAAATTGTATCGCTAAGAAAATCACTTGACGAATATGCTAAAGCTAATAATGTTGTTTCAGTAATATCTTCGGGGTGGGATCCTGGAAGTGATTCAATAATAAGAACTCTTTTTGAGGCAATGGCTCCAAGTGGAATAACTTATACAAATTTTGGACCCGGAATGAGCATGGGGCATACAGTAGCTGTGAAGGCTATTGATGGTGTGAGAAATGCTTTGTCGATAACTATTCCCACAGGTACAGGTATACACAGAAGAATGGTATATGTGGAAATAAAAGATGGCTATTCATTTGATGATGTTGCTCAATCAATAAAAGAAGATAATTACTTTAAGAATGATGACACACGTGTTTTTAAAGTTAATGATATAGATATGATAAAGGATGTTGGTCATGGTGTGATGATGGAGCGAAAGGGCGTTTCAGGTAATACTCATAATCAGGTGTTCAAATTTGATATGCGTATCAATAATCCAGCTCTCACTGCTCAAATGATGGTTAATGCGGCTAGAGCTTCGATGAAACAAATACCAGGGGCATACACATTGATTGAGATTCCAGTAGTTGATTTTTTGCCTGGCGATAAAGAACAGTGGATTGCTAAGTTGGTTTAATCTATAACCACAAATTCTTTTCTATCTTTGTAAAAATAAAAAAACAATTAATCATGCTTTTATCAATAACTTGGAATGTTAATCCGACTCTGTTTGAAATTTTTGGTCGTGAAATACGATGGTATGGGCTATTATGGGTCATTGGGCTTATTGTAGCTGTTTACATAGTGCAAGCTATATACAAAAAGGAGAATCTTCCTGAAAAGTGGTTCGACTCACTTTTTATATATATGATATTAGGAATTATACTTGGTGCTAGATTAGGACATTGTTTGTTTTACGAGCCTGAATATTATTTGGCAAATCCAATAAAGATTCTCAAAATTTGGGAAGGTGGGCTTGCTAGCCATGGTGGAGTAATAGGTATTATTATTGCGGTGTGGATTTATTCTAAAAGGGTTACTAAAAAAAGTATGCTGTGGACATTTGACAAAGTGATGGTGCCAACTGGATTCACCGCAGCTATGATTAGATTGGGAAATCTGATGAATCATGAAATTTATGGTTCTGTAACTGATAAGCCTTGGGGTTTTAGATTTATATCCAATGTGAACCAATGGATGCAAGGTGCAGAACCTATCTACACGGAACCATCACATCCTACTCAGATATATGAAGCTATTATATATCTTGTGATTTTTGCAATCACAATGTATATGTATTGGAAAACAACATCGAAAGATCGTCCAGGACTAATATTGGGTGTGGGAATCTTTTTAATTTTTGTTGCTCGCTTTTTTATCGAATTTATCAAAAACGTACAAGTTGATTCAGAGATTGCAATGCGTGATAACACTGGTTTGATTCTAGGACAGTGGCTAAGCATTCCATTTATTATTTGGGGTATATGGCTAATTGTGCATGCAATGACAACAAAAGTTGTGCCCGAGAAGCCCAATAAGAAGGGAGACACTAGTTTTAGCCAAAACGTAAAATCAAAATAAAGAATATGCCCATTTATATTAATCTATTAATTCCTTCTATTAAATTATGAACAATACAAAGCAAATTAGAGATAATATATTCTATGTAGGTGTTAATGATCGTGACACAGCACTTTTCGAGAATTTATGGCCTTTACCGAAAGGAGTTTCATACAATTCATACCTTATATTGGATGAAAAGGTTGTTTTAATTGACACCGTTGATATAAATTTTGCGGATCTTTTTTTTAAGAAAGTAGATTCAGTACTTGGGGGCAGAAAAATAGACTATCTCGTGGTTAATCATATGGAACCTGATCATTCGGGTTGTATTGAATTGCTAAAGTCTAGATTTCCCGATATACAAATAATAGTCAATAAACGCTCTGCAGAAATGCTCGAGGGTTTTTATGGAATAGCTGACGGCGTCATTGTAATTGAAGATGGAGATGAACTTAGCATAGGAACCGATATACTGAAGTTTTATTTAACGCCTATGGTTCATTGGCCAGAAACGATGATGACTTATTTGAAAAATACAAAAACAATTTTCTCAGCTGATGCTTTTGGTACTTTTGGTGCTCTAGATGGCGGAATAATGGATAGTGAGCTTAATCCTGAAAAATATTGGGATGAAATGATTAGATATTACTCCAACATTGTAGGTAAGTTTGGATCTTCAGTTCAGGCAGCACTTAAAAAATTAAATGGAGTTGAAATAGATACTATTTGCTCAACTCATGGACCGGTGTGGACTCAGCCTGAGAATATTAACAAAGTGTTGACACTTTATGACAAGTTGAGTCGATATGAAGGAGATAACGGACTTGTGATAGTATATGGAGGAATGTATGGCAATACAGAGAGGATGGCTGATGCTATAGCTTCATCTGCAGCCGAAAATGGTGTTAAAGATATTATTATTCATAATACATCCAAGAGTCATTTGTCAGATATAATTAGAGATATATTTAAGTATAAAGGATTGGTTATTGGTTCGGCTACTTATAATAATAAGCTTAACCCTGGAGTGGATGCCTTGACATCAGCTTTAAAAAATAGTGGTCTCAAAAATAGGCACTTCGCTTATTTTAGTGGTCACACATGGGCCGATGGAGCTAAACGGGAGTTAAAGGTCTTTGCCGAAACAATGAAGTTTGAACCCGTATGTGAGGCAATTGAAATTAAACAATCAATAACTCCAAATGTAGCAAGCCATGCATATGAAATGGGTAGAGTAATAGCCGAAAAGCTTAAATAAATTGTATTTACTTGAATTGTTTAGTAAGTTTAGACAGAGTTTATATTAATCTATAATAATTATTAGTGTATGAGATTGATTATTCAACCAGGTGCGAATGAGATGGCACAGTGGGCTGCAAACTATATCGCAGCGAAAATTAATAAGGCTAACCCAACAGCCGAAAAACCTTTTGTGTTGGGACTTCCTACTGGATCTTCTCCAGTTTTGACTTATAAGGCTCTAATAAAATTATATGAGCAAGGAATAGTGTCTTTCGAAAATGTAGTGACATTTAATATGGATGAATACATTGGTCTTGAGGCATCTCATCCACAAAGCTATCGCACATTTATGTGGACGAACTTCTTTGATCACATAGATATTAAAGAGGAAAATGTGAATATGCTAAATGGAATGGCTGATGACCCTATTGCTGAGTGCAAGGACTATGAAAATAAAATGAAAACAGTTGGAGGTATTGATCTTTTTATGGGGGGGATTGGTCCTGATGGTCACATTGCTTTTAATGAACCTGGGTCTTCTTTAACATCACGCACTCGTATCAAAACTTTGACTACTGACACTATTGTAGCAAACTCAAGATTTTTTGATAATGATGTGGATATGGTTCCAAAAACTGCACTTACTGTGGGGGTTGGCACTATTCTTGATGCTAAAGAGGTTCTGATTCTTGCAAATGGTTTGCACAAAGCACGTGCATTGTATCATGCAGTAGAGGGTTCGATAAATCAAATGTGGACAATCAGTGCATTACAACTTCATGAAAAAGGCATTATTGTTTGCGATTATGACGCTTGTGCTGAGTTGAAAGTTGGAACTTATAAATACTTTTTAGATATTGAACATGATAATCTAGATCCAGATTCATTACTAAGTTAAAAGGGGAATTTTTTTTATTATAAGTGGCTCAAAATCATTGTTGGTTTTGAGCCATTTTCTTTTCTACATTTATAATATCTCAATTTTAAAGGACTTTGACAATTAGGCTTGTTTTGTTTTCAAATAAGCCATTTGCTTTTATTTACAATTGATGATTTTTACAGTGTTAATAATTCTATAGTGGTTGCACCTGTTTGATATTAAAATTTCAATAAGTTTATTTTAAGCGACTTATAAATGTTAAAACCTAGATGTTAATGCTGCCGTGATGTGCTGGATGCATAAAAACTCATGAAGAGGTGGGTATGTGGTATCATTTTTTGATAAACTCACTTGGATTTATAAGGTTGTACAGTGCTGTTAACATAAACTCACTTTAAATTCTTTCTTAAAAGAGCCTTTTTGGTTAAAAAGTGAAAAAGTTAAAGTGAAAATTATGTCATGGAAACACCTCCACAGAAGCTTTTCTTCTGCCGTCATGTAAAGGCTATATAAAATATTGCTAATTTGTACCTCCATAGCGTAATTTTATCACCAAAATATTCCGCAGCATTACTGAATTTTATAATCGATAACATATGTCTCCTGAAATATGTGTAAAATTTGTAAATTCAAGCTTAAATTTACCTCGAAAAACCTGCCGTTGCGTCACGGAATCACCTCCACAACATATTTTATTCTGCCGTTACGTGACGGACGAACCTCTACAAGATATTTTATTCAAAAGTTTTGTGCTGGAATTATTAATTGTAGAGTTTTTATTCTGCTTTGATTTCTCGAAATTACGAATTAGTTTCTGACTATTATAAGTAACCTCAATTTTATAGAGTTTTTTTATATAGAGTGTTATTGGCTGATTTAAACATAAATATATATTGTAATTATGATTGAAGTTTATTTATTTACGTTATGCGGTGTATATATTAAAATAATTAATAAATAGCTTGCGTATATGGGAATAATTGTATTTATTTGTGGTTATATTATATAAATAGAAATATAACAAATTTATATTAATGAAAAATAGTAGCAAGCTAAATTTAAATTATGTATTTTTTATATCCTTTGTGGCA
>CAYFTB010000170.1:0-5102 GCA_964345875.1 uncultured Proteiniphilum sp.
CAATGCCCAACATAATAGCCTCATTATTTTTTATAATTAGTTCTCCCTTGCCCAAACCAGCTATCGCTTGTCTGATTGCATGAAGCTCTGTATTACTGGCACCATATAAATCTTTTATCACAGAGTCATTTATTGTTTGTTGTTTCATTATCAATGGATATTGTGCATTTGCATAAAAATCAAAATGCTTCGACTTAAAACTCTCCATATTTTGAGTTGCCAATACTAAACTCATGCCTTTATTTCTCCCAACTGCAATTAAATTTCTTAATGGACGATTATCAAAGTCCAGCATATAATGAGCTTCATCAATTACAGTGAAATGACGTAGCTGCACTTTACTCCCATCGTTAGCTTGTGGAGGCAATGTCTCATAAAGAGAGTTTAGTTTTGAAATAATAAAATAAACTATAGCTTTTCCAATGACACTGTCGCTCGTATATTTATCCATTTTAATGATAAAGCTATTATTTATGAGATCAACCTTATTTTCGGTCTCAAATATATTAGCTCTGATAATTTGGCTCAATACAGATTTCACACTATCAATCTTTTCCTTGTCTGCCTCTGGCTGCAAGTCAGTATAGCAATCATATATAAGCTTAAATGATATAGGTAGTCCTTTGGTTTTTTTATAAGCTTCAATAATCGCTTCAGAAAGCCTGTTGTTCATGTTTGCACTAATTGTTGCCTTATCAATTGAACAAAGCGCAGATGACATTTCTGTAGAGTATATATTGATCTCATTTATATTTGCATCAACAAAATTCTTAAAAGGATTGAAAGGTAATGGAGCCTCTATAGGGTCTAAAATCGCTCTCTCATCGACTGCCAAGTGATTAAGCCAATGCCTATTAGCGGAATCAGAAAACTCAGCTTTATAGTCAAAAAATAAAAAGTTAACCGGATAGTTTGTTTCTATCGATAAAGTTCTAATTTCATTCATCAAAACAGCAAGAAGATTTGTTTTACCTGAGCCTGTTGTTCCTGCAATTAATATCTGAGTATTATTTATATCTCTACTATTCATATCTAAATAGGCAGGTATATTGTCATCATACTCACCGATATTAAGGTTGAGATATGGTATTTCTGAAGAACCTTTACTGTCGGATCGAGTATATGACATCCATTCAAGTAAATTGTTGTCTTTCAATAAGTATTCAGCACCTTTAATAATCTCATAAGAAATTACTTTACTTCGAGTTATAGGATCATCCCAATTAATATCAAGATTATTATATCGTAAATTAATTAAAGTATTTATTGTATCAGCTAGCCCATGCACTGTAAATAAAGTAGGTTGAATACTATTGCTGGTCATTGTCAATTGCTCAAAATCATAAGTTCTTTTATACGATTGGGACAATCCGGCTAACAATGCCATACGCATATATTTTGCATTACCTCTCACTGTATATGAATGTTCATCAAAAGCATATTTCTCTAAATTTATAATCGATTCATACTTTGATCGTAACAAATCTACTTTTGGAGAAATATCCTCTGCGGATCTTAAGTTTGTCTCTAATTTAAGCATAATGATTTTTTTTAATCGTTAAAGTAGCCCTCATTAACCACGGTCAATTGTTTCACTTTGTCTCTAACCAGTGTGAATTTTTTCGAGATAAAGGACTCTATTTTGTCCAAATCTTTATCTTTTCTTATTTCACTATCAGTACTAAATAAAATAGTTTGATGTGATAGCTTTGGAAAATAATTTTCAAGCAAAGATGCTCGGCTCTCTTCATCCAAATACCCCATAACAGTATCAATCATAACAGGTGGATTATAATCACCAAATTGATGTAGCGCTTTAAGAAGCACTTGAACAATTATTTGCTTTGAGGCAGCATTTAACTCTTCCAGATAAATCTCATTTCCAGCTTTATGAAATATCTTGAAAGTCAAATTAGACATATCCTCCGACAATTCCACTCGATCTATTTGATTCGCATATGCTACTAATGTTAGGTTCAGATCCTCTTTCATAGTCTGCTCTATATGTTGTTTCTTCATTACAAGCAAAGAGTTGGATATATCATTAAACAAAGGTCCTAACTTTTTACATAATTCAAGCTTAGGATTTGGAATCTGCTCATCCGAAATATCATACTTATTAATCTTCTTCTCCTTATCCTCTATTTCTTGATCAATAGCTTTAAGTTTATCTCTAATATCTTTGAGTTCAGCCTGTGTTCTTTCATAAGTATCTATAATTGTAAACTCATCATCGCTCAACATTTTTTTTGTTTCTTCCAATTGATGTATCAAATTTGGCAATGATTTAAGTTCATTTTCGAGAGATTCTTTATTAGATTTGATATAATTAAAGGAATTAAGAGAAGAGTTATTTAATAGATACTTTATAGTATCCAATTCATCGGATGACAAAAAGTTATATTGTTCAATATCATTGTTTTTATTGAAACTGTTTTCGAGGAAAATTATAAACTCATCAGATAAATTTTTATTATGCTCCCCAACAATATTTTGTGAAGCAAGAAACTCATCCAATTGATTTCCCACATGAGTAAGCTGTTCATTGGTGAGTCTGTTCCGATTGTTTTCATCTCCAAACTTAGAAACAATCATTTCTAATTCATCTCTAATAATGGATACGAGTTTGGGCACAATAGCTTGTATTTCAATTTCCGTCGAATATTTGTTTATACTCTCTAAATATTCTTTTTGTTTCGCTTTCAAATCATCAATTCTACTCTGATAAATCTTCATCTGATCCTGAAACTCTTTTTGCAGATTCACTCCCTCTTTAGCTTTGTTGTAATATTCTTTTTGATCAAGTAAATAACCCAATTTAATTTGTTCACTCTCTCTAAGCTCACGTATTTTTTTCTCAAGCTCAATCTTTGAATTAACGAGATTATTATATTCTATCCGTTCTTCTTCAAGCTCAAGTGATTCTTCAATATATCGTGCTTTCAATCTTTCCGATGCTTCTCTAAGCATTATATATTTATTAAAGCCCATCACGTTTTCAATATTTTCTTTAATCACTCTTGTCAGATAATCTTCTTTTAAAAGATTACCAGACTCCATTGCATCGAACAAAAAATATCTACTCAGTTCTTTAGGAAGATTTGCTTTGATTATTTTATTGACTTCTGCTTCCATTTTAGCCCTTTGAGTTAAGGGCATTGCACTTCCATATGTAAATTTATCTCCATTGAAATTCAAATGAACCGACTCCATTGGCTTCATTTGTGGGTTTAGAGCATAAGTCCTTTTAATAATATAGAAATAATCCTGCCCCAACACTTTGCCCTTAAAGTCTATTTGTAGCTCTATCCTAACATCCCTCTTAAACTCAACAGAGGCATTTAATAAACGCTTAAAGTGGTCTTCATCTTTAATCTCTAAACCATACAATGCTGAATATATAGCCTGAAAAAGAGTTGTTTTACCACCTCCATTTAATCCACCAATCAACACAATAGGCTGCTCATCTTTCACCGACAAATCAATATCAAGTTCTCGATATGTCTTATAGTTTTTGGCTGCTATTCTGGTAATATGCATGTTATTATAAATTTAAGTATTCGACAATGCTTTTTCAATAACCTTTTGAAGAGTATTATTAGACAAATCTTCATTTCTGATTTTCGCTTCGTGGAATTTTTTTAATATTTCATCTTTAAACCAATCAAAATCCACATCATGCTTCTCACATACATTTTTTATCACTGCCATATCCTCTTTTCGGATACCAAAGTGCATAAACATTGCATCCAGTCCTTTATTCATCATAGCATTTTAGTATTAATGTATTTAAAATCTCAAATCTGTAAATCCCACCGTAGAATCAATGTACTTACCTTCTTCTAAATCAAATTCAGAGTAATAGAATTTCCAAATGTCCGCTACCTCAACAGGAATTAATACTCCTCCAAAATATTTATCACCATTTTTTTTCATCCATCGTCGCAGCCCATTATGTTTGTTTGCATCCGAAATATCTGATTTTAGTGTTTTTGTATCAAACAAACCAATACGCCCATCTTTTGTATGAATTATAAAGTCCACATAAAATAATCTTTTTACTCCTGCTATATCAATATAATCTACAGCAAAGTGCTCTCTCCCCGCATCACCATTCTTGTACCAATACTCAATATTGCTTTCATTCTCTATCAAGAACTCCTTAAATAGTTTCTCTGGATTCGATGCTGACTTTTGTTCATAAAAAGGAATCATAGCATGCTTGTCAATCTCTTCTTTGATGTGCTTTTCACTATAATACCTTTCCTTGGGAATCGACCAACTTACATACTCAACACGACGATTTACGGTTTCTTGATTATGTTGATATTCATTATACTTTTCTAATGCAATTCTGATATCGTCTAAAATTATTTTTTTGTTTAATGGATACAGGTATATTTTTCTTGCATCAAACTCAAACTGCTGCAAATAATACTCAGCAAAATTTATTAATGTTTCTCGCATCTTCCGCCACGATTTTTCTTTAATCAACATTGTGATAGAATCAAAACAAAAACGGTCGAAATATTGCCGAAACTCATCATTAGTAATTGCAAATTTTCGTGAGTTTGAAGAGTTTATAGCTATAGCATTCACCTGATACGGATCTGCTTTAATATCAGTAGGAATAGTTATTTGATGATCTTCAATATCAAAAACCCATCCCTTTTCAATCATTAATTGTGTGTTTTTGTTTTTACGCTCTTGAAGCTCAATATCATCTTTTGCTCTTGGTGTAAATAAATCAATGTCGGGCAGCTGCTTTATTCCATATCGCTCTTCCATCACATTAAAAAATATTCTTTCAAACACTGATGTTAATGTAGCAGTTGTTTTTCTATCGTTTATTATTTGCGCAGCTTGCATTGTACTATAACTCCAACCCCTATCGTCTTGTCTTTCGGCTAATAATTTATCAAAGTAATCAGAGTCGGATGGCACAAATCTTATCTCATTTGTTTGTATGTTGGTGTAAACATACCCATGATTTAAATCATCATTTTTGTAGTGACGGCGATGAGGCATTCTCAAAATTCTACCTACCGTTTGAATTCCAAAATCTTCTGACCGTATGCTCCTATACGAAATAAGAATTGCAG
>CAYFTB010000171.1:0-5081 GCA_964345875.1 uncultured Proteiniphilum sp.
CGCCCTACACGCCATTGACAAGCAATATAGTGTCTGAAAATATTCAGACCGTTATTTGTTCTTTCTAAGACTTCTTCTTTCCTTAACATATAACTTATGATTTGTTACTAAGTCATTTATACATTCAGCGTTGCTTCTGATTAATCGTTCTTCCAGCATTCGTTTTATTTCTCCGATTTTATAAAAATATCGACCTCGAATATTAGAATAAGCAATCGTTCCTGATACCCGAAGCCTTTGCAATGTTTTATCGCTGATTTTTAAGAATGTACAAACTTCATAACTATCCACCCAGATTTCATCTTCGTTTATATTCTCCGCATCTTGCTTATTAAGAACATAATCAGCAATAGCATTAATCTTAGCTTCCAACTCCTTAAAGGCTTTTGATTCAACAGTTATGACATCCATAATTGTAACTTATTAATTTGTTGCAAAGGTCTATAGTTTGTAATTCTTTTCTTCCCAACTTGGGAAAACTATTTATTGAGGCATCGTGGGAAATAGGTCTAACAAGGATTTCACAATATGACTTTTTTGCTACATAAACATCACAGGTTGGGAATCGTGTCATTTATACGAAAAAGCCTCAAAAAAATGATTTTTTGAGGCTTATGCAGAGTAGATGTAGTTTGTTGATAGTTGGGAATAAAGTCGGTGTAAGTCGCCTATATTCAGTAAAATGAAAATCAATCGGGTCTCTTTAAAAATGGGAGTATGCCAATGTTTTCATTTTCTATCGTCTTTATCTATTTTACGCATTAATATTTCTTTTAGTTCATCTAAAAACTGTGTTCGGTTAGTTCGTTCCCTTATTTCGATATAAGTATGATATGGATTTCCCAAATCAACGTTAAACACATTTTCAACATAGCTTGTTATCTGTTTCAAATTAATTTTTCCGTAGTTGAAACAATCCGCTTCACAAAGAGCATAAATCAATTCAACAAGGTCTGTTTTAGTTCTTGTCCATGTTAGTCGTGACTTGGGGAAACTGGATGGTTGAACAGTTTGTTGTTCGTCTATTTTCGCAATCTCTTCGTTCAGATAAATTTGCAGCATTTCGTTTGCTAATATTTTGGCAACTTTAAAATCACAAATAGTTGAAAAGTTTGAATCTCTCTCAAAGTAAAAGGTTTCCATTGTCATTTGAACATCCTGTTTGCCTCTCAAGAAAAAGTATTTGTCTAAATGAGTATTTCCAGATCGGTAATATTTATAGAAATCTATATTTTTGTTATAGAAAACTTCCAGTTGATTCAGTTCATTTATTAAGTACTTTTTCAAAGTACAATCTTGTCCATTAGGACGCATCATTTCGACATTATATACTTTCCTGTAATAAATTAATTTGCTAAACAACTTGGGTTTTATTAACTTAAAGAACAATATTTCATCATTATCGCTTTTGAATTTATAATTAGAAATCAACTCTTTCATTTCCGAAAACCCTTGCTCAAGTAATAATATTATTTGAGGTATATCCTTAATTTTGTCAACCAAATTAAGCTCTTGCGAGCGGATTTTCTGTTCCAATTTCTCGGCTATATTTTTAATTTTATCTCTCATTTTTGTCATTTTTTAGTGAAACGAATTTTTATACCATCAATTGATAGCATAGAAAGGCATTCACTGAATCAGTAAAAATTCAGTGAGATGCCATAAACAACATATTGTTGAAAGATAATTAGTGATATATTTGCCAGTAGTACATAATATCGGATTTGTTTAGTTTCCAATAACAAGGCTTATTTGTAGTTCTCTTTTATACCATAATCCGCATCCTGATTATTCAGAGATTTATTTCCAGAACTATGAGCTTTCCCAAAACTAAAATTCCATGTAAGGGTAGCCACAATTGTTTGGGAAGCACTACTGAAACTTTCTCGCCTGAAAGGTGCTTGATTATTCTTATTCTCTATAACAGTGCGTGAAACATTCTTGAATGGATTAAATGCTCCTATACCAAAAGAGAAGTTATTGGCATTATATTGAATGGCTAAATAATGATAATTGCCACTTTTAATAACGGTTTCACCATACAATTTTTCATCAAAAGGCTGTATCTGACCAATAAATATCCATTTTTTATACATCGCCAAGACATTCGCACTATAGTAAAAATTAGAGTGTGTATGAGAATAATTATTCCCTTGACTGTTAAAGTGATTGTACCCACCTGTAAGTGAAAATTGTAGTATGTTTTTTATCATTCCCACCTTTAGGTTCATTTCTGCATTATACCTGTTCCAACTTTTCATATTTTCAGGCATTATCAGGAAGAAATTGCTTTGTTCTTTGACTGATTCCATGATAGGATTATGCTTGTAATGATGTCGCAGGTTAGCATTGAATGTGAACAAGCCTTTTTTGCTTTCGTAAAAAAGATTGTTATTCAGATTGCGGTAAGGCTTTAAAGATAAATTGCCTTTTTCGGCAAGATAAGGATCTATCCTAATTTCTGTGTCGGTCAGCTCAACCAAAGTCGGGTTGGTTTGGCTCATTTCCGCATCGTATCGAATAAACGATTTTTCGCTTAACCGATAACCAAACATCACTTTAGGCAGAAAGTTATAATAACTCTTATTGATTGAGCTATTAGAAAAATGTACCCGATTGGTTCGAATCCCAAGCGAATAGCTGAAATTATCTTTACTGTGATGCCATTCTGCAAAAACGGAAGATTCTGTTTGATTCAAATCAGATTTGAAAACTCCATTTTGATGAATTTCCTGATCTGTAAACGATTGGATGTGCTTCGTCCCAAGTTTCAAACTGCCATAAGTAAATCCCTTTTCATAAATCCCTTCTGCAATCAGTGAATATTTATTGGAAACCAAGCCGAACTGCTCACTGAAAAGGGTATTCGTATTGTCGAACTCCATGTAATTACGACCTGTTTCAGCTTTGGCATAACTCCCGACAACGTTGGCATACACTTTTTGTTGGTTCTTCAAACCATGCTCATAGTATAAATCTATTGTTGGAGCATTTATTTTCTGACTGACGCCATCAAATATCTGCCCTATCTCTATGCCATTTTCTTTCAGACTACTTTTGAAATCATTATGCGGATGATTTGTCAAAGCATACTTCAACTTTGCATTAAGAAATACCGAATCACTTTGCTGATAATTATATCCGAAAGCAACATCATGCATCTGATATGAATAATCACCGCCATCTCTGATTTCATCTCTATACAATGGGGTAGAGTTCCCAAACTGATAACTTCCAAAACGTGTCCGATTATTGCTGTTGATTTTCTGAAAAGCGGTTGTATAATTCAACGCATATTCCGACCTTCCTTTATTAAATTTGGCGAAAAATACATCTCCACCTGCAAGAATATTCAGAGAATTCATTAAATCTACCCCGATAACGCCACCCTTATTGTCTCTTGAGACAATGTAATTGACGATTTTAGATGCTTCACCATATCTTATTCCTGCATAATCCGAATATTCAACCCGCCTAATTTGACGTGGCTGCAAAGTTTGAATCTCCTCGGATGTAGCGTTTACCCCATTGATTTGCAATACAACTTTTCCGCCATCAGAGGATGAAATAGTATTTGCCATTGGGTTAATATTCAGTCCCGGAAGCATCATTGTATTC
This sequence comes from uncultured Proteiniphilum sp., assembly GCA_964345875.1. Classification (GTDB taxonomy): domain Bacteria; phylum Bacteroidota; class Bacteroidia; order Bacteroidales; family Dysgonomonadaceae; genus Petrimonas. Next base: position 3,619 of record CAYFTB010000171.1, read on the forward strand.
AACAGTTGCATCCCGTTTGCCGAATGGCTAAGTTGCAGTTTTGTCGGAAAAATAATTCGCTGATTTATTTTGCTTATCGTAGATGAACCTGAAACGACAATTTCACCAAGTGACAACACACTTTCACTCAAGAATATATCAACCTCTGCTGATTCTGAAAGATTTTGAAATAAAATCTTTTTTGCCTCAAAGCCCATGCAAGATACCGACAATACATAATCATCAGAAGTAAGATTTGTAAATTCAAATCTTCCGATTGAATCTGCTGTCGTTCCTTTTAAGAATACGGAATCCTGCTTGAACAGAGCAACGCTGGCATATCTGACAGGTTCTTTTGTGTTTTGATTAAGTATGTTTCCTGAAATGCTGTTCGATTGTCCAAAAGCATTTAAACTTAGAGATAGGAAAAATACGATGAGATATAATAAATGTTTTTTATTTAAGTCCATACTTGTTTTCTTATAAATGAGATATAGACACAGATATTACATCTGCGTCAAAATCTTAATTAATAAATGATAATAGAAAATTTACCCTCAGAAAAATTGAAGGCTATAAGAAAACTGAGAAAGGCTTTCTCAGCATAGACTATGCACGGATTTTAAAAGTGCGTGCTAATCCGCAACGTATACTTGACATAATTTGTTTGCTCTAAATTTTTACAAAGGTAATATTTTCTCAAATACTTACCAAACATCAATCAATCACATAATTAATTTTGATAAGACCTGAATCATAAATATCGCTTCCAACTAATTTCCATGTGGATTCCTTGGGATTGTTTGGGAATAATAGAATACCCGTACCCAAAATCACGGGAACATAGCAAATTTGCATTTCATCAAGCAAATTTGCATTCAGCATCATCGTAATTAATTCTCCACCCCCTACAAGCCAAATATCTTTGCCTTGTTGCGTCTTTAGTTCCGATATTTCATCAATTACATTGTCTGTTATAAAATATCTGTTATCCTTTGGTGAATTTATAATGTTCCGTGTTATTACATAGGTGGTTTTACTCTCATAAGGATAGATAACATCCATATTAAGAATATCACGATAGGTCTTTCCGCCCATGATTACGGTATCTACAGAATCGAAAAACTCATTATACCCATAATTTATTTCGGGTGTTATTGGGTATTTTGTCAACCAATCTAAGTCTCCATCAGGTCGGGCAATATAGCCATCAAGCGAAGCAGCAATGTAAACTTTAATTTTTCTCATGTTCTTTGATTTTTAAATGTTTATACTTTGCTCGCTGTACCTCAAAAAAAAGCGTGGAACTCACGCTGTCCAATGTAGAGGTACTGGTATACCCTTTGAAAGAAACAGGCAAGCCCACGCCATACTTTCGTATAGCATGAACATTGCGCTATCAGTCTCTTTCAAATGAAAATTACCAGTTTTCTACATTGAGACGTTCAGCGAACGTTATGTTATATATAAAACGGACGAATCCG
>CAYFTB010000172.1:0-5079 GCA_964345875.1 uncultured Proteiniphilum sp.
CTTATCGTTATATAAAATATGTTTACTTATTATTGATGCTCAGGTCTGAGCAAGTCATTGACAGTTTTTACTGGATTGAAAGTACTGATGGGAACTTCAATAAATATTGTGTTCCAATCACTCATAGCTCCATTCCACAATCCAGGCAATTCAAGAGCCTGAAGAGGCCTTCCGTTCTGCGATTTTTGTGATATGAATCCTGTATTTTTGTCAACATATTTTGGAAGATTAAACTTATTGTTTTTATAGCATTTAACACCACAAACCAAATCAACAGGATTAAAGTGAGATCCGTCTTTGAAAGCATGCATTGCTTTCTCATTGCTTTTATCAATTTGAGAGCTTTCTAAAATTTGAAGTGACGCCGTTCCATCTGAGTTTATGGTAATAAATGGACCTCCTCCTGGTTCTCCCTCATTCCTTACCATTCCACATACTCTGAAAGGTCGATCCAACTTGGATATTAAGTACTCTTTAAGTTCATTGTCGTCCTTAAATCCACCTTGAGGAGGAATGATAGTTAATTCATTATGACTAAATTCTAGAACTTCCTGAAGTTTATTTTTATCAACATCACCAGATGTCATCTCTATTAGATATCTGTGAGCCCTTTTTTGCATAGACACTAACACACCCGCTAACAATTGCTTGTATAGTGCTTCTTCCTCTTTTAGCTTGTCTGGAATAACATTATCTATGTTCTTTATAAAAATAATATCTGAGTCAATATCATTAAGATTCTCTATTAAAGCGCCATGTCCGCCAGGTCTGAACAATAGTTCTCCACTTTCAGTTCTAAATGGCTCATTGTTCATATCGGCAGCAATTGTATCCGTACCTGACTTTTGCACACTGTATGATACATTAAATTTCGCACCCAACTTTGCTTCGTAACTGGTTTTGCGAGCTGCTACAAGAAGTTCAAATAGGTCTTTGTGTTCCTTAGAAACTGTGAGATGAAGATTTACTACTCCATTTTTATCTTTTGCATACATTGTTCCTTCGGTCATATGCTCACCAATTGGCGTTCTATTCCCTTCCTTATATTTGTGAAACAACAGCAACCCTTTTGGAAGATTTCCATAATTAAGTCCCTCTTCCGAAAGTAGTGCATCTATAATATCTTTAAATCTTCCCTCCTGTAGAAGTTCTTTTGCAGATTCAGAGTACATCTTTTTGCACGTTTCGCTTAAAGTATCATAGAATGCAAAATTTGAGAGATTGCTGAAAAACACTTTCTCTGAATCTGTAGTAGGAGAGCTGTAGCTTGCATTTTTAAATGCAAATAGATCTTTGAACATACGACTCGCAGCACCTGATGCAGGAACAAACTTGGTTATTTTTTTATCACCCTTTAGATATTCTTGCCATGTGTCCAGATATTTTTCTTTTTCTTCTTCAGAAATTGCCATAATTCCTTTCTCGAATGACGCAGCACTAACAATTTCCAGATATGGAAATCCAGTAGCAAAGCTTTCTAATTGCGTTTTAATCTGTTGCTCAGAAATACCTTTTTCCTGTAGCAGCAATAAGTCTTCTTTGGTAAACATAGCACGTTATATTATATTGATTAATAATTTATCAGTTATAATTTGCATATAACATGAGTCAAAGGTAATAAAAACTTCAAACTATATTAAAAAAAGATATTTAAATAGCGACATTATGTCAGTTTTTATATTGATGATAAATTTTGGCACGACTTTTGAAAACAAGTAAGATGTAAACAAAAATTGAAAATAAAACAACAAAAAACATATTTAAATTATGGGAAAAATAATAGGTATTGACTTAGGAACTACAAACTCTTGCGTTTCGGTAATGGAAGGTAATGAGCCCGTGGTAATTCCAAACAATGAAGGAAAGCGTACTACTCCTTCTATTGTGGCATTTATTGATAATGGTGAAAGAAAGGTTGGAGATCCTGCAAAACGTCAGGCAATTACAAATCCTAAACATACTATATACTCAATAAAAACATTTATGGGTGAAACATACGACCAGGTAGCTAAAGAGATAGGTCGTGTTCCCTATAAAGTTGTTAAAGGTGATAATAACACACCACGTGTGGATATTGAAGGACAAATGTATTCTCCACAGGAAATTTCTGCAATTATTTTGCAAAAAATGAAACAAACTGCAGAAGACTATCTTGGACAAGAAGTAAAAGAAGCTGTTATTACAGTTCCAGCTTATTTTAGTGATGCACAGCGTCAGGCTACTAAAGAGGCAGGTGAAATTGCGGGGCTTAATGTACGTCGTATTGTGAATGAACCTACCGCTGCATCATTAGCTTATGGATTGGATAAGGCACATAAAGATATGAAGATTGCAGTATTCGACCTTGGTGGTGGAACATTTGATATATCTGTACTAGAACTAGGTGATGGCGTTTTTGAAGTTAAATCAACAAATGGTGATACTCACCTTGGAGGGGATGACTTTGATCATGCAATCATAGACTGGTTAGCAGAAGAATTTTTGAGTGATGAAGGTATTGATCTTCGCCACGATCCTATGGCATTGCAACGCTTAAAAGAAGCTGCTGAAAAAGCGAAAATTGAACTTTCAAGTTCTTCTTCTACTGAAATAAACTTGCCATACATTATGCCGGTAAATGGTATTCCTAAACACTTAGTGAAAACATTGACTCGTGCTAAATTCGAGCAACTTACAGATAGCTTGCTGCAGAAGGTTGTAGGGCCATGTCAAACAGCTCTTAAGGATGCAGGAATGACCACTTCTGATATTGATGAAGTTATTCTTGTAGGGGGTTCTACTCGTATCCCAGCTGTACAGCAAATTGTCGAAAAAATATTTGGAAAAGCTCCAAACAAAGGGGTTAATCCTGACGAAGTAGTAGCTCTTGGTGCAGCTATTCAAGGTGGTGTTCTTACTGGTGAAGTACAAGATGTACTTCTTCTTGATGTTACTCCATTATCATTGGGTATTGAAACTCAGGGAGGTGTGATGACAAGATTGATTGATGCAAACACTACTATTCCAACTAAGAAAAGCGAGACATTCTCTACTGCTTCAGATAATCAACCATCTGTTCAGATTAATGTGTTGCAGGGTGAGCGTTCAATGGCACGTGATAATAAACAAATTGGTGTGTTTAATCTAGATGGTATTCCACCAGCACCACGTGGCACTCCGCAGATTGAAGTAACATTTGATATAGATTCTAATGGTATTTTAAGTGTCTCTGCAAAAGATAAAGCAACTGGTAAAGAACAAAAAATTCGTATTGAGGCTTCATCAGGATTAAGCGAGGAAGAAATAAATCGCATGAAAGAAGAAGCTAATGCAAATGCCGAGGCAGATAAGAAAGAAAAAGAACGCGTAGAGAAATTAAATCAGGCAGATTCAACAATTTTCCAAACAGAAAAACAATTAAAAGAGTTTGGAGATAAAATACCTGCTGACAAAAAAGCTCCTATAGAAAGTGCTCTTGAAAAATTGAAAGAAGCTCATAAATCTCAAAACGTTGATGACATAACTAAATATATAGATGAGCTAAATACTGCTTTCCAAGCAGCTTCTCAAGATATGTATAATGCTCAAAACGCTCAAACAGGTGGCGATGCAACGGGTGGAGCAGATACTAGCGGACAGCAACAAAGCCAGGCTGGAGATCGTCAAGACGATGTAACTGACGTGGACTTTGAAGAAGTGAAGTAAGAAAAGGAAAAGGATAAGTATTTATCATTTACAAATCAGTATATTAATCGCAGTAAGACCATTGTGTTTTACTGCGATTTTTTGTTATCGTGACTCGATAATAATTACCTTTGTAATACAAAAATAAATGATACAGAATACAATTAGTTGCAAAATGAACAATTCATCAAATAACCTAAAGATTTCGATTATTGCTGGTGCCAGACCAAACTTTATGAAAATTGCTCCAATAATCCATGCAATTGATCGATCTAATATTATCAGAAATAGAAAAATAGAATATAGGCTTATACATACAGGACAGCATTATGATAAAAATATGAGTGGGGCTTTTTTTGAAGACCTTAAGATACCACAACCTGATTCAAACTTAGGAATAGGGGGTGGCACTCAGGCCGAACAAACTGCAGGTATTATGATAGCTTTTGAAAAGGAGTTGATGAATAACCCTGTTGATGTGGTTGTGGTAGTGGGTGATGTAACTTCCACAATGGCATGCTCGATAGTTGCAAAAAAACAAAATATCAAAGTAGCACATATTGAAGCTGGGATTAGATCTTGGGATTTGACAATGCCTGAAGAGATAAATCGTATTGTGACTGACGCTTTAGCTGATTATTATTTTACTACAACCGAGCTTGCTACTCAAAACCTCCTTAATAGTGGAGCTACTAAAGATCGCATTCATTTTGTTGGCAATGTAATGATAGATACATTATTAGCTAATATTCATAGATTTATAAAACCTGCTTTTTTTGATGAAATTGGATTAAAACATCAAGAATATACTGTTTTAACTATGCATAGGCCTGCAAATGTTGATGAGGCTAAAAAGCTTAAAGCTACAATTTACACTATTACTAATAATGTAAGAGGCTTGCCTGTTATTTTTCCAATCCATCCTCGTACTGCTAGAATATTTCGAGATCTTGATATTATAGCAGATAATTTACATATTGTGGAACCACTAGGATATCTTGAATTTAATTATCTGGTAAAAAATTCAAAGGCAGTTATAACTGATTCTGGAGGTATTACTGAGGAGACTACTGTTATGGGAATTCCATGTATCACACTCCGTGATAATACAGAACGCCCTGAAACTTGTACAATTGGAACAAATGAGCTTATAGGAACAGACCCTGATGCAATACCCCCTATTCTTGAGAAACTATTTATGGGTGAATGGAAGAAAGGAGATATTCCTGAACTATGGGACGGTAATACATCTGAGAAAATTGTCGAAATCATGTTGGGCTGGTAAATGGTATTATTTAGCTTTATAGAGCTATTTTTTCAATCGCTTTATTTGACTTTTTCCATATATTGCTCCCATCTATTTGTTACGTTTTGAACATAATTAATGGTTTCATCTGCTCTAAAGTATCCTGAAAT
>CAYFTB010000173.1:0-5068 GCA_964345875.1 uncultured Proteiniphilum sp.
GGCATAAAATGGCTGTACACAAGCGTAAGAAAAGACTTAGAAAAAACAGACATAAAAAGAAGAAATAGTCTTTTGTAGTTTATTTTAGACCTTCGAATACAAGAACAAACTTACAGATATAATTCTATGAAGTTTGTTCTTTGTGTATAAACATTTTATCAAAAAGATGTGAGTGTTCGTGAGAACGCAGTTTTTTGTTCAGCGGAACAAAAACCGAATTATTAATAAATTAAATAATAAAAATTGTGACAAGCGAACTTGTAGTTGATGTACAACAAAATGAGATTACTCTGGCACTATTAGAGGATAAAAAACTTGTAGAGTACCAAAAAGAGAGCCTAGATGAATCATTTTCTGTTGGGAACATCTATTTAGGCAGAGTCAAAAAATTGATGCCTGCCCTAAATGCTGCATTTGTGGATGTAGGACATAAAAAGGACGCTTTTCTTCACTATTTAGATTTAGGGGTAGAATTTAAATCTGTTTCCAGTTTTCAGAAACTTGTTACCGACAAAAAGAAACCGGTGCAACTTCAGAAGATGAAGTTGGAGCCAGGAATCGAAAAAGAAGGTTCGATTACTGATATGCTAAATCCTGGCCAGGAGGTATTGGTACAAGTTGCCAAAGAACCCATTTCAACAAAAGGGCCAAGACTGACGTCAGAAATTTCATTTGCCGGAAGATTTATGGTATTAATACCGTTTATGAATCGTGTATCTGTATCTCAAAAGATACGATCGCGGGAAGAACGTGCACGACTTAGAGAACTTGTGCAAAGTATTAAACCAAAAAACTTTGGTGTGATTATTCGCACAAACGCAAAGGACAAACGTGTAGCTGAACTGGATGCTGAATTAAAAGTATTGATTAAGCGCTGGGAAAAAACTTCAGAAAACCTGATAAAGGCAAAACCTACAAAACTGGTTTTTGAAGAAATGGGTAGAACAGTTGCGTTATTGCGCGATATCTTTGACCCATCGTTTGAACAAATACACATAAATGATGAGAATGTAGCCAAGCAGATTGCTGAGTATGTTAGCTTGATTGCTCCAGACAGAAAAAATGTTGTGAAACATTATAGTGGCACATTGCCAATCCTTGATAATTTTGGAGTAACAAAACAAGTAAAATCGCTCTTTGGAAAAACTGTTACTTTCAAAAATGGAGCTTATCTCATCATAGAACATACTGAAGCCCTGCATGTAGTTGACGTAAATAGCGGAAACAGAAATAGGAAATCTTTAGGCCAGGAAGATAGTGCATTCGAAGTAAACGTTGCAGCCGCCGAAGAGATTGCCCGACAATTACGACTACGTGACATGGGAGGTATTATTGTGGTAGATTTTATTGATATGGGCTCGGGTGAGCATCGTAGTGATTTATTCAAAAAAATGAATGAGTTCCTAGCTACCGACAGAGCAAAACATAAAATACTTCCACTAAGTAAATTTGGGTTAATGCAAATTACGCGTCAACGCGTGAGACCCGAAATAGAAATTGCCACTAGCGAGACATGCCCTACTTGCTTTGGTAAAGGACAAATAAAGTCATCAATTTTGTTTACAGACACTCTGGAAAGCAAAATTGACTATATGGCTAACAAACTAAAAGTGAAGAAATTCAGTCTGCACATCCATCCATATGTTGCAGCATATGTAAAACAAGGTTTCTTCTCGCTGGGAAGTAAATGGAAGAAGAAGTATGGTGTTTCTTTTAAAGTTATACCCAATCAGGACTTAGGGTTTCTGCAATATATCTTTTTCGATAAAGAAAACAACGAGATTGACCTGAAAGAAGAAATTGAAATGAAATAACGCTTCGCTTTGTCGAAGTCGCAAAATTAAAAGCCGGCATTAGGAAATAAATCTAAGTGCCGGCTTTTTGTGCCTTTATATTCAAGAAAATACACTGATCTCTACAGAACTTTCAGTTCTATTTTCAAGTATTATTCAATATCACCAACCATATCCTCAGCTCTTACCCATTCGTCAAATTGTTCAGCAGTAACGTACCCAAGACGTATTGCCTCTTCTCTCAGAGTAGTGCCATTTTTATGAGCTGTCTGAGCTATTTCGGCTGCTTTGTAATAGCCAATTTTAGTGTTAAGTGCAGTAACTAGCATTAGCGAGTTATCAACCAGTTCTTTAATTCTTTCATGATTGGGCTGAATACCTTGAGCACAGTTAACATCAAACGACAAACATGCGTCACCTATAAGTTCTGCCGATTGCAAAAAGTTTGATACCATCATTGGTTTATACACATTAAGTTCATAATGACCCTGTGCACCTCCAAATGCTATCGAAACATCATTTCCTATAACTTGTGCAGCAACCATTGTCAAAGCCTCACTTTGAGTAGGATTAACTTTGCCTGGCATTATAGATGAGCCCGGCTCATTTGCGGGGATATGTATCTCTCCAATTCCTGATCTGGGACCTGATGCCAACATACGAATATCATTAGCTATTTTGTGCAATGACACTGCAACTTGCTTCAATGCAGAGTGGCTCTCTACAATAGCATCATGAGCTGCCAAAGCCTCAAACTTATTTGGTGCAGTAACAAAAGGTAGCCCAGTAAATTCAGATATATATTTAGCCACTAGCTTGTCATATCCTTTTGGGGTATTAAGACCTGTGCCAACTGCTGTGCCACCTAAAGCTAGCTCGCTAAGATGAGGTAACGAATTATTAATAGCCCTTATACCATATTCTAGCTGTGCTGCATAACCTGAAAGCTCTTGCCCCAAAGTAAGAGGTGTGGCATCCATAAGATGAGTTCGTCCAATCTTAACTATATCCTTAAACTCTTTGGATTTTTGATGTAGAGTTGCTTGCAATTGGCTAATACCAGGAATTGTTTTTTCTATCAGTGTATGATATGCTGCGATATGCATAGCGGTTGGAAATGTATCATTTGAGGATTGAGATTTATTAACATCATCATTTGGTCTTATGAACATCTCACCTCCCAATTTATCATACTTATCTAACTGTGCTCTATTCCCTATTACCTCATTAACATTCATATTTGACTGCGTACCAGAACCAGTTTGCCATATTACAAGAGGAAACTCATCATCCAGTTTTCCTGCCACAATTTCATCACATACAGAGCTAATAGCATCTCTTTTTTCAACTGGCAAAACACCAAGATCATAATTGGCGTATGCTGCGGCTTTCTTTAGTATTCCAAAAGCCTTTATTATTGGTTTTGGCATAGATGCTGCTGGCCCTATCCTAAAATTTTCAAGAGAGCGTTCGGTTTGTGCACCCCACATTCTGTTGGCTGGCACTTTTATCTCGCCCATTGTGTCTTTTTCTATTCTATACTCCATAATTGTACACTTTAAATTAAAAAAGTAAAGCTTAAAGGTATAAAAAACAAATCGTTTCTCAACTACTCATATTCAACTCTTTATATAATACAGGATAAATGAACAATAAGTTATAAATATATATTGATTTATTAGAAATCATTATTGACTTTACGATTTCACGATAAAATAAAGATCACTATTTTGCGAATAGGATATATATGTTAAACCATTAAAACAAGAAAAAATGAACGCAGAAGAACTAAAAAGACAAAAGGATAAGGAAAACCAAAAGAAGATGACAACCGCAGCAGGTTCTCCCGTAAGTAACAACCAAGACTCAATGACTGCAGGCTCAAGAGGCCCTATGGTACTACAGGATGTATGGTTTTTAGAAAAGCTAGCACACTTTGACCGAGAAGTAATTCCAGAGCGAAGAATGCACGCAAAAGGTTCTGGTGCTTTTGGCACATTTACTGTAACTCATGATATTACAAAATTTACCAAAGCAAAAATATTTTCTGAAATAGGCAAAAAAACCGAAATGTTTGTAAGGTTTTCAACTGTTGCTGGAGAAAGAGGTGCAGCAGATGCAGAAAGAGACATAAGAGGATTCGCAATGAAGTTTTATACCGAAGAGGGAAATTGGGATTTAGTTGGAAACAACACTCCAGTATTCTTCTTTCGTGACCCACTAAAATTTCCTGATTTAAATCATGCTGTAAAAAGAGACCCACACACCAACTTAAGAAGTCCTAACAATAACTGGGATTTCTGGTCAAGTCTTCCAGAAGCATTGCATCAGGTAACAATCACTATGAGTAACAGAGGAATACCCAAAAGCTACAGACATATGCACGGATTTGGCAGCCATACATTTAGCTTTATAAGTGCTAATAATAAAAGACATTGGGTTAAATTCCATTTTGTGACTCAACAGGGTATTGAAAATCTTACAGATATGGAGGCAGAAACTCTAGTCGGAAAAGACAGAGAAAGCCACCAGCGCGACCTGTTTGAGGCTATTGGAAATGGCAACTTCCCAAAATGGAAGATGTATATCCAGGTAATGACAGAAGAGGAAGCTTTGAACATGCCTTACAATCCGTTTGACTTAACAAAGGTATGGTACAAGAGTGATTTCCCGCTAATTCCTGTGGGTGAATTTGAACTTAACCGCAATCCTGATAATTATTTTCAAGACGTAGAGCAAGCTGCATTTAATCCTGCAAATGTTGTACCCGGAATAAGTTTCTCACCTGACAAAATGCTACAAGGACGACTATTCTCGTATGGAGATGCTCAAAGATACAGACTTGGAGTTAATCATCACCAAATCCCTGTTAATCATCCAAAAGGTGCTACCAATACTCTTAACAGTTTTCACCGTGACGGAATGATGAGAGTAGATGGTAATCACGGCGCAAACCTTCACTACGAACCTAACAGTTACGGATTATGGAGCGAAAACATTGAACACAACGAGCCACTTGAGAAAGGTGGAGACGTAAAACGTTGGGATTTTAGAGAAGATGATAGCAACTATTATGAGCAACCAGGCAAATTGTTTAGATTGATGAACAAGGAACAACAAAAATGTTTGTTCGAGAACACAGCTAGAAATATGGGCAACTCTGAACAAAAAATTAAAATTAGACACATTACAAACTGCTTCAAAGCAGATCCTGAATATGGTAGAGGCGTTTCAGACGCTCTAGGCATTTCGTATCAGGAAGCAGGTATTGAATA
>CAYFTB010000174.1:0-5057 GCA_964345875.1 uncultured Proteiniphilum sp.
TCCTATAAATGTGGATATGATGACAGTAAGAAGATACAGAGTTATTTGTCTTGTAGCTACTTTTTTTACTCCTATTTTGCTCATAAGGTTTTTTATTTTTGTGAGTTTTTATTCACTCGAATATCTTTTTAGTGATTAACTAGGTGTATTGTTACGTTTGAAAACTTATACATGTAACAAGTTTGATTCTCAAATGTTTATTTATGTCAATTTTGGTCTAAAGTTGTTTTTTTAGTGTTATTTTGTGGTCTTTTTCACTCAAATGGTATCTTTTTATTAAGAAGTATCACAAATGTATTTCAATCGGTTATAAAAGGGGTAGAATTTACCCTTGAGTTCTCGTAAAAATAACACTTTATTGTGAAATATTAACATCAAGGACTGTTAGACGGTTGCTAGTATAATCTTATTTCATCAACTGAGAAATCGCTTAATCCATTCGAAGTATTTGTAAGGAGGATACCTGAGTGGAATATCAACTTTGGTGTTTGATTTCATTATGCTTCTTTTGTGGCTAAATGCATTAAAACTATCTTTGCCATGATAACTTCCCATTCCGCTGTTGCCTGTGCCTCCAAATGGTAGGTTGTGATTGGCAATATGTATTATTGTATCATTGATACATCCTCCTCCCGAAGTGCATTTGCTCAATATTTCTTCTGCTTGCTTTGAATTTCCAAAATAATAGAATGCTAACGGCTTTTCATTACTATTAATATGGTTAATTGCTTTATTAATATTGTCGAAAGGAATGATAGGAAGCATAGGTCCAAATATTTCGTCTTTCATTAAGTTGCTGTTCAAATCAACATTATCAATGACGGTTGGAGATATATATCTTTCGGACTTTACTGATTCTCCCCCGATAATGACACTTCCATCATGAAGATATGAAATAAGTCTGTCGAATGCGTTATCGTTTATTATTCTAGCAAAATGGGGGCTATTTCTTATATCTGTTCCTAGTAATTCAATAAAACTACTACGTAGATGTTTCAGAAACGCCTCTTTTACATCTTGATGAATAAAAAGATAGTCGGGAGCAATACAAGTTTGTCCTGCATTTATTGTTTTTCCCCATGCAATCCTCCTAGCTGCAATTTTCAGGTTAGCGTCCTTATCAACTATAGCTGGGCTTTTCCCTCCAAGTTCTAAAATTACAGGAGTGAGATGTTGTGAAGCTTTTTCCATCACCACTTTGCCCAGTGAGGGACTACCTGTAAAGAAAATAATATCAAATCGTTCCTTCAAAAGCCGTTGATTTACTTCTCTCCCTCCTTGAACAATATCTATGTAGGATTCTTGAAATGTGTTTTTTATTATATCATTCAGCACATTAGATGTATGGCTTGCATAGGGAGATGGCTTGAGAATTGCACAATTGCCAGCCGAAATAGAGCCAACAAGCGGATTTAGCAATAATTGTACGGGATAATTCCATGGGGACATTATCAGCGAAATACCAAGTGGCTCGTAAATAATTTTGCTTGATGATGGTTGCAGATGTATCGGAGTCTGCTTTTTTTTAGGCTTTATCCACTTTTTAAGTTTCCTTATGTGGAGATTAATTTCTTGTATTACTATACTTATCTCTGTCAAAAAAGCCTCTTGTTTGGATTTATGTAAGTCAAGATATAGAGCTTCATAAATATTTTCTTCGTGAGCTATAATGGCATTTTTTAAAATCTTTAATTGATCGATTCGGAATGCTACAGAACGGGTAACACCTGTGCCAAAAAATTGTCGCTGATTGGCAACTATTGTTTCTATTGACTGAGATGATGGAGACATATTGGTAAATATAAATATATGAATAGAGCAAATGTAAATAAAAAACTCATCATATGCTTACTTGTCATGCGATGAGTTGAAGTTGTCTTGACTTTTAACCATATTGCTAAATGCGTACACAAATGCTTGGTGGGACGAATAAACTACGTAGTCCCCGTTTGGTACGGGATGCAAGCAGGCGATATTATTATAGAAGGTGAAAAGATGAAAAGGTGAAAGGATGAAAAGGTGAAAGGTTGAGCTGTACAGACGATTCATCCTTTCATCTTATCACCCATTCATCGCGTAGATGAAAGTATTAGGGGATTAAATATTTTTCATCTTCAATCGTAAACTGTTGCTTACAACACTAACGCTGCTAAATGCCATTGCTGCACCTGCTATCATTGGACTTAGTAAGAATCCGTTGATTGGATATAAAATGCCTGCCGCAATTGGAATTCCAATAACGTTATAAATAAAAGCCCAGAAAAGATTCTGACGGATTGTTCTGACTGTTTGTTTAGACAGCTTTATAGCTTTGGGTATTTTTGTTAGGTCGGACGAAATTATTGTCATCTTTGCAATATCCATAGCTATGTCACTTCCTTGTCCCATGGCTATACTAACATCTGCTTGTGCTAGGGCAGCACTATCATTTATGCCATCACCCACCATTGCCACAATCTTTCCTTTGCTCTGAAGTGATTTCACAAACTCAGCCTTTTCGTTTGGCAATACCTCGGCTTCGAAATGGTCTATCCCTGCTTGCTCGGCTATTGATTTTGATGTAGAGGTATTATCCCCAGTCAGCATGTATAACTCTATTCCCATTTCGTGAAGTTGATTTATAGCTACAAGCGATGATTCCTTTATCTTGTCTGATATTGCCAATATTGCAAGCACTTTATCCGAATCGGAAAACCATATAACCGTTTTGCCTTGATGGCTCCATTCGTCAGCAACAGTCTCTATTTTTTCTGGCAGTGATATGTTGTTGTCTTTAAGTAATCTCTTATTTCCTGCAAAATATGTAGTGCCATCATTTTCGCCAGTAATTCCTTTTCCTGTTATGCTATTGAAACTTTTAATATTAATTATTTCCTCATCTTTAAGATGCTCTGTTAATGCATCAGCAAGGGGATGCTCTGATTGTTTTTCAAGACTAACGAGCAATCCTTTGACAGAATTGTCGATCCACAATTCATCAGTTACCTGTGGTTTCCCTTCTGTGATTGTGCCAGTTTTATCAAGAACGACAGCGTTTATATTTTTTGATACTTCAAGGCTCTCAGCATCTTTTATTAGTATTCCCTCCTCTGCACCTTTTCCAATTCCTACCATAATTGCTGTTGGAGTTGCTAAACCCAAAGCACATGGGCATGCTATTACCAAAACAGTAACAAAAGCGAGTAGAGCGTGAGTTAGTGCGTTGTCACCCCCAAGTGTCATCCATAAAATAAATGTTACAATTGCAATGCCTATTACAATGGGGACAAAAATTGAAGCTATCTTGTCAACAAGCTTCTGTACTGGAGCCTTGCTCCCCTGAGCATCCTGCACCATCTTAATAATCTGTGCAAGCATTGTGTCTTTGCCAACTTTATCAGCCTTGAACTGAAAGCTACCTTTTTGATTAATTGTGCCGGCAAATACTTTTTCGCCAACCTCTTTTTTAACAGCCATTGGCTCGCCACTTAGCATGCTCTCGTCCACAAATGATTCGCCTAGGATTAGGGTTCCGTCAACAGCAATCTTTTCTCCAGGTTTTACCAATACTATGTCGCCTACATTAATATCTTCGATAGCAATTTCAATATGTGAATCTTCTTTCAGGACAACTACCGTTTTTGGTTGTAACCCCATAAGCTTTTTTAGTGATGATGAAGTATTTCCTTTGGCTTTTTCTTCTAGCAAACGCCCAATCAATATAAATGCTATAATCACTGCCGCAGCCTCAAAATATACATGAGCCTCTAATCCTTTGCTCTCCCAAAACTGTGGGTATATCATATTGAACACACTAAATAAATATGCTGTACCCGTACTTAGTGCAACAAGGGTATCCATATTTGCGGTTCTATATTTTGCTTGCTTCCATGCATTAATAAAGAAATCTCGACCTAGCCATAACACTACAGGAGTAGATAAAATCCACATTATTAAGTTAGCATAGGGCATATTCATGAAAATCATCCCTATCAGCACTACAGGAGTAGATAGTATTATAGCCCAAGTTGTTCTTTTTTTCAACTCTTTGTGTCGCTTCTCATGAATTTCTTCAAGAGTATCTCTGTGATTTTTGTCTTCTTTTATTATCAGGTCATAACCAATATTTTGAAGAGCTTTCTGCATATCTTCTGCCTTCACAATGTCAGGCTCATAATCAACCTGGAGGCTTTGTGCAGCAAAGTTTACTGAAGCAAAGTTTACTCCAGGAATGGATTTTATTTTGTTTTCGATGCCTGTGGCACAAGCCGTGCAGGTCATGTTAAGAACAGGGAAGTTTTCTTTTGTTGAATTATTTTCTTTTTTATCCTCAAGATATATATCATATCCAATATCTTGAACTGCTTTTTTTATCTCAATTGGACTTATTTTTTCCGGATCATATTCTATTTGGGCAGATTCGCTAGCAAAATTTACTGTTGCAAAGTTTACTCCTTCCAATGAATTGATTTTCTTTTCAACTCCTGCTGCACAACTTGTACACGTCATTTTTAGTACATGAAAGTTTTCCTTCTTAGATATTTTATCTCTGTTTATTTCTTTCTCTTGGTTTTGCTTCAACTCAGTGTCATCATTTTTTTTATTATCCTCATCAATGATAAACTGATAACCTGCTTCTGATACAGCTTTTTTGAAGTCTTCACGACCTATCTTTTCTGGATCATATTCTATTTGTGCAGATTTATTTTCTAAATCAACTTCCACGCTTTTCACACCGTCCAGTTCCATTAGAGCTTCTTCCACTCTTGAGGAGCATTTCGTGCAAGTCATATCGAGTATGGTGAATTTTTCTATTATTTGTTGTCTTGTAGTCATAAATCTCCTGTTATTTGTTTTTACAAAGATATATGACTAATTATCGAAACTATTATGGTTTTATGGATTAGAGTTGTAAAATTTATCCAGCACTAAATTTGTTTGGATATTAATTTAGTGCTGGACAGCACAATATATTGATAGCTTATTTTTTGTATTTTATCTAAATACATGACAAAAAACCAAATATATTTAGATCATTCTTATTTTGAGCGTTTAATAATACCTGAGCTAAATATTTA
>CAYFTB010000175.1:0-4929 GCA_964345875.1 uncultured Proteiniphilum sp.
ACCTCTGAATATAGTGTTGATGGTGAATCCAATAATGGTTGAGGGATATCTTTTAAATGAAGATCAAAGAATGATGCTATATAGTTTCTCTGCGCCTCAAACACTTGGTCAGGGTCAGCAGTACCGATACTTTGTTGAATTACCCTCGGCGAAATACTTAACTTTCTATTAAGTAGCGGAAAAAGAATCTGATAATCAGTAAAGGTATAATGTGCTCCATTGGGTATGGCAAGATCCAATTTCCATCCAGTTGAATTATTCCAGAAAGAATTTCTATCCTTTGTAGTGAGATGGGAATCTACTTCTCCATCATCATTATAACCTGAGTTCATAAGCATAAATGGACGACTTAACCCATACTCAGCTACAGGAAGCAGATAATCAGGCATATATCCCAAGCTACCATCCATATCTATACCTGCATCTACCCTATCATCTTCATACATAACTTGTGCAGAAGTTGCGCCACCAGCGGAATGTCCAAATATACCTACCTTCGAAAGATTTAATACTTTATCAAGACCTGTAGGCAATCTCCTCTGTTCATAGTCAGGGTTTTTACCATCCTGTATTGCAGCAAGCTGATCTAGTACATATTTCATATCATCAACTCTTACATCCATCATCTTAAGCACGGTCTCTGCGTTCATGTCTTTTAATTTCCCAGTTTCAACACGTCCATCTGGAAATTCAACTGCAGAAGTTTCATATGTGTGGTCTACTGTAACCACTACGTAGCCTCTGCTTGCTAAATCTTCCACTACTGCAGTACCAAAATTTCTTGGAACTGTACCTCCTGGAGAATATAAGATTACCGGCCATCCTTCATCACTGTTTGCAACTGGTGCATTAACCCATGCATTTGTAACTATGCCAGATAAGTCAATTTGTCCAGGATCTAATCCAATAGTTGTAACAGTGTTTTCATCATAATGTTTAGCTGCTCCAGGGTTCATATACAATGCTTTTTCTTCGCTCTCTCTCTGTGCAGGATACCAGATACTTATCATAAGTTCCCTTACTTTATCCTTCACCCAAGGATCAACTCGTGTATCATCTACCAAGTGTATTTCAGTAGTACCTATCTCATGCTGACCTGTTGGTTTTGGAAGTTCCAAAATAATCTTCTCGCTGGTATAAGGTTCTTCTTTCTCTACTGGTGGAGTAGTCCAAAGCAATGTTCCAACCAGTGTGATCATAAAGATCAAGACTAAAGCAACTAGCGTCCTAACTACTGGGAGAGATTTACCATTAACTATCTTAGTAGATGAGTTAACTGTAATTCCAAAATAAATTGCATATATAAAGATAAATATAATTACACATAAAACTATAGGCTGAATCAAATTTACTCCTGACAAATTACTAAAAAATCGTTTCAGAAAACTTATAATTGCTATATAATGTGCCACACCTATAACTAATGGTAAACCAAATATAAATACATTTTGTTTAAGTATGGACATGCTAATATCTCTATCGCTTACCCCTATTTTACTAAGAATCTCGTATCGTGATTTATCTGAAGTCACTTCAGATAGTTGTTTAAAGTAAATTATGCTGCCTGTTGCCATAATAAATACTAATCCAAGAAACCCTAATATAAACACATTAAAAGCTGCTCCTTCTATACCTAGCCTATATTCTGTATAAAATGTAGATAACTGGGATTCTGGCGTCTTGATTTCTGTCAG
Organism: uncultured Proteiniphilum sp.; assembly: GCA_964345875.1. Lineage (GTDB taxonomy): Bacteria > Bacteroidota > Bacteroidia > Bacteroidales > Dysgonomonadaceae > Petrimonas. The sequence continues at coordinate 1,695 of CAYFTB010000175.1, forward strand.
TGCATTTGTAGTTTTCTTCGTAGTCTTTTGATCCTCTACAACATATCCAACATAGTCTACCGTTGTACTTTGTGCTTTGAATTTACCATAATCCTCATCATTTACTACAATCATCACATCAGGATAGCTCCAATTGATTACTCTTTCAACTGTCATATCTTCAAACTCAAGAGTTATATCTTCCTTAGGAAGATTAAGAGTAATAGTCTCACCCTTATAATCAGATGATTCATAGTCCGTATACATTGGTCTTATTGCAATTGCTTTTCCATTTTCAATACTAGGTAGAGCAGTTAATCCTAAAATATTTGCAACCTTATTATATTGACCTACAGAGATTATCTTCACAGGGTTCTCATCAACATTTGCTTCTCTTTCTGATAGTATCTTTGAACTTGAAGCTTCTCCTTTGCTTTTAATTACGGGGATTGTCGTTTGAGCAATAACAGGATGCTCTTCATCTCCTTGGATTATATTATCTACACTCCCATTAAAGGTTTCATCCTGAGAAATATACATATAACTAAAGGGTGTTGCCAATCGAGAGTTTTGTTCAAAACCATAGTACATTCCAACACCAACGCTGACGGCAGATAATGCAACTGCAGATAATAATGATATTACACTAAAGATTCTGGCATTATCTTTAATTCGATAAACTAAATTAGATGTAATTATTAAGTTCATTCCATTATAGTAGCTTTTTCTGTTGCGTTTTTTCATTTTAAGCAGCAGAACCACCGCTGAAGAGAATAGTAATATAGTTCCTAATATTATTCCTACAAGGCTTATGCTAATATTTTTAAGGACTTCTTGATTATCCGAAAACCTTTGAAATGCGAACCAATAGCCTAAGATTAAAAAGAGCACAGCCAGTATGCCAGATATAACAGATGCCTTAGGTTCCTGTTCTCCAACCTGTTCTGCTCTAAACAGTTCAATCAGTTTAAATTTATAAATCAATCTATATCCTTGAATAGACGTAAGCAAAATAATAGCTATAAATACAATGGTTGTATTAATAACAGCCTTAAGAGAAAATACCATGCCTACATCTATTACTATTCCAAGGAGTCTAACTAAAATCATGCTGAATAATCTAGACAAAAATGTCCCTACTGCAATTCCTATTATTAATACTATAATGCCCATAATAAAGTTTTCATAAAATAGCATTCTACCTATAGTTTTTTTCTGTAAACCAAGAAGGGAATACAATCCTACTTCTTTTTTTCGTTTTCTTGCAAAAGTTCTATTTGAATACAGTATAAATACACTTACAAATAGTATAAGTATAACAGACGCCACCATAAAAACTGACTCCATTGCCTCTGAGGATTCTATACCCTTTGCTATTTCTGTACTATACTGCAGAGAAACGAAGGTATAATAAATAACTACACTAAAAAGCATAGAGATAAAATAAATAATGTAGCTTTTAAAATTTCCTTTCATATTTTTCTTCACTACATCAAATAATGTCACTTTCACTTCCTCCTAACATATTTAAAACATCCAATATTTTTTTAAAAAAGTCTTTTCGGGATGTATTTCCCTTAACAAGCTCTGTAAATATATTTCCATCTTTTATAAAAAGCACCCTCTTACAATAGCTTGCTGCAAAGGCATCATGAGTTACCATAAAAATTGTTGCCTTATCTTGTTCATTAAGTGATTTTAAAATTTCCAAAAGATCCGCAGCAGACTTTGAATCTAATGCTCCCGTTGGTTCATCAGCTAATATTAATCTTGGATTTGATATTATAGCACGTGATGCCGCCGTACGCTGTTTTTGTCCCCCTGAAATTTGATAAGGATACTTTTCAAGTATAGGGCGAATACCAAACTTATCTGCAATTTCATCAACTCTGCGTTCCATCTCTGATACATGTATTTTAGATATTGCCAAAGGAAGCAGAATATTCTCCTTCACAGTCAATGTATCTAATAAATTATAATCCTGAAAGATGAAGCCCAATTTATTCCGTCTAAAAGCAGACAATTGTTCCTCATTCATATTCAATATATTCTCTCCATCTATCACGATATGGCCAGAGGTTGGCTGATCTATTGTAGCTAAAATATTTAAAAGAGTTGTTTTCCCTGATCCGGAAGGACCCATGATTCCAACAAATTCTCCTTCCTGAACGTTCAAGTCAATTCCATGCAAAACAGGAAAAACAGTTCCCTTTAGACCATACACTTTTTTGATCTTTCTTGCTTCTACAACTGTTTTCATATATTCAATTCCTCCATTTAAGTAATTTCTAATCCTATTTATTTTAATATTAGCATTATAAAATCAAATAATCCCTTTATTAACCTTACGATTTAAAAGCTCAACCTTACAATTTTGTAAGCTGTTTCTAAATCCTTACATTCTTCAGAAAAAAAGGTATAATAGATTCAAATAGTATTTTAAAGCCACTCTTAACCATTGGAGGACTAGAGATGAAGATAATGATTGTAGAGGACGAACCTATTATTAGAGACATGATTGGAGAAAGCATAAGAAAATGGGGATATGAAACTATAATTTTAGATGACTTTAGTCAGGTGCTTGAAATATTTCTAAAGGAAAATCCCCATCTTGTATTAATGGATATAAATCTACCTGTTTACGATGGATTCTACTGGTGCAATAAAATCAGAGACATTTCAAAAGTCCCTATTATATTTATTTCATCTCGTAATACACCTATGGACATAGTCATGTCCATAAATATGGGTGGAGATGATTTTATTCAGAAACCCTTCTATGAGGAAGTTCTGATAACTAAAATAAAGGCTCTACTTCGCAGGACATACTCATATACTGAAACAGTTGCTACAATAATTGAACATGATGGAATTATGCTAAACCTAAATAATGGAGATGTTTTTTATGGAGATAAAAAGGCAGAGCTTACAAAAAACGAATTTAAAATTCTAAATATACTTATGCAAAACAAGGGGTCTGTAGTAAGCCGTGAAAAAATAATGCACAACCTTTGGGAAGGTGAAAGTTTTGTAGATGATAATACTCTGACAGTAAATATCACTCGTATACGCAAGAAGCTAGCTGAACTAGGTAAAGAAAACTATATCGCTACTATGAAGGGAGAGGGCTATATAATAAGATGAAATTTTTAAAATATGTAGAAGGTAAACGTTACTTTTTGATATTATTCATAATAATGATGTCCTTTGTAACACTTATGATGATGGTCATTTCTAATAAAGAGCAACTTGTAGG
>CAYFTB010000176.1:0-4913 GCA_964345875.1 uncultured Proteiniphilum sp.
CAATACCAAGACCCACAACATACGAAACGATGATGTGAGGAAGCATGGCTACAAGACCATATATAAATGTTTGAATAAAAGAAGCATCAGCCCCTATTGACAAATAGTGTTGATAGCCCACATTGTACATACCAAACAGAAGAGCAGGAATAAGCGCAAGAATAACAATAACCATTGTACGCTTTGAGTCCCTTGCATCATGTATATGTACACCTGATTTCGAAGTAGTATTTGGAACATACAAGAATGTTTCAAATGCATCGTATGTAGAGTAAAGCCAATGCAACTTGCCACCCTCTTCGAAATTTGGTTTAATTTTATCTAAATAATTTCTTAACGACATTTATTTGAATGTTTAAATAATTAGTATCAATGTTAGATATTCGAGTATAAGGATGTTCTACTCCATCTCTTTTCTTAACTGATCAAGTCCAATACGAATAATTTTCTGTATCTCTAATTTAGAAGTATCCACAAATTCGCAAAGTGCAAAATCCTCAGGAGCAACTTCATAAATACCCAACTGCTCCATTTTGTCGATATTAAAGGCAATTGTTGATTTTATCAGCTGCTCAGGCATAATATCCATTGGGAAGACTCTCTCATATTCGTTTGAAACTATTATAGCACGAGGGCCACCTAATACACGAGCATCAAGACGATATTCTTTCTTAAGCTGAAGATATGTTTTACCAGAACTATATCTATTGGGAGATAAAGATGCCCACCCGATAAATTCGTGAACATCATCCCCTTCGGGAATAACAGTTACAACAGAATGATTGGCTCTCAAAGAACCATTCGGCTCAACTTTAGTACCTGTCAATACATTACCGCTTATATATCTTAGACTACCCTCTGTAACATTATTTTTGAATAATTCCTCAAGTGATGTTCCTATGATCATTGAATAATATCCTGTTTTCTTAACTTCAGAACCTGCAAGAGCTACCTTCCGGGTTAAGTCAACAATACCATTATTAAAAAGTCGCCCAAGAAACAAGACATCAAGTGCGTTTAAAGTCCAAACTGTTTCTCCCTTATTTACAGGAGCAAGATGATTGATATGAACACCAATGTTTCCGGCTGGATGCGGACCATCAAACTCTGTTATAGTAACATTTTTTGCCTCTCTAAGTCCCTTGTTTTTTGTATTGGGACTAATTGATAAGTAAACCTTACCATCTGTTAGCTTTGCCAATGCGTCCAATCCCGTCTGTAAATCTTTCTCTTGTCCTTCAATAATAAAGTCGTAAGAAGCAGAAATAGGTGCAGAGTCAAAACCTGTGACAAATATGTCACGCGGAGTACTACTAGGATTAGCTACAATGTCATAAGGACGTTGCTTTATAAATCCCCACAATCCTGACTCAAGTAAAGATGATTTGATATCTTCAGCTGATAACTTGGCAACATCTTTTTTGCCAAAATCAACATAATCAATCTTTTCGTCTGCCTTTATCACTATATCTAATATACGTCGCTTTAAGCCACGGTTAACCGCAACAACAGTCCCACTAACTGGAGACGTAAACAGCATATCTGGATACATTTTGGAATGAAACAGTGCTTGACCAGCCTTCACGGTATCATCCACTTTAACGTTCAACCTTGGGGTAATACCCTGATAATCTTCGGGCCACACATTCACAAACTCACTAGTCAGACTACCTCGATACGTTTCTTCGGGTTTACCTGATAATGGAATCTGCAAGCCTTTCTTAATTTTAATTCGATTAGCCATATTTAATCAGAAAAATAACTATTGATTTTTTTGGATATAATAAACTGTTAATAAGCGAACTAGTTGATAAGAACTATAATATTAACAGATATTTCCTTTTAATGTGGCAAAGATATGATTTTTATATTCAAATATGAAAGAATATGTGTAAATGTTCTTAAGATAAACATTAAAAATATCAATCCTGCAAAACAAATTTCTAAAAAATCTAATGCAAATGTATTCAACTCTGAACAACCTATTAAACTTTAGCAATTGTCTTATTGAGTTTTTATACTTTTGTTTTTATACTTTTGTAAACAACATAATCATTATAGTTAATGAAAGCATTTCTTCAAAATTTGGCATCTGCCCTCTATCACGAGTATGGCAATGAATTATTCAAGATAACTCTTGTATTTCCTAACAGAAGAGCGGGTGTCTTTTTTCAAAAATATTTGGCAGAGAGTGCTGAAAACTCCATATTTTCACCTAAAATTATAACTATTCAGGAACTATTTGAATCTATTTCAGATTTGAAACTTGCAGACAAGGTGGATCTTCTTGTATTATTCTATGAACAGTATGCGAGAATATCTAATACAAACGAATCATTAGATGATTTCTTGTATTGGGGAGAAATGCTTCTTAATGACTTTTCAGATATTGATAAATATTTAGTTGATGCGAAACAGTTGTTTAAGAACATCAATAATCTAAAATTAATGGATGACGAAATGTCATACCTCTCAGAAGAACAAATAACGGCAATTCGACAATTTTGGGATAATTTTAGGCATGACAAAAAAAATGAGACTAAAGATAAGTTTATGGAAACTTGGCAAATACTCCTTGATCTCTACATATCATTCAGAGAAATGTTATCCTCTAAGAGACTTGCCTATGAAGGAATGATTTTCAGAGAAATTGCTGAAAGAACACAAACTAAAGATATATTTGAGATTCCTAGTGAACAAATAATATTTATTGGCCTCAACGCTCTAACACCTGCAGAAATAACACTATTAGAATATCTTAAGACGCACGACATTGCTGATTTCTATTGGGATTATGAATCTAACCTTGTAAAGGATAAGAAAAATAAGGCGTCATATTGGGTTGAAAGCAATCTGAGAAGATTCCCCTCAAAAATAAGTATTTCCAACGGCAATAATTATGCAAGTAAAAAACAAGTTTCAGTAATAGGAGTTCCATCAGCTGTAGGTCAAGCAAAAATTGCAAATCAACTAATAAATAATTTAATTAGCGAAAAAAATATTGAAGCACCGAATATAGGACTTAACACTGCCATAGTTCTTCCAGACGAGAATCTACTTTTACCGATATTGTACTCTGTTCCTAAAGAAATAGAAAAGATTAATGTAACAATGGGCTATTCACTACAACATTCTGCCGTAGTGAGCCTTATTTCTGCGATCGCGTCAATGCAACTTAATACAAGAGAAGAAAAAGACGGTGTATTTATCTATTATAAATTTGTCCTAGCTATTTTAAATCATCCGTTAATATCAAAATCTATAGAAAAGGTAACTGATGAACTTAAATCCCACATCCAAAAACACAACCGAGTGATGGTTTCAATAGAGGAACTAGGAAGAGACAAACTATTAAGGCACATTTTTACACCTCAGAATAACTGGCATGAAGTCTCAGACTATTTAAGATATATATTAACGGCTCTTCACAAACATCTGAGCACTCACCAATCAGACTCGGATGACAATAAAGAAGACACCAGAGCTGCAGATATAGAACTCGAGTTTATTGTTCAATACTACAAATCAATCAACAGACTGGAAGATTCACTCAATAATGTAAACAATATGTCGATTGATGCTTACTTTAGATTGCTAAAACAGTTATCACAAAGTATTAGCATTTCATTTAAAGGAGAGCCTCTGTCTGGACTACAAATAATGGGAATATTGGAAACAAGAGCGCTTGATTTTGAAAATCTGATCATACTTTCAATGAACGAAGGAACATTTCCTCTCAAAAGGCCATCTAACTCATTTATACCATATACTTTGAGAAAAGCTTTTAACATGCCTACGTATGAACATCAGGACAGCACATATGCATATCACTTTTATAGAATGATTTCAAGAGCTAAGCGCATATTTATGCTATATGACACACGTTCAGAAGATATGCAAACAGGCGAGGTCAGTAGATATTTTCATCAAATGAAGTATTTGTATAATGACATTTTCAATATAGATGAGATAATGGTCAATTACAATGTTTCTTCACCAGAAACTAAATCAGTATCTGTAGAAAAAACTGACCAAATAATGATGAAGATGCAGAAGTTTTTATCTGGTGGCGATGCATTTTTATCGGCTTCATCAATAAATAATTATATAAATTGTCCACTACAGTTTTACTTATCTAATGTTGAGGACTTATCAGAAGAAAATGATGTTCAAGAGTCCATTGAGGCAAGTACATTTGGCACAATATATCACGCTGTCATGCAAAACATTTATGACAAATACAAAAACAAGACTATACTCCCTGATACAATCAATTCAATTTTAAATAACACCGACTATATTAATAATTTGATAATAGACGCTTTTTCTGAGCACTATTTTATGCAAAAGGGAGAAAGGAGGAAACTAACTGGACATCTTTATTTAATAAGCGAAATTATTAATGACTACGTTCGTCAGACATTAAAATATGACAAAAGACTGACTCCTATTAAGTATATTGATTCTGAATACAAATTTAAAATTGAGTATAAAGTCTCAAATGACATTACCGTTAACATAAAAGGAAGTATTGACCGTATTGACATCTATAAAGACAAAATCAGAGTAATAGACTATAAAACAGGCAAGGGAGATTTAAGGTTTTCTGAAATAGAAGATCTGTTTGATGATTCAAAAAAAGATAGGAAGTCACATATTCTACAAGTATTCTTCTATTCATTAGCTTACAATAGCAATAACATGCCTGTATCTCCTGGAATTTATTACTTAAGGGAAATATTTAATGATAATTTTGACCCTAGAATTATAAACGACAAGACTCATATTGACAATGTTGAATATCTAATGGATGAATTCAAAGAGCGTCTAAATGTAGTAATAACAGAAATATTTGATAAGTCTATACCATTTAGACAAACCGCCGACGAGTCAAGATGCAAATGGTGTACATT
>CAYFTB010000177.1:0-4824 GCA_964345875.1 uncultured Proteiniphilum sp.
TGTATGTGTGGCGATGGTGATACGATAAGTTTATTTTCCATAAATCCTAAATCCTACATGATGAGGATTTAAATATTTGAGTGTTAATATTTAGTCTTTTCTTTCTCTGATTAATTTGGTTACTGTGCTTTTTCCAAGGCGAATATAATCAAGCAATGGTCTGTCGGATGGACATGTGTAGCTACAAGATCCACATTCTATACAATCAGTGATGCGTTCTTTCTCAGTTCGATCCCACTCTTTATATTCAGTAAGATTCATCAGAAGGGTAGGGTTGAGCCCCATAGGGCAGACATCAATACATTTTGCACAACGTATGCAGTCCCTCATCTGTTTTCGTTTTGCTTCAAGCGTCTGAACAATCAAAACTCCTGAAGTACCTTTTGTTACAGGAACTTCAATACTTGCCAAAGCCTTACCCATCATTGGTCCACCACTAATTACCTTGCCAGTTGATTCAGGAAGCCCACCTGCAAAATCAATAAGATGTTCTAAAGGAATACCTATTCTAGATAATACATTGCAAGGTTTTTTCAAATCTTTGCCAGTAATTGTAACTACTCGTTCCAATAATGGCTTATTCTTTTGAACAGCCTCGTAAACTGCAAATGAAGTGCCTACATTTTGAACAACGGCACCAACATATATCGGAAGTTTACCACTTGGCACTTGTCGCCTGATAACGGCATCAATAAGTTGTTTCTCTCCACCTTGTGGATATTGAACTTTGAGTGGTAAAACAGATATGCCAGGATAGTCTTTTACAGCTTTGCTGAACTTGCTAATTGCATCTTTCTTGTTATTTTCAATTCCAATAACAGCTCTACTAACATTAACAGCTTTCATCAAGATGGTTGTGCCAACAAGTATCTCTTCAGTTTTTTCCATCATCAGTTGATGATCTGAGGTTAGATATGGTTCGCATTCCACTCCATTAATAATTAGAACCTCTGCTTTAGTTCCAGGGGGAGGCATTAGTTTAACGTGAGTGGGAAATGTAGCTCCCCCCATGCCAACAATACCATTTGCTGCAATTTTATCAATAATTTCTTTTGAAGTAAGATTACACTCCTTTATTAGTGTTTCAGATCTGTCAACAGTCTCTTCCCACTCATCTCCTTCTACTTTAATTATAACAGCTTCTCGTTTATATCCACTAGAATCAAGTACTTTGTCAATTTTAAAAACTGATCCTGAAACAGGAGAGTGAATATTTGCAGATACAAATCCTACTGATTTGCCTATAAGAGTACCCACTTTCACTTTATCTCCTTTTTTCACAACAGCCTGACAAGGGGCTCCAATGTGTTGAGCCAGTGGTATGGATACCTGAGCGGGTATGTCTATAGGTTGTATTTTATAGCCCGCTGATAGTTTATTCTCTTTTGGATGTATTCCACCCAAGCGAAATGTTTTCAACATATTATTAGTTTTCAGTTATAAAACATAGTAAATTGGCTTTTTAGTTGCCAAACGATGTCTTATAACGTCATTATTAAATATAGAATTAAGTCTCAGATAAATTGTTCTAAGCTTCCGCAGCTACAGCAGGTGCTGGGCTTTTCTCTTTTGGTGGAGGGAAATTGAGTTCCAATATGGAATTAGTAGGACAAACAGGAACACATTTGCGGCACAAACGGCATTTGTCGTCATCAATGTATGCAAGATTATTTTTGATAGTAATAGCATCAAAAGCACAAGCTTGTTCACATTTTGAGCAACCAATGCAAGCTACATTACAAGCACGTTTGGCGGGACCACCTTTTTCTTCGCTAACACAGCTAACATAAATACGGCGCGATTTAGGCCCTTGGTTACGTAGTTCGATTATATCCTTAGGACAAGCTTTAACACAAGCTCCGCAGGCAGTACACATATCTTCAACAACTTCGGGGAGCATTGTCACAGGGTTAATATGAATTGCTTCAAAGTTACAAGATTCAACACAATCGCCCAATCCTAAGCATCCAAACGAACATCCAGTGTCGCCACCATAAAGAGAGGCAGCAATGCTACAATTAGATACTCCATCGTATAGATTTAAGCGAGGTCGTTCATCACATGACCCACTACAACGCACCACTGCAATTTGTTTTTTTGCTTTAGCGGCAGTTTTTCCTAATATTTCAGCCACTTGATCCATTGTTTTTTGTCCTCCCACGGGGCAATTGAGATCGTCTAGTGATTCGGCAAAAACGCAAGCGTTGGCAAACGATGCACAACCTGGAAAACCACATCCACCACAATTGGCAGCAGGCAAAATGTCCTGCACCTCCTGAATACGTGGATCTTCCTCTACATAAAATTTGCGTCCCACAAAATATAGTATCGCAGCGCTACCCGCTCCAATAACACTTAATGTGGCAACAGCAGAAAGTAATACACTCATAGTTCAATAATTATCAATTATTATTTTTGATAGTAAATTTAAACGAATTAGCCATCCTGTCACGTAACAAATACAGCAATGCATAGTATGGCACCAAAGAAAGTATAGAAATCAAAGCCGATTCTATTTCTCCAAAGTTCCAAAGTGAAATGGATATCACAAGAATTGAGACAAGGATAATAATTGGAACAACAAACGCCCACAGGACAGCTTTATATCCCATAGACTTTTGTCCCACCACGGTAACTAGGTCGTTTACTTTGTACTTCCCGGTATAGTCATCAATGTTTACCATTTTTTCTTTTGAGTCGGCAGCTGTGCAAGCTCCTTTTGCATGACAAGAGCTACATGCCGATTGCTGTAAAATTAAAACTGAGACTTTGTGGTCTGTTATGTCTTTTATGACTCCCTGATGTTCGATCATACATTTATTAGTTCTGTGTTTTGTACAGATGAACTTTGCAAAAATAGATATTCTTTTTGTTAAAAAGATAGTTCTAAGAATGTTTTATTTTTTTCATTAGTCATGATAACACTTTTTATTATTACTTTGTATTATCAATAAGCGAATAATATAAATAAAACAATTATAATGAACAGACTTTCTTTATCAATTTTGTTTGTGCTAATATATACTACTTTAAATGCACAAAATTATTCACTGCAACAATTGGTTGATGGAACTCTTAGTCCATACGGTATCGGTCATATGGAATCTTCAGCTGATGGGATGCACTATTTCCAGATGAATCCCGAAAGTAATGCAGTCATTAAATTTGACTATGCTACAGGCAATGCAGTTGATACATTATTTTATACTCGAACTGCCCGCGAATGCACATTTGATACATTTCAGGGTTTTGTGGTTAGCCCTGATGAAAATCGAGTAATTGTTTATCGAGATCGTGAGCACATATATCGTCGTTCGTTTAAAGCCACATATTACTATCATGATGTTCGCCGTAATATGGTGAGAAAGCTTACTGAGAATACTTCCAAGCAGATGATTCCAACATTTTCTCCTGATGGCAAGATGCTGGCTTATGTTTGCGATAATAATATATGGCTTGCCAAGTTTGATTTCGACACAGAGTCACAGGTTACAAAAGACGGTGAACTTAACAATATTATATATGGAGCTACTGATTGGGTTTATGAGGAGGAGTTTTCAACAACTCGTCTGATGGAGTTTTCACCCGACAATAAATTGTTAGCATTTGTAAGAAGTGATGAGACTCAGGTGCCTCAATATCAGTTCCAGACTTTTGATAAAAAACTATATCCAGATTTTTACACATATAAATATCCTAAGGCAGGAGAGAAGAACTCATCTGTAGATTTGCGTGTGTTTGACATAGAATCACGAACAATCAGAAAGATGGAACTTCCACTTGATGCTGATGGGTATATTCCACGAATCACTTTTACATCTAATGAGCAGGAACTTGTGGCTATGACTCTCAATCGTAATCAAAATCGTTTTGATATGTATTTTGTGAATCCACGTACCACCGTTGCCAAGCTTGTTCTTCGTGAGGAGAGTCGATATTATATTGACTCAGAACTCTTGAGTCATATTCATTTTCTGAAAGATAGATTTACTTATGTTTCAGAACGTGATGGATTTAGTCATATATATATATATGGATATACAGGGACTTTGCAAAAACAACTTACCAGTGGAGAATATGATGTGACAAGTCTTTTGGCTGTTGACTCAAAAACAAATACAGTGTTTTACGAAGCCGCAGACGAAAGTCCACTTAGCCGCAATGTTTACAAAGTAAATATAGATAAACCCAATCCAATAAAATTGTCAACCAAGAGCGGATACAACTCAGCATCTTTTAGTAATGATGGGAAGTATTTTGTAAACCGTTATAATAATACTACTACTCCAACATACATTACATTGCATGATGCCAATGGCAAGGAATTGAGAATTCTAGAGGACAACGAACAAGCTGCTACTAACTTTGCTGCTGCTAGATTGCCACAAAAAGAGTTCGTGAAAGTTACAGCTGCTGACGGTATAACACAGCTAAATGGTTGGATTATTAAACCTGTTAACTTTGATGCTTCAAAGAAATATCCAGTTGTGATGATTCAATATAGTGGACCAAATTCGCAGCAAGTTACAAACAGTTATGATGCTGGCTGGCATTATGCACTGGCAAAGGAGGGATTTGTGGTAGCAAGCATTGACGGACGTGGCACTGGTGCAAGAGGTGAGGAGTTTCGTAAGCAAACCTATCTAAAGTTAGGCATCATGGAATCGGATGATCAGGTTGCAGCAGCCCGCTATCTTGGTGCTCTTCCATACGTTGATGCAAGTCGCATAGGTATTTGGGGTTGGAGTTATGGAGGCTACAATGTGCTTATGAGTATGAGCCGTGGTAGTGGTATCTTTAAAGCAGGTGTGGCAATAGCACCCG
>CAYFTB010000178.1:0-4807 GCA_964345875.1 uncultured Proteiniphilum sp.
TAATAGTTAATTATCGAATCACTCTTGTTGATGAATGCAGCATGCGATTTATCAAATAGTATTTCACTTTATCCATTCACATTAGTAGTATATAGTATCGCAATATGTGTATTTTGATAAAATATTACCTCCATCATTACCTCAGCAATAACGAGACAATAAAACTTCCGAGTTACCTTACAAAACGCCATGTTGACCAACTAAAATAATCGGGAATCATTCAAGCGTCCATCTGGGAGTAATATCTTCCGTCAGTGATGTTTAAATTTTACACTATAATATTATTGTATTGATGTTATACGGTATAAATCTACATGTAGATTTTAATCATTCGGTTCGTAAACAATATAAATCAACATGTGGATTTGCATTGTTCGTGTCAAATACAATAGAAAACAACATGTGGATTTCTATCGTTCGTAACTATAACAGATAAAATATAGTAGTGAATTTATACATTATAAAAGTATAATGAACCCCTCTTTAGTAGTAGAGATAAAGAATCAAATGTAAATCATTTATTTACTAAAGAATCTACACTCACATGAACAAAGTACATGATATTTTTGTTATGCGAAGTTTTTGTCGTAATTTCGCAATCGATAATCGATTCTACATTATTTACATAATACTCAAAGTATTTCAAATAATCTAATCAATAAAACAAACATATTGTATGACAAAAGAGAAACGATACTTGACCTGCGATGGTAATCAGGCAGCGGCACATATAGCTTATATGTTCAGCGAAGTTGCGGCAATATATCCGATTACACCTTCATCCACAATGGCTGAATATATAGACGAGTGGTCTGCGGCAGGTAGAAAGAACATTTTTGGACAAACAGTTCTGGTTCAGGAGATGCAATCTGAAGCAGGGGCGGCAGGTGCCGTTCATGGATCATTGCAAGCCGGAGCGTTAACTACCACCTATACGGCATCACAAGGTTTGATGCTCATGTTGCCTAATATGTACAAAATTGCGGGAGAACTTCTTCCGGGAGTATTTCATGTTTCGGCACGTGCATTAGCTGCTCAGGCATTGTCTATTTTTGGAGACCACCAAGATGTGATGGCTGCTAGAGCAACGGGTTTTGCGCAATTCGCAACTGGATCCGTTCAAGAGGTTATGGACTTAGCTGCGATTGCACATTTGGTTGCAATTGAGAGTAGAGTGCCATTCTTGCATTTCTTTGATGGTTTTAGAACTTCTCACGAAATTCAGAAAATTGAGATGCTAGAAAATGAAGATCTGGCACCACTTATTAATCAAGAGGCTTTAGCTGAGTTTAGAAAAAGAGCCTTGAGTCCAGATGCTCCTGTGACAAGAGGTACTGCTCAGAACGATGATATTTATTTTCAATCACGTGAGGCTGCAAATCCATTTTATGATGCGGTGCCTAATATTGTTGAAAAGTATTTGAATAAACTTGCAGCTGTCACTGGTCGCAAGTATGGATTGTTTGACTATTATGGTGATCCCGAAGCTGATCGAGTGATAATTGCTATGGGTTCGGCTACAGAAACAATTAGAGAGGTGGTTGATCACAAAAATGCTAATGGCGAAAAAGTTGGTATGGTTGCTGTTCATCTATATCGCCCATTTAAGGCAGAAGCATTTTTATCTGTAATTCCTAAAACTGCAAATCGAATAGCAGTTCTTGATAGAACTAAAGAACCAGGTGCAACTGGACAACCTTTATATTTAGATGTGAAGGATTGTTTTTATGGTAAAGAGGATGCTCCAACAATTGTAGGGGGTATTTATGGTCTTTCATCGAAAGATACTACACCAGGTCAAATTATTTCGGTTTATGACAACTTGGCTCAAAAGCTGCCAAAGAATGATTTCACTATTGGTATAGTTGATGATGTAACCTTCAAGTCTCTTCCAATGATTGATGAGGTGTCTATGGATGACACTACATATGAAGCTAAGTTTTATGGCCTAGGTTCGGATGGTACTGTGGGGGCAAATAAAAACTCTATCAAGATTATTGGTGATAATACTGATAAGTATGTTCAGGCTTACTTTGCATATGATTCTAAGAAATCAGGTGGTTTCACTTGTTCTCACCTACGTTTTGGCGACAATAAAATACGTTCAACATATTTGGTAAATACTCCAAACTTTGTAGCTTGTCACGTTCCTGCCTACCTTCATTTATATGATGTTACAGCGGGATTGAAACGAGGTGGCACATTTTTGTTGAACTCTGTTTGGTCTAAAGATGAAGTGGCGAAACACTTGCCGGATCATATAAAGAGATATTTGGCAAAAAATGATATAAAGATGTATATCATAAATGCTACAAAGATTGCAACCGAAATAGGTCTTGGAAATAGAACTAACACTATTCTACAATCTGCTTTCTTTAAGATTTCTAATGTTATTCCTTATGATCAAGCTGTTGATCAAATGAAGAACTTTATTGTGAAATCTTATGGACGCAAAGGTGAAGAAATAGTTAGGATGAACAATGCTGCAGTAGAGCGTGGTGGTGATATTGAAGAAGTGGAAGTACTTAAAGAGTGGGCAAACATTGTGGTAGGTGAAGAGGTGATCGATGAGGCACCCGAATTTATCCAAAAGATTGTTCGCCCTGTTAATGCTCAGCGTGGCTATGATCTTCCTGTTTCTGCATTCGTGGGACGTGAGGATGGAACTTGGGAGCATGGAACTGCTGCTTATGAAAAGCGTGGTGTAGCTGCTATGGTTCCAGAATGGATTCCTGAAAACTGTATTCAGTGTAACCAATGTGCTTATGTTTGTCCACATGCTACAATTCGTCCATTTGTTTTGGATGAAGAGGAACAAGCTGGCTTGGGCGAAGGTGTGGATTTGCTAAAAACAACTGGCAAGCAATTTGATGGAACAGCATACCGTATCCAAGTTGATGTTTTAGACTGTCTTGGTTGTGGAGTTTGTGTGGATGTTTGTCCGGGACGAAAAGGCGAAAATGCTCTTAAGATGGTGCCAATCGGAACCCAATATGAGAATCAAGACAATTGGGACTATATGGTTGAAAAAGTTTCTAGCAAAGCTCATCTTGTTGATACTTCGTTGAATGTTAAGAACTCTCAGTTTGCAACTCCTTTGTTTGAGTTTTCTGGAGCTTGCGCTGGCTGTGGAGAAACTCCATATATTAAATTAATCACTCAGCTTTATGGCGATCGTATGATGATTGCAAATGCAACAGGTTGCTCATCAATTTATGGTGCATCTGCTCCAGCCACTCCTTATACTAAAAATGAAGAGGGTAAAGGACCAGCTTGGGCTAACTCATTATTTGAAGATAATGCTGAGTTTGGTTTTGGCTTTGTTATTGCTCACCAAAGTATGCGTAAGCGGATTGAAAGCTTGATGCTGAAGGCTAGAAAGTCAGATGATTTCACTACTGAGCAGAAAGATATTTTTGCTCAATGGATTTTGAATAAAGACAAAGGAGAGGCTGTAAAAGAAATTTCTGCTCAAGTGTTAGAAACTCTGCAAGGAGTGAATAATGACTTAGCAAAAGAAATTTTGTCTCTTGAAAAATATCTGACTAAAAAATCTATATGGGTGTTTGGTGGTGACGGTTGGGCATATGATATTGGCTTTGGTGGCCTAGACCATGTCTTGGCAATGGGGCAAGATATTAATGTGCTTGTGATGGATACCGAAGTATATTCAAATACGGGTGGTCAATCATCTAAATCTACTCCTACGGCTGCTGTAGCTAAATTTGCCGCTGCCGGAAAGCGTATTAGAAAGAAAGACCTAGGCATGATCGCCGCAACATATGGATATGTGTATGTGGCACAAGTGGCAATGGGTGCTAATCAAGGTCAATATCTGAAAGCTTTGAAAGAGGCTGAGGAATATGACGGTCCTTCTCTTATTATAGCTTATTCTCCATGTATTAGTCATGGCTTGAGAGCGGGTATGTCTATGACACAAGCTGAACAAAAGAAAGCTGTCGATTGTGGATATTGGAGTTTGTGGAGATATAATCCAATGCTGGAGGCAGAAGGTAAAAATCCTTTTATTATAGATAGCAAAGAGCCAGATTGGAGTAAGTTTAGAGATTTCTTGATGGGTGAAGTTCGTTACACTCAATTGATGAAGTCATTCCCGCATGAAGCCGATGAGTTATTTGAAGCTGCAAAAGATAATGCTCAGTGGCGATATCGTTCTTATGAAAGAATGGCTGCTGCTAATTTCTCTACTTCTAGCGAAGAGGTGGTAGAGGAATAGTAT
The DNA here is from genome assembly GCA_964345875.1 of uncultured Proteiniphilum sp. Lineage (GTDB taxonomy): Bacteria > Bacteroidota > Bacteroidia > Bacteroidales > Dysgonomonadaceae > Petrimonas. Next base: position 4,241 of record CAYFTB010000178.1, read on the forward strand.
AATATAATATAATATATTGTGATAATAATTATTTGGGGCGACATTCTACATAGAGTGTCGCCTTTTTTTGATGTTGTTTATTAATACCCGAGCTAAATACTTAATCAGAAATCCCAGGAGTGTAATCAATCAAAATGCTAAGTGTTAAAAAAGGAGGAGTACATATCTCTTTATTTACAAATATTTGTATTTGAGGTGTTTTGTAATGCTTTAATAATGTTAAATTAAGTGCTGTTTTTGTATTGTCTTTAGTTTTTGTGTTGATTGTTAGTTTATTATGAAGGTTTCGTTTTGAGGATAATTTTCCTGTGGGCTAAAAAAACTTTTTTTTTAGGGATAAAAGGGCTTTTAGCTAGGTGTAAATATTTTTATTACAATCCATTTTTTGCTATGCGAGCTTAAAAAACTAATTATTATCCTTTATTAACTCTAATTTGTTGTCAATAATGTTAATTAATTTCACATTTGAGAGTAAAAATAGTCAAACAAATTTTTTTGTTTGGTGCTTATGTTTCTAGGTGGACTAAACAAATTTTTTTATTAGGGTGTCAGGTCTTATTTATTGCT
>CAYFTB010000179.1:0-2420 GCA_964345875.1 uncultured Proteiniphilum sp.
TGTGTCGCCCGCGCATTACCGCTAACGGTTACGTATATGAAACGTTTGGCATTTCGAAGAACTTTCCTGTCAGGCTACCACGACTTTTGATACGAGCTGTACCGTTTGATAAACCACTGACTGCCAAATGTTTTATATACGATGTTATGCACTGGGCTTTATTCTTCATTTAGTTTTATTGTGAAATTTTCATTTTTAACAAGGAACTTTGAGTTGTTAGTAAAACTTTCATCTTTGCCGAATTTGAAAGGATTTGGAAGTCTTTTTATTCTTCTATTGTTCTTTTCAGCCAAAGCATTTGTAACAATCATAATTTCATAATTCGATTTGTTCTCAATGCCGAAATTTACTTCTAAATTGGATATTTTAAATTCCAATCTATCAGAAGATGTTGCTTTTACCTCAACGAAGTTCCATTTATCATTTTTGTTTTTGTATTTTATATCGTAATGTTTATTATCATCACCTTTGGGATTAATGTTTGCTTTTTTAGCAAATCCAGAATCCCATACAACATTATCTGTTCCGAACTTCTTTTTTAATGATTCAAAAACTATAATCTCACCGATGAAACCTAATGTTTCTTTATCTGATGATGAAGGGCTGCCTTTTGAAGTCCCTTTTGATTTGTCTTTATTCTCTTCATCAATTGAAAGTTCTGGTTTTGTTGTATTTATCTTTTCTATTTTTGTGATTGGGTCTTGATTTGCAATTAGTTGATATAATTCCTCAAAATCATTCTTCTGTGTTTTTAATGTTCTATTATTAAAGTGTATCTCCTTTTTATCTTCTGTTTTTTCAAGCAGAATATTATACTCTTTGACAATATTGTCATATTCGGCAAAATATATCAGACTTCTAAGGTTGCTTTTGCTTTCAATGATTTCATTTAAAATGCTTTTGTTTAATGGTTTTAATCGATTAACTAATTCATTTTTGTTTTTTTGGAAAATCTCAATCAGATTAATAGCTTCCTGTTCTATGGATAAATCAACTTGAAATTCCTTTTTTATAGTTTCAATGAAAAGCATTTGAATGTCTATTGAAACAGAGTTTTCAAGTTTGAATTGATTAAATGTTTCAAATTTTGACTGCAAATCAAGGTACTTTTCTTTTTCAGATAATTCTTTATTTCTCAAATTCAGATACAACAATATATCGAAATGATTTTGGAAATCATTTCTTAATTGATGAATACCATCTTCATAATATGGAATAATATTTAATGAAACTGTTGAGTTTTTATTAAAGACAGAAATATCAATATTTAAATCAGTAAACAAGTTAATGATTGTAGAGAAATTTGATAAGTCATTTATATCTGCATAATTAAATTTGAAGTCATTTATGTTGTCATTTATTTGTGAACGAACTAAAGTAACGAATTCATCATCCCTATATTTACGGTAATCATAGGCTTTTTTAAGTGTTGATAATATTGAAAACCAAAATTGAATTTTAGGGTCATCAACAACATTGAGTTTTTGTTTGGCAGATTTTAATTTGTCAAGATTTAAGTCATCTAATTCTGTTTTAATAATATGACTCCTTTTTTCTGTGTTTGCTTCAAACAACCTTGAAAATGAAACACGATGTAAATCAACTTTTAAAATACTGCTGTATATTTCCGCAATTGAATCGGAAAATTTATAATCAGATTGAAAATCAGAAATTGATTTATATTTATCACCATCATCAATAAGTAAAAAAACTTCATTCTTATTTTCAATGTAAATAAACTCATATGGATTTAATGCAAAGTCTTTTAATTCACCATCGTGATTATATTTTGGATTTATTTGGGTGCATAGAGTAATTCTGCTGTTTTTTATCCAGTTCAGTTCTTTTCCATCAGTATCTTTTAATAATCGGAAGGCATAGAAATAAGGTTTTAAAATATCTATTTCCTTTTGAAACAGGTCGTTCAGGTTGTGTTGTAATGGATTTGAGTTCAAGATGAATTTCAAATTCTCCAAAGGAGTAACTCCAAAAAGAGATGTAATTTTTCTTGCTCCTTTTCTTCTGTCAATATCAATAGTGTAGAATTGGTTTATTATGTCTTCTCCAAATGTTTTATCTTCAACATAATAGACGCTTTTTGTAGGTTCATAAGAATATATACCATTCTTTCTACAATACACTAAGCCATCATCAATAAAAGATTGATACTTATTAGAGTTTTTATCGATTTTTTCCTTATCAATGTTGTGTAAATTTAGTAACATTGAAAAAATTGTATCGGTAGAAAAATCACTGATTTCCTTATTTACCCCTACTTTTAAAAGAAAATAATCAATGTCATCTTTTGATAATTTTGTGTCTTTGAATAATTGGCTATCATACTTAATTTTTGGGATTTCGATAAAAGGGGAAAAATCTTTTGTAATAGTCTTTGAAATACAACAATCTGTTGGTTTTGA
>CAYFTB010000179.1:2430-4118 GCA_964345875.1 uncultured Proteiniphilum sp.
TTGTTGCGTTAACTGTTTGATCTGTGTGTCAACTTTTTCAGTTTCAGTTTCAATCCAATTTGTGTTTTTGATTTTCCACAATAAATATGACTGTAAATCTCCACTTCTAATGTAAGCATAGTATTGCTTACTTGTAATTGAGAATTTAATTTGACAATTTGGATTAGTTTCTGCTATTTCTGTTATCCTATTGTCAATATTGAACCAATATAAAATGCTTTCATTAGAATTATTTTTTAAAATGCTTTCTAAATCTTCAATTGTTTCAACTTTAATTTCATTTATCCAATACCCTTTTTGCTCTAACTTTCTAAAAGAGGTTAGTGTCGCATCATAGCCATAAATATTTTTCTCTTTATAAGGGAATTGCTTGATGGCATATTGCCCATATTCATTTTCGGCTGTAATTATTTTTTTTCTAGGGTATGTTGCAACTCCCAGCCATTTTAGGAATTCAGTAATATTTTCTTTTTCGTCAAGTCCTAAAATTTTTGGGCTTCCGACTAATTTACTTTTGTCATATTCATAAAGAATTTCACATAGCCTGTTCTCATAATCTTTCCCCAAGTAAACATTACTGACCTTTGTTTCTCCATTATTTTTATTCAAAATGGGAATTGAAATATTTGAAGGAATGTTAATATCAATACTTTCTTTATCCTTATTCAGAATGTATAAATCATAAAGGTTAGATAATAAATATTTGATTGATTCTCTTTTACTTTTCGTTTTGTCCGTATTATTGTTAAAGTCTGATACAATTCTTCTAAAAATTTCACCAAAACGATATACTTTTATTCCGAATAATTTCAATCTGTCTTCAATCACTTCTGCATTTTCAGAACCAAATATTTTTTTTAATTGCGTAAAAAGGTCAGAGTTTATAATCTTAAGATTTAGTTTTATAGGTATTTCTATTCTTACACCGCTTGGGGGTAAGAATATCTCTGAATCAGAGTCAATAATTTGATTGTCCTGGTCAATGAAGATATTTGGAAGTTCTTTTTTAGAAATTTCAGTGCTGCTAAAATCAGAAGTTAAATATGAAATTAATTTTGCTCGTTTGTAATAATCTAAACCTTTTGATATTTCTGAAATTGTGTTGAAGAAGTACTCGATTTTATAAGTATAGTAACCAACCCAGTTAATAGTTTCTTTTACATACTCATCATTAGTAAATAAAAGGAGATTTGAAAACTTGCTTGCAGGTAAAATCTCTGCGTAATTGTGTTTATAATATACAGGTTCTGAATTATAAGAAACATACTCTTTCGATATTGTTGGATAGACTTTGTTTTCTCTAATTTTATTTTTAAGTTTTTCTGAAAACCCATTGTCATCAAAGAAAGTATCAAAATTTTCCTTTCCCTGAATGCTCAATAACTTCAAAGGTTTATATGAAATTTCGCTATTCGAAATTTCTAATGCTGTGTCAATGAGCAATTGGATTAATTCATCAATCAAAAAAGTATTATATTCACTTTTTGGTGTAAAATGATTACGGTCAGAGGTTAAATCAAATGTGCCGTGAATTAATGCAGGGAAAGGAAATTTTACATTTGTTTTAAAATAAGAATATAATCTGCCGATTTTATCATCAAGGTTATCATTCCAGACAATTTTTAATTCATAGTTCTTATTTTTGTGCTCACCTTTTTTTGACTTTAAATTCCATACCTTTTCAACTG
>CAYFTB010000179.1:4128-4757 GCA_964345875.1 uncultured Proteiniphilum sp.
ATCTTTTCAAGGTTATTTAGAAAGAGTAAAACTTCTTTGTTGATTTCATTATTTATTTGCTCTTGAACTTCTTTTGTTTGTTTCTCTTTAAGGTCAATAACAACGTAGGTATCATATATATTTAAATTTTGAGGTATGTTTTCTATTATTTTTGGACATCTCAGTGTTGCAATAGGAAACTCTTCGTTTTTTTCTTTTTCATTAAGTTGAGATTCTATTTCCGGCTTTTCTTTTATAAGATTTTTTAGAAATTCTTTTGCATTCGCTTCAGAAAATTCAACGGCAAAATCATAACTTTTAATTGAAATCTTATTTGCCCAACTTAAAATAGACCGGAAGCCGAGTCCTTTTTGTCCAACCTTATTTTGTTCTAGTACTTTTGGGCTAATATTGCTATACATCAATGATTCTATACCACCTTCAGAAAATTTTCGTCCATTGTTAGCAATTGTAAGTTGGTTTTCTGTAAGTTTAATAAAGCAGGTTTTTTCTTTGTCAGTTATTGCTTCATCATCAGCATTTTGAAGCATTTCAAGAAGTTGTCTTCCATTGTATTCTTCAATTTTCTCCTTTTCCTTTCGATAATCTTCAAGAATAATATTGGAATCTGTCAGATAGACTTTTTTTCT
>CAYFTB010000180.1:0-4751 GCA_964345875.1 uncultured Proteiniphilum sp.
AAGAAGTACCGGTGAGTGCTAATGTTAGAGTGGAATTGCAAACTGATTCTGAACTGTTGGATGATGTTGTAGTTGTTGGATATATGCAACGTAAAATTTCAGCAACAACAGCTTCAGTAGTAAAAGTAAGTTCTAAAGAAATTGAAGAAAAACCAACAGCTAATCCAATGGATGCACTTCAAGGTAAGGTTGCAGGTCTTCAGGTATTTACTTCATCAGGAGAGCCATCTCAGTTCTCTTCGATGAAACTTCATGGAGTAGGTTCTTTAGGAGCTGGTTCTGCACCATTATATATATTGGATGGAATTCCTGTTGCTACATCAACAATTATGAGTGCTAACCCAAATGACTTTGAGAGCATTCAAATTTTAAAAGATGCTGCTGCAACTTCTATTTATGGTGCGAGAGCTGCAAATGGCGTTGTATATATTACTACTAAGCGTGGTAAGGTGCAAGAGCGTGCTCAAATTACTGTAAGAGGTCAATATGGTACTTCTAGCTTAGCAAATACTGATTATTACAAGCAATTCATGAATACAGAAGAATTCTTGAAAATGTCTAGTGAATTCGGAATTTATTCTGACGGAACTATAAATAGCATTAAAGAGCAATATGGTATGAATGATACCCAGTGGTATAAATACTATTTGAGATCTGGTGTTCCAACTTATCAGGGTGATGTTTCTATCTCAGGCGGTGCGGGTCGTACAAATTACTATGTTTCAGCAGGTGCATTTAGCCAAGAAGGTATGAGAGAAGGTACAAGTTATAGTAAGTATAATTTGAGATCTAATCTTAATTCTCAGCTTAATCGTATAATGAGATTAGGGTTAAACACTAGTATCGCTTATGATAATGCAAATGTTAGCCCATATGAAAGAAATAATACCTCAGGTGGTGGTCTTGCTTTCTTAGCACCTCCATTCTATACTCACATTGACCCAGAGACAGGTAAAGATTATGAGGAAATTATTCCAGGATGGAATAGAGTAACGCCAAAGTATTTCACAAAGCATCAAAAATCGCATCAAAAGACTTTATATTACAATGTATCTGGGAATATTCTAATAAATCCAATTGAAGGATTAGATTTACGCTCTCAGGCTGGTCTAGAAGTTGGTGATTATTTTTATGATAGATATAGATTAGCTTCACATATTGGTGCACCAAATAATGGATTTGGCACTAAAGATTTTTCTAGGAGAACGACACTGACTATCACTAACACAGCTCAGTATAATTTCGATATAGATGATAATAATGACCTAACAATCTTAGCTGGACATGAGTTTATTGATTATAATTATCATTACTTTAGAGCTAATGCATCTGGGATGCAAGATGATCGTTTGATGTTATTGCCAAATGGTACTAATAGGACTGTTGATGAAGCAAAATCAGAATATGCATTCTTATCATATTTTGGCCAACTTTCGTATGATTATGGTGAGAAGTATTTTATTGATTTAGTTGCACGTAATGATGCTTCATCACGTTTTGGTAAGAACAAAAGGAATGGTATGTTTTGGTCAACTGGTTTAATGTGGAAAGCTAAAAAGGAGAACTTCCTTCAAGATGTAAATTGGATTGACGATCTTGATATTAAATTTAGTATTGGTACTCAAGGTAATGCTGACATTGGTAACTATAACTCATATGCGCTTGCAGGACAAAGTGGACAGTATAATCAACAACCAGGTTGGGGGCTAACTAGTCCAGGAAATGATGACTTAGGTTGGGAGAAGCAAAGAAAAACTAGTGTAGGTGTTGATGCTAGATTGTTTAACTTCATGAATATGAATGTTGAGTATTATCATCGTCTAACTTCAGATATGTTGATGGATGTTCCATTACCTTTGACTTCAGGTGTTCCTCAAGATGGCTTAGGTTTTGCATCTGTTACCAAAAACGTAGGTAAATATCTTAATCAAGGTGTGGATATTCATTTTGATTTTGACATTATCAAAAGAAGAGATGCAGGTCTGACAGCATATATTAACTTCAACTACAATAAAGATAAAGTAATTGAGCTATTCCAAGATAGAGATAGTTGGATTCTACCAGGCTACGGCTTCGGATATATTGTAGGCGAACCAGTAAACTTTGTTTATCCTATTTTTAAGCAAATAAACCCACAGACAGGTTATCCTGAGTGGTACCTACCAGGAGAGAATATTGCAGAAACAACTAAAGGAGAAGTAACGAGTACATTTAATGATACTTTAGAACAAAATACTGGAATCAGAAGAAATACTCCAATGGTTGGAGGATTTGGAATTTCTGGAGACTTTAAAGGTTTTTACCTGCAAGCTGACTTCTCGTTTGCACTTGGCAAGAATATGATTTCTAATGACAGGTATTTCTTCGAGAACCCAATTAACTTTGCAGGATTTAATCAGTCTAAGAATGTGATGAATTATTGGAAAGAACCAGGAGATAATGCAGAGTTCCCAAGTCTTGAATATATAAATAATGTTAGACCATTACTAACTGAGTTTGACTCTAGAATGATCCAAGATGCTTCATTTATGAGATTGAAGAACTTATCTATTGGTTATAATTTACCAAAAAAATTATTCAATCATAAAATCATTACAGGAGCAAAAGTTTACGTAACGGGTAGGAACGTACTTACATTTACAAACTTTACAGGAACAGATCCAGAGATTGACTCAAACTTGACTTTAGGTGCATATCCTAACTCAAAACAATTTATAGTTGGTTTTGAGCTTAATTTCTAATTATTAAAATAATTATTATGAATAAGACAATTAAAACATTATTAGTAATATTTGCTGCAATATTGACGTTAAATTCTTGTGATTTAACTAGAGAACCATATAATGCAATTCCTCGCGAAAATTCACTAGAATCTATTAGTGATGCCGAAAAATGGGATACTGGTTTTATGACGCAGCTTAGAAACCGAGTTGGAGGGTTTTATGCTACTCAACAAGATTATCAAGCGGACTATTTGTTTGCTTCAGCCGACTTTGGGAATAGAGGAGGTGGTTGGTATAACTGGACCGCACTATCTTCTAGTGATTATGATGTAAAAGATATTTGGCATAGTTATTATGTAGCATTGAAAAACATAAATGAATTTTTAGAACTTTCAGAGCTACTAGTACTTGAAGATGAAAAAGAAGTCTTGAAACTAGATACATATCAAGGAGATGCCCATTTACTTAGAGCATTTTATTACTATCAATTGGCATTAAGATATGGCACTATTTATAATAAAGCATCTGCTGACACAGATTTATGTGTACCTCTAATATTAAAGTATGATATTAATGAATTACCTTCGCGAGCAACAAATGCTCAGGTTTTTGATCAAATAGCTAAGGATATCGCAGAAGCTAAAAAGTTATTAACTTCAAGAACAAATAAGCCAATGTCAACTGTTCTAACAGTTGATGCTGCTTATGCTCTTGAAGCAAAAGTAGCGTTATATAAAAAGGATTGGACTACAGCTCTTGCTGCATCTGAAAAATTAATATCTAGTGGCACTTATCCTTTAGTAAACCCAACATCTGATAGCTTCAAGGATATGTGGAGAGCAGATAAATCATCGGAAGATATTGTACAGTTATATATCAAAAAAACTGATGAAGAGCCTAGAACGATAGGTTACTATGGATATAACAGTTCTTTAAAAGCAAATAATCCTGACTGGTTTCCTAGTCAGACTATTATAGACCTTTATGATGACAATGACTTAAGAAAGGATGTATATTTTGAAAAAGCAGAGCTTGTCAAGATTCAAAGCTTTGAAATTAAAGATTTATATGTAATATCTAAGTATAAAGGTAATCCAGCTTATGACGAGAATGTCCCTAGATATATTATTGCCCCTAAGTTATTTAGAATGGGAGAAATCTATATGATTGCTGCAGAAAGCGCATATATGTTAGGAGATGCAAACTCATCTAAGGCCGTTAAGTATCTTAATGACTTTAGACAATCTAGAGGTTTAAAAGCTGCTGAAGGAGTTTCTTTGCTAGAAGCAATAAAAGAAGAAAGAACTAGAGAGCTTGCATTCGAAGGGGAGCGCTTTTGGGATTTAAGAAGATGGGGGGATGGAATGAATAGAATGAATCCACAGATATCAAATGACCCTATATCAGAGAATTCAACTGAAACTGTTGATACTAATTATTTATCGAATATGTCTCCATTTGATTTAAAGGTAGATATGAATAGTTATCGATGGATTTGGCCAATTCCATATAATGAATTGACAACAAATATAAATATTAAAAATCAACAGAATCCAGGTTGGTAATGATTCACAATTTTAAAGAGCACCTCTGAGGTGCTCTTTTTTTATCAAAAAATCAACTAGCAATGAAAAGAGGCTTATCTATAATATTTTTATTTGTAATTTCTGCATTGTGTTTATACCCTCAAAATCTCTCGCTTATATCTCATTATGTATTTCCTGAATTTAAAGATGGAGTTATTTTAATGAAAGATGGCACCAAAGTTGCATCATTACTAAACTATAATTCTGCAAGTGAACAAGTTGTTTATATAGATAAAGGCAATAAACTTGCCCTATCCGATGGAACAATAGAGAAAGTTGATACTGTTTTTATTCAAGATAAAAAGTTTGTATTAGTTGATGGCAACTTTATGGAAGTCATTTCTGGGTCAAACTTTGATATGTATGTCAATTACAGATGTAAGGTTACATTGCCTAAAGATGATGATAGTGGTTATGGCAATAAATCAAGAACATCATCTTC
>CAYFTB010000181.1:0-4731 GCA_964345875.1 uncultured Proteiniphilum sp.
CTTAACTCCAGAAAATGAGTATCAGTTTAATGAACATCAATTTGATATTGATATTAACGAGCCGGGAATATATTTATTGATAATTGATGATAAGAATAAAGTTAGTGAGCAGTATGTTCGCGACTTCATTTTTAGTGTTTCAGATCTTACAGTATTTTCTCGTTCAGCTGGGAAGGATGAATATGAATTCTTTGTTGTAAATCGCACTACTGGACAGCCTGTTGAAGGTGCTAAAGTGGATATATACAAGTTACCAGGCAATTGGACAACTTCTAAGCTCCAAAAGGTTGAAACTATTTCTACGAATAGTATAGGCTTAGCAAAATACAAAAAGAATATTCCCAATTATGATGTGTTTTATAATGCCACCATGGGAGGTGACAAGGGTTCGGAACTAGTTAGACTTCCATCCTCTTTTGATTTTAGAGCGGATGACAATACAAGAAGTAGAGATGTTGTTGAAATATTTACCGACAGAGGGATTTATCGTCCAGGTCAAACAGTTTACTTCAAGGCAATTGCAACGTCAACTGATGGTAAAGAAACAAAGTTGGTTACAAACAAAAATATTGACTTTGAATTGCGTGACACTAATGGAAGAGAGGTTACTAAACAAACACTTTCAGTAAATGAATTTGGATCGGTATCGGGTGAGTTCGTGTTACCTACAGATGCGCTTAATGGTGGTTTCACAATTAGAAGCTCTTATGGCAGTGTTTACTTTAGGGTGGAGGAGTATAAACGACCTACATTTGATATTCAATTTGATAAAATTGCCAAGACATACAGATTTGGAGAAGAGGTTACCTTAAGAGGAAAGGCAGAGAGCTTTTCCGGAATTAAACTGCAAGATGCTGCAGTGAAGTATAGAATCACTCGGCAGCAATCTTTTTGGAGAATTTGGGGTGGATCTTCGCCAGAACATTTTGATGAAGGATTAATAACAACAAATAATGATGGATATTTTGAAATAACGTTTACTCCTGAAAAGGCAGACAAGGGAATTTCATCACGTCAAATTTATACATTTACAATTGAAGCAAGTGTTACTGATGTTAATGGCGAAACTCAATCATCGGAATATACTGTAGTAGTTGGTGATGTGTCGATGATACTATCATTAGACATTAAAGATAAGCTTGAGAAAAGTAGTGATGACAAGATTATGATTACTGCTACTAATCTTGATGGTGAAAAGATTGAGGCAAAAGGTATGTATCAGATATATTCTTTATTGGATAATGATTCGATTAATAAACAGGTTGATGAGGGTACTTTTAAAGTGGGCGAACAAAAGGGACTTAAGGAGGAACTATTGAAACTCACTTCGGGTAAATACCGCATCAAACTTCAATCTAAGGATGATCAGAATAGAGAGGTAACTGCTGAAAGTGATGTTATTCTATATTCTTACTCTGATAAGAAGCCACCTATCAAAACAAATGATTGGTTGGTAATTAAGAATAGTACTTTTAGTAAATCAAAATCGGGTGAAGTCATATTTGGTGTTTCTGAAAAGGTGAGTGTGCTGTATGAGTTGTGGCAAGAAAATAATTTATTGGATCGCAAATGGATTGAGCTGAATAATGAGAATCGAATCTTCACATTTCCGTATAAGGATATTTACAAGAATGGTGTCACGCTGATGTTGAATTATGTGAAAGATGAAAAGTTCTATTCACACAACATAAATATAACTATTGAGGAAGAAAAGAAAGAACTTGACATTACTCTTGACGTTTTCAGAGATAAAATAAGACCTGGATCTAAGGAAGAGTGGAGAATATCTATAAAAGACAGTAAGGGCAATCCGACAATTGCTGAGGTGTTGGCATCAATGTATGATTTATCACTTGACAAGATATATCAAACCCCTGCTTGGACTTTTAACCCTAATAGGATAAATAACTATTGGTCTAGAGTTACACTTAATTCGGATGGCTCTGATTTGACTCAGCAGATAATGGGAAATTCGAAATATAAGTTTAAAGAGTATAATAATTTTGAGTTTGATATCTTTAGTTGGTATGGCTTTGCTCTGTCTTGGGGCTCATCACGAATATTGACTCGATATGGCTCAGCACTAAAGCGAAGTGTAAGCCCCTCTCCACCCGCGCAAGGAGTAAATGTACTAGCATATGATGAAATGTCGGTTGGAAAAGTCCCAAGTGCAGTAATTGCTGAATCATATGGTATTTTGGCTGAGGAGGAAGTGATGGATATTGTAGAAGTTGCTGAGGTTGACTCTGATCAAATTACAATGGAGAATATTCGTAGTAATTTTGCTGAAACAGCTTTCTTCTTCCCTCAATTGGTAACTAATGAAAAAGGTGAAACTCAAATATCATTTACCGTTCCTGATACCAATACCAAGTGGAGATTTCGTTTGTTGGCACATGATAGAAACCTAAATACTGGTAGTGCAGAAGCTGTGACAATGTCACAAAAAGAATTGATGATTACACCTAATTTGCCGCGTTTTGTTCGTCATGGTGACAAAACTTCAATCAGTACTAAAATTTCTAATCTTTCGGATGGTGCTATCAATGGTGTGGTTTCAATAGAGTTCTTCAATCCTGTAACTGATGAGGTGATTGAACTATCGATGATTGATGATCATGAAAAAGAATTTGTAATCGATCAAGATAAATCAACAGATGCTTCATGGCTGTTTGATATTCCAGAGGATATTGATTTACTTGGTGTTCGTATTGTAGCTAAGACTGATAACTTTAGTGATGGTGAGCAACATACTTTGGCTGTACTTCCAAACAGAATGTTAGTGACAGAATCTATGAGGATGGATGTAAACAGAGATCAGGACAAATCATTTGTGTTTGATAGGTTGGTAAACAATCGCTCTGACTCTCGTCAAGATTATCGTTTGACACTTGAATTTACAACTAATCCTGCATGGTATGCAGTGCAAGCATTACCAGTATTGAGTACTCCAGATAATGACAATTCCATTTCGTGGTTTGCTGCTTATTATGCTAATAAGCTTGGTGCTCACATTGGTGAGGCATATCCGAAGGTAAGTGCAATGGTGAATGCTTGGAAAAAGCAGGGAGGAACGACTGAGACTTTGATTTCAAATCTTGAAAAGAATCAGGAGTTGAAAAATATACTACTTGAAGAAACCCCATGGGTGATAGAAGCTAATGATGAAACTGAACAGAAACAAAGGTTATCTCTTTTATTTGATCTGAATCGCAGTAATAATATTACCAATAAATCGATAGAGCAACTCAAGAAGTTACAAACATATGAAGGAGGTTGGAGTTGGTTTAAAGGCTTTAGACCAAGCGTAGGTATTACTCAGTATATTCTTTATGGATTTAATCAGTTGTCGCAATTAGGTGTTGAGAACGAACAAGGAGTTGATGAAATGACATCTTCTGCTATTAAATTTATTGACAATGAAGCATTAGATAGATTTGAAAGGATGAAGAAAAATAACAAATTGTGGAATAAAAGCAAGTCAATCAGTATTGTGGACTTGGAGTATATTTATGTCCGCAATCTATATTCTGAATATGATGTGAGTGATAAACTATCTGATATGATAGATTTCTATAATTCTATTATTACTAAGCATTGGACTGGATTTGGACTTTATGAGCGTTCTCTCATCGCAATTATTCTGAGCAAACAAGGAAATAGTAATGTCGTAAATGGTATAATGAAATCATTTCGTGAGCATGCCACCGTTAATGATGAGATGGGTATGTATTGGGCAAATAATCGCGCAAGTGTGTTTATGTCGCAATCATCTGTGTCGGTTCATACCTTTATTATGGAGGCTTTTAAAGAAATAGGAGCAGATGCTGAAGAAATGGATAACATGAAGCGTTGGCTATTAAAACAAAAACAAACTCAGCAGTGGGAGTCAACTCATGCCACAATAGATGCTGTGTATTCGTTATTGAGTACTGGTAATGATTGGTTTTCTTATGATGGTGAAACTAAAATAACTATGGGCGGAAAGATTGTTGAGCCAGAAAATAAAGATTTAGGTACTGGCTACTTTAAAGAGAGTTGGAGTAAAGAGGAGATAAAACCAGAGCTGGGAAATGTGGAAGTTTCGCAACGTGGCAATACTCCTGCGTGGGGTGCTTTGTATCTCCAATACTTTGAGGATTTAGATAAAATAACAGGCAACGATGCATCTTTGGATGTTAAGAAAGAGTTGTTTGTTGAGCAAACAGATTCTGATGGGAGAAAGCTTATCAAAATGAAAAATGAGGACGGACTTAATATTGGAGATAAAGTTGTGGTTCGTCTTACTGTTCGTACTGATAGAGATATGGAGTTTGTACATATAAAAGATATGCGTGCTTCGTGCTTTGAACCAGTTGATCAAGTTTCAGGAATTAAGTGGAATGGTGGTGTGGTATATTATCAATCGCCAAAAGATGCTTCAACAAACTATTTCTTCGATCTTCTCCCTCGTGGTACATATGTATTTGAATATCAGGTTGTAGTAAATAGAAAAGGAGAGTACTCTAATGGTATAACTACCATACAATCAATGTATGCACCCGAATTTACCTCTCATACAGGTGGCATAAGAATAAATGTTAAATAATGAACATGAAGTAAACTATTTTGTTACTTTTGTATCTCAAGTATAACGAAAATGATACGACAATAAAAATGATTACAATAATGAAAAAAATTAGTTTAGCACTGATGTTTAGTGTATTGTTAACAGGTTTAGCATTTGCACAA
>CAYFTB010000182.1:0-4712 GCA_964345875.1 uncultured Proteiniphilum sp.
ACGTCTCCAGTTAGTATTGCCAAGTCAGGTTTCTCAGTTGATAAAATGTTATTAATCAAATCTGTTGTTTGGGAACACTTAGGAGAATTATTGTCCCAATGTAAATCAGTGAATTGTGCTATTTTAAATTCACCTTTGTTATTAAACCTCAAACTTACAGGTTCATTACTCCTAATACTAAATGTGCTGACTATGATAGCAAAAACTATGATGACATATTTTAGGTTCATAGTGACTTGTATATAAATAGATTATTTGAACTCTTTTATTATTTCCGCTATATTCTCCCATGGCAAAAGTTTGCCATCACCAATGTCGCCACAAGCAAGCTCACCACTTCCTGTTCCATACACGTTATATCCAAATCTATTAAGCTTGGCAATATTATCTTGCACGATAGCATTTCGTAGCATATTTGTATTCATTGCTGGGAATATAAGAGTTGGACAAGTCACCGCCATGGCAATTGTTGAAATCATATCATCTGCAATTCCGTTTGCTATTTTGCCAATAATGTTTGCACTGGCAGGTGCAATCACAAATAGGTCGGCCTGTTTTGCCAACTCTATATGTTCTACTTTTTCATGTCCATCCTCGCTAAACATCTCAGTTACAACAGGATTTCTGGACATGGTTTCGAATGATAAAGGTCCTACAAATTGCTGCGCCGATCTAGTCATCACTACCGTAACGTTATATCCATCTTTTTTCAATTGATTCACAATTTCAAGAGATTTATAGCAAGCAATACTACCCGTGACTCCTATAAGAATATTTTTCATTTTGATGTAATACGGTTTTTATTTGTTGTTAAGCATATATTCAACAATAGTATCAGCAATCTGCCTTTTGCCCTTTGGGCGAGCCACAATGTTATTGTCTTTTATCAATAACCCAGTATGATTGTCGCCAACTATGTTGTCAAGTTCATTAGCAAACACAAAGTCACAACTATTTTTATCTTGCAATCTGGTTGCTACATCCACCAAATTCTCTTCACTCACATTTCTCAACAGCTTAAATCCTACAAGCACAGTTACAGGATTATTCTCTTTAATCAATGAAATAACCTTTTTTGTTGTTTTCAAGCCCATAAGCATAGATTGCGATGATGGTATCTTCTCTCCTTCTCCATATCTGCTTTCAGGAAGTGTGATAATCTCTTTAATACCTTGGGTGCTAATATTTTTTCCATCAGCAAAATAATCAGCTAGTTCTTCAGTTAGTTTATCTATACTAACAGCATATGAAAATGTGAAATCTGAAATTGCCATCGAGTGAATGAAGTGTGTTATTCTTACATCTTTGGTCAATTTGTTTACTGAGTTATATACACTCTCTGCATCTGACACATTAATAAACTCCACCTTTTGGCTTTGCTCTTCAGTTAGATCTTTTCTGACAGCATTTTGCGTAAGTATATAAAAAACTCTGAAGTTGCGTTCTCCTTTTGATTGGAAGTAATTGAGAACAGATTCAAGGCAGTTCCAGCCAAGAGAACCCGTGCTGACGTTTGTAAGTTTTCTTACACCGTCCACATTCTCCGATGTTCCCCCAGCCGTAATTGCTATGTTATACATATTTGTTGTTGATGACTTTAGTTTTTGTTTACTTATAGGTAGTAGTCCCAATTATCTGATTATCAATCTTGTTGTCCTTATCCAAGATAAACACTAAAGGTTTGTGCTCTTTTGCTTCCTCTGGCGACATATGCACATATGCCATTATTATAATTTGATCTCCAGGTTGGACCAATCGTGCTGCAGCACCATTTAGACAAATTGTACCACTGTCTTCTTCGCCTTCAATCACATATGTTTCAAATCTAGCACCATTGTTGATGTTTACTATATGAACTTTCTCCCAAACAAGGAGACCAGCCTCGTTAAGTAGCGACTTGTCAATAGTGATACTGCCTGTATAGTTTAAATTAGCTTCAGTAACGGTAGCCCTATGAAGCTTTGTTTTTAGCATTGATAGCTGCATAATTTCTACTTTTTTTCTAAAATAATGTTGTCTATTAATCTTGTCTTGCCAAATCTCACAGCCACAGCTGCAAGCGCCTTTTTGTCAATATTGTTGATAACCTCAAGTGTGGGATAGTCATACACGCTCACATAATCGATATCAGCAAGTGGCATCTCGTTTATTTTATTTGTGATAATCTCAATCAATCTCTCTGTATTATACTCACCACCATCAAAAGCAATTCGAGCCACAGTCAATGCCTGATTCAAAATTAGCGACTGTTTTCTCTCCACTGCAGAAAGATAAGTATTTCGAGAACTCATTGCCAATCCATCTTCTTCTCTAACAATTGGGCAAACAATCAGTTCGATATTCATGTGCAAATCATGAACCATTTTCATCAGCACAGCAACCTGTTGAGCATCTTTTTGCCCAAAATATGCTTTGTCAGCACCTACAATGTTGAATAGCATTGTTACCACAGTGGTAACACCTCTGAAGTGCGATGGCCGTGAAGCCCCACACAACACCTTAGTTATTCCTCCTTCCACCTCCACAAATGTGGAGCTACCTTTGGGGTACATCTCGTTTACTGATGGATAAAAAATTATATCAGCACCAGCACTTACAGCTAGCTCTTCATCACGCTTGATGTTTCGTGGATATGAATCAAAATCTTCGTTGGGAGCAAACTGTGTTGGATTAACAAAGTCACTCACCACCACCACGTCATTATCTGCCTTGGCTTGGCGAATAAGAGAAAGATGTCCTTCGTGCAAAAAACCCATCGTAGGTACTATGCCAATTGCTTTTCCCTCTTTTCTATATGAGTTGAGAATAGATTGCAACTCTTTAATTGTCTCTATAATCATTGTAAGTTAGTATAGCTTGTCTAAAACTTCAGAATCTATCGCAAAAGTGTGTTCATCAGCGGGAAACTTGCCGTTTGCCACTTCTTCAATATACGACTTTAAAGCTGTGTTGATATTAACATTTAGTTTTGCATATTGCTTGACGAACTTGGGAACAAAGTCGCTAAACATTCCTAGCATATCATTAATAACCAATACCTGCCCATCGCAATCCTTGCTAGCTCCAATTCCTATCGTTGGCACATTAACTGCTTCTGTTATCAGTTTTGCAAGCTTAGCTGGAATTCCCTCCAAAGTGATTGCAAACACGCCGGCTTTTTCAATAGCTTTAGCATCTTCAATAATTTGACGAGCAGCAGCCTCGTCCTTGCCCTGCACTTTAAAACCACCGAAGGCATTTATTGATTGAGGTGTCAATCCAATATGTCCCATCACTGGAATTTGTGCATTTACAATAGCCTCAATAACGTCTGTATATTTGGTGCCACCTTCTAGTTTTACAGCATGTGCACCGCCTTCTTTAACTAGCCTGCCAGCATTACGCACAGCATCCTCTACCGACACATGATATGACATGAAAGGCATATCTGAAACGATAAGTGCACGTTTCGTACCTCTTACCACTGCACGGGTGTGATAGATAATGTCATCAACTGTTACGGGCAATGTTGAGTCTAATCCCTGAAACACCATTCCAAGCGAGTCACCAATCAAAATGGCATCCACTCCTGCCTCGTCCACTATCTTTGCCATCGAGTAGTCGTAGGCAGTGAGCATTGTTATTTTTTGATTATTATCTTTTGCTTCCTGAAAAGACTTAACCGTAAATTTTTTGTTCATAACCTAAAATTCTTATTCTAATATTTCTTTGATTTTATAATCGTTTATCATTGTCATTGTTTCTTTGCCCATGTACTTATAAAATTCCAGTACTTCGGGCATCAATTTACTTATAGTATCTATATGCAACTTTACTGTTGCAGCGTCTCCCCTCTTTATGGGACCTGTTAATGCCTCCGTCGGTTTTTTATCCATCAGGTTGTGGATTACACTCTCCACCAAAGGCATTGTTGCACTTGGGACAGACATTTCGGGCAATCCTGCTTTAGTAAACATTCTCTGTGCAACATTTGCCAGCGTTACCGCATAGTTAGACATAACGCATGCCGCAGCATGGTATAATGCTTTTTTATCCTTATCTATACTGAAAGTTAGATTTCCACAAAGATTTAACAGCTTGCTTATTTTTATTTCATATTCTTCCACAGCAAACCATGATCCCTTTTTCAATGCTTCTGCAGAATCAATTGGATTGCTGAATGCCAATAGTGGATGAGCTGCAGCAACATGTAACCCAGCACTTCTTAAATCATTTAGCACATCAGTAGTGTGTACACCACTTGCATGAATAAAAAGCTTTTCCTCTTTATTATTGATATTTAAGCTAGCAATCTGCTTAGCAACACCCTCAATTTGGTCGTCGGGTGTTGTAATCCACACAATATTACTTTTGTTTATTAGATCTTCTTGAATGGTATATGATCTAGATCCAGTTAATGATGCGGCCATTATGGAGCTTGACTCATTTCTACTCAAGTAGCCTACAATCTCAAAATTTTTATCTTTGAAATATAGCCCCAAGGCAGTTCCAACTTTGCCCGCTCCTATAAATGAAATTGCTCGCCTCATTTTCCTATTCATTATATATTGCAGTGCAAAGTTACGAAATATATTTAAATCATTAAATATGAGTACGAAGTGTTTACGTTATAGATATATCCCTTTAAAAAGCTAATTGACAACAAAAGATATAATTATAAATAACAGTTAAAGTCAAAGAATTTATTGCGTGACTAGTTTTAGTTACAACTT
>CAYFTB010000183.1:0-4674 GCA_964345875.1 uncultured Proteiniphilum sp.
TTTAGGAAAAGGTGCGAGCATAGGCTATGGCATAGTAACAAGAAAAAAAGAAAAACAAAATAATAATAACAATTAAATCATAGATGCTTATGGAAAATAATTTAGAAATATTTTTAAAGTGTGATATTTCGGGAATTCAATCCTTTATTTTTAATGTGCCAAGTAAAGGAGCAGCAAGAGCACTTAAAAGTCGCTCGATTTATGTTGAAGATATTTCCAAATTTTGTTTATATGAACTTAATGATTTTTTCAAAGGAGAAGAAATAGAAGAACTTTACAATGGAGGAGGAAACTTTTATTTGGATATATCAACTCAGAAGAGCAAAAAGGAAATTGAAAACAAAATTGAAAGTATCCAAAATCTTTATTTAGAAAGTGATATTTTTCCTTATATATCCTTTGTGGAAAAGAGCAATGAAGAAATAGGATATTTACTTAAAGAAATAAATCGAACTGTGCAGAAGAAAAAAATGCAACGACCAATTAGTTATGATTTAATTGATGCTGCACCTATTTCTGTACCTGACTTTAATATTAATGAGATTAAAGGCATTAATGGACAAGTTCCTAGAGGTGACTTTAGCTGGATTGCCGAAAATGCAGTTGGTGATAAAAAACTTGCAGCTATTAAACTTGACGTAGATAATTTAGGTTCGCTTTTTATGGGATTATCCAAAGCAAATTATCAAAAATTATCACAAGCTATAAAAGACTTTTTTGATTCTAAACTTTTAGATTTGATTCGTAATTTAAAAATGGAAGATAATATTTATGTGGTGTTTTCTGGTGGTGATGATTGTTTTATGATTGGGAGTTGGAATCATATTTTTGATTTAGCAGTTCAGTTACGTAAGGAATTTTCAACATTTCAAGAAAAAATCAAAAAGGAAATTTTATCCTTACCAAAAGAGCCAATTACCTTTTCAGCGGGAATAGTGGTCTTTACTCCTCATTATCCCTTGTTACAGGTGTCTGAAGAGGCTGAAAGCTCTTTATCTAAAAGTAAAATGGTTGAAGGGAAGAATAGTGTAACTATATTTGGGAAAACTCTAACTTGGAATGAATTTGAAATAGCGCAAAATCTTAGTGAAACTTTATCTGATCTAATAGAAAATAAAAAAGAGTCGAAAAGTTTATTGATGATTTTCAGAAGTATTTATCCAATAAAGAATGACTTGCCAAAAGTATGGAGACTAAAATACTTTTTAAGACGTAATATACAAAAATCCAATTTGGATGAAGTGAAAACTATTTTAAATGAGTATGAACAGGCATTATTATTTAGATATCTAAATCAGAAAACTAAAAACCCGGATGTCTATTTAGTAGCGTCAAGATGGGCTGAGTTATTGATGAAATAAGTTGATTATAAAATACAAATAAAAATTAATACAAATTGAAATGGGAAAAAAAGCTTATCCACCCAAAAAAAGTTTTTCAGAACTTGGAGAAGATGTAAAAAACAGGTTCTTTCGTGAAAATTATTCTGATTTACTCAATATGAGTAATGCATCAAAATTAGATGTAGTGTTAAATGCAATAGAGAACTTCGTAGAACGGGAAGGTGGAAGTCTTTCCACAAGTCAGCTTCGAAATATCTATGATAAAGCCATTAAATGTGAAACGCAGAATGAACTTAAACTAATTCGCCCCAACTTGGCGTACCTTGCCGGAAGGAGTACAAATGACAGAGAAAAAAGCTTGTTAGCATTTATTGATCTCTTAATCAAAGAAGTTCGTAATGAAACACAGGTTAAAGAGTTCAAAACATTTTTTGAAGCAGTTGTAGCATATCACAAATTTTATGGAAAACAATAAAAATTTAAATATTATGAAACTTATAGAAACTAAAATTGTAAAAGGTACTATTACATTAGAAACAGGCTTACATATAGGTGGTTCCAAATCTTCATTGGATATTGGTGGTTTAGATTCACCTGTAATTAAAACACCTCAAGGTGTACCATATATACCTGGAAGTTCATTAAAAGGTAAAGTGCGCTCTCTTTTGGGTATTAAAGAAGGGAGTGTAGATGTCAAATATGATAGTGAATTACTAATTAAAATGTTTGGTACTTCTGAGAAAGGAAAAGAAACCATTTCAAGAATTATTTTTAGAGATGCGATGTTGAATGAAGAACTCTTTAGGCAAAATTTTAAAGATAAAGATGCTATTTTAGATACTGAATTCACGGAAGCTAAATATGAAAACACAATAGATAGAAAATCAGGCACTACTAAAAGGGGCGGACTACGCCAAATAGAGAGAGTGCCTGCTGGAACAGTTTTTAATTTTGAAGTTGTAGTGAATCGCTATGAAGAAAATGGCAAACAAGATGAAGATTTACTTGCTAAATTGAAGGAGGGTTTTGAAATGCTTGAAAATAATTATCTTGGTGGAAGTGGTAGTCGTGGTTATGGGAAAGTGAAAATTGAATACAAATGAAAGCGATTATATTAAATTCAAATTTAGGTACACGTTTTCGCTTTGGTAAGGCTATGGGTGCTTTTACTGAAGAAACTCATAACACACAAAAAACTACTTCTGAATATCTGCACTCTGACACTTTATGGTCTGCTTTGGTTAATGCTTGGGCTCTCACGAATCCTGAAACAGTTGATAAATTCATCTCTGCTTGCAATAGAGGAGAATTTAAATTAACATCTGCATTTTATAGCTATCATTTAAATAGGGAAGATAATAGTGTTATCTATTTTTTACCCAAACCAGTTAGTTTAAATCTATCAAATTTTGCAGAGCCAAAAAGATTGAAAAGAATAAAGTTTATCTCTAAAGGTGTTTGGGAGAGTGGATTGATGCCGGAAGATTGGTTTGACAAGGAAAAGTGCACACTTTTACAAAAAGAGTCAATAGTTGCATTGAGAGGAGAAATAAATGAATCGGTTGATTTGTATGCAATTGAAACAGCTGCTAAAACTAGTGCACGGAATATAACAGACCGTGAAGATGTTTTTTATTTTCAAACCGATTTATATCTTATGGATAGAGTAAAATGGTATTTTCTCGTTGAAGATAATATGAGTGAAGATCTTCAAAAAGATTTTCAAATGGCTATGAGTACCCTTATTAATCTAGGTATAGGTGGTAAAAGAACAACAGGATGTGGGAGTTTGAGTGGTTACAATGAATCTGATTTCAATATTGAATTGAAAGAATCTTCCCAAGATGAAACTGGTCAGGCAAGTTTATCCCTTGTGACACCTACTCAAGATGAATTATGCGATTACGATGTTTACCAGACTATCAAACGGGGTGGGCGTTTCTTTGAAAAAGGAAAATCGCTACCAATGATTCAGATGTTATTGGAGGGAGCTGTATTAAACAAATCAGTTAGAGGTAGAATTGTTGAATTAAACAACAGTCCTAAAATCCTTAGATATGGATTGAATTGTATGATTCCTTTGCATAGTAATTTTCACACTTCAAAAATATTAAATGAATGATGGAAAAAGTAAAATTAAGAATAACAACAATAACGCCTGTTACAGTTGGGTCAGGAAAGGAATTGTCACCTTATGCTGACTATGTAGTTGAAAATGGAAAAATTCATTTTATTGACACTAAAAAAAGTATTGATAAAATAATGGCAAAAGATGAAAAATATCTCGAAGACTATATTTCAGGGGTTGCAAATGGAATGGATAATAATCGCAGTACATTTGATTTAAAGAATTTCTTGCTTGGAAAGAAAATTTTACAAAACATAGATGAGGTATCTTCAATAAATTGCTCTTTTGTAGGGGATAGTAAATCTAAATATCCAATTAAAAGTATGATGCAATCGCCTTTAGGCGAACCTTATTTTCCAGGAAGTACAATCAAAGGTGCTCTGAAAACTGTATTAATGTATAATTGGTTGAAAAACAATAAGCAAGGAAATAAACTTATAGAAGAGATTTTAACAAAAAAAGACAATCGTGGCAGACCACTCAACTTTGATTCTTTGGAAAAACAGTTTGAAACTTTTGTTGATAGAGAAAATAGATTAGTTCGAAAAAACACTATTCAACAAATTACAGATAGTACTTTTTTAACACAAGATTCAAAAATCGTTGTTGATTGCTATAGGAAAATGCCTATACGCTTAGAATGTATCCCAAAAGGAGAGACCGCTGAGTTTGAACTTGTTCTAGATAACTACAAATGGGAAGAATTAGCAAATCAAATAAATGAATATGTCGAAGATTCTATTGAGCGTGAATTTGAAATTGTTGATGAGCAAGAGAACTTAACTGATTATTATAATTTTCTAGTAGATATTGAAGAAAAAATAACAAATGCTGAAAGTAATGTTGCTTATCTTCGTTTAGGATTTGGTAAAGGGTATTATCTCAATTCATTAGGTATTGCAGTTTATGATTATGTTATGAAGGATGGTAACGAAGGGTTGAGAGATAAATATGAGAAGTTTATCAATAGTAATTTTGCAAGGAAAGATAAGTTTGGAATTGTTCAGGATATAGAATTAGAAGAATTTCCCAAGACGAGACTCTATGTTACAAATACTCAAGAACCATTGGGATGGGTGAAATTCGAAAGAATAGAGTAAGTATTTATAGCTACTTTTAATAAATCTGTCTATTAATTAATTTCCTCCCCCCTATGCACAACTACATCACCCATCTCCTTGCCGACTTGGAGCAGGCAGCTTC
>CAYFTB010000184.1:0-4636 GCA_964345875.1 uncultured Proteiniphilum sp.
GACACAAAAAGAAAAAGGATGAATCAAAAACTTAGTTTTGACACACCCTCTTTTTAATTTATTCATCGAATGATTAATATTCGTCCTCGTTAAAGAAAAAATCCTCTTTACTTGGATAATCAGGCCATATATCTTCGATAGTCTCAAAAAGTTCTGTATCATCTTCAATTTCCTGAAGATTCTCAATTACTTCGAGTGGTGCACCAGAACGCTGCGCAAAATCAATCAACTCATCTTTTGTTGCTGGCCATGGTGCATCTTCTAATTTAGAAGCTAATTCAAGTGTCCAATACATATTCTAATAACGTTTTAGTTATTCCATAAATTAAATCGCAAAAATATACAAAATAAATTAGATTTTACCTTGTTCCCAGAAAATTTCTTCGCCAGTCTTATTTCCTTCATATCTGGCCAACACAAAAAAGTAATCTGACAGTCTGTTTATAAAAATCAATATGTTATTATCAACCTTATGAAGATTATCTAAATGATAAGCCATTCTCTCTAATCTTCTAGACACCGTCCTACATATGTGTGCTCTAGAGGAAGGCTCATTTCCTCCAGGCAAAATAAATTTTTTTATTCTAGGAAGTTCTAAATCCAATCTATCAATTTCCCTTTCAATTTTCTCTATATCATCAGGTTCAATAATACTTGCCGGCTTAGGGTCCATTGCCTCTGTTTCAGTTGCAAAATATGATCCAATGGTAAACATCTTGTGTTGCAAATACGACAAGAAGTCTTTATTTAAATTGTCTTCAACTACACATCTCAACCATCCGATATAGCTATTAAGTTCATCGGAGGTACCATAAACATCTAAGCGAACGTGAGATTTTGAAACACGAGTTCCACCCACCAAAGATGTTGCACCCTTATCACCTGTTTTAGTATATATAATACTCTTCTTCATATTTGTAAATAATAACACAAGTCAGATTAAATAGTTCTGTTTTTTATAGGAATTATCCAATATCGCAATTCCTATATCCGTTTTGTCGAATGTAACACTAAAGCGTCTATCAAAAATAATAGATTTCCAAAATTTTGCTCCTATCCTCGAATTAATACCTTTAACAACCCAAAATGATTTTTCACTGCTGACATCAATCAAAATATCTTTGCATGAGACCTTTGCATTTTCGGAGTTTATTAATATTGCGTCATAATTGTGGGAGCTAGGTATAGATTCAAAAATATCAGCATTTATTCCTGATGCCTCCATCAATGCTCTTGAAGCATCCAGATTTTCTCCATAATCGGAAACCCTGTGGTATATGATATCCTTATTGGAATGACAAGTGTAAAGAGCGTTAAGAGAATTCTCAAATCCAACATCAAGAACCACTGATGGATTGAAATACCTCTCAAGTCTGTATATAAGTTGATAAAATTCAACATCTACAACTGATATATCATAACCACTCAAGAGATCTTTTATATCGTCATAGGCATAATACAGGTTCTTACAATAAATCACATTAGTAATAAAATAAAAAGCGAAAGGAGAGTGAACCCCAAAACCATTCGAATGTCTGATACGATTCAACCAATTAAAAATCATGGTTAATAAAGACCATTATTGTTTATAAACCAATACAACTGCATATGCAGTAATTCCCTCTTGGCGACCTACAAATCCCATCTTTTCGGAAGTTGTAGCTTTGATAGATATTGAATCTACATCAATATTCATCACCTCGCTAAGAGTTCTTTGCATCGCTGGAATATGAGGATTTAGTTTGGGGAACTCAGCACAAATGGTTGAATCGATATTTGAAATCTCATACCCTTTATTTCGAAGCAGCGAAACAGTCTCTTTTAGTAATATCTTGCTATCAATATTATGAAATTCCACACTAGTATCAGGAAAGTGATAACCTATGTCCCGCAGATTAGTAGCACCCAACAAAGCATCACATATAGTATGTATAAGAACATCTGCATCAGAATGACCATCTAGACCTTTATCATGCGCAATATTTATTCCACCTAACCACAAGTCTCGCCCCTCAACAAGGCGATGCATATCATAACCAAAACCTACTCTAAAATTCATTTTACAAAGGACATATTTTTTATCTCATCAACTGTCTCAATCCGTCAATACTAAAACCCAAAGATAATCTCAAGGTCTGATCGAGTGGATTAGATTGTGCTGTAGATACTAAATAAGCAGCATCAACCTGAAAGTAACTAGTTCTAAATCCTGCCCCAAAAGACATGTATCTCCTATTACCTTTATATTCATTCTCGTGATAATAACCTGAACGAAGTGAGAACTGGTTATTATATGTATATTCTAATCCCAATGACCACCTAAGCTCTTGCATCTCTTCTTTAAAGCCACCTGGAGCATCACCGAAGGAGTTAAAAATTCCAACGATTGGAGACATATTATAGTAGTCATCAATTCGTTTCTGTTTATCAGCTTCTGTTTCTCCCTCAACGGGTAATTGCGGTGTTGGAACAAGGAGTTTATTAACATCAACACTAAAAGATAATGTATTAACATCATCCAAAGGCATACCAATAGAAGTTCCCAGTCTTAAGTTTGTTGGCAAAAACATTGAAGTAGTTCCGCCATCATATGATATTTTAGTACCTATATTTGATATATTAAATCCAAATCCCAACAAAGCCTCTGATCGTCCAAGATTGATATACGACTCGTTATAACCAGATATATCAGCAGCAAAAGCATTTCCAGGAGACAAGTCATCATCTCCCATTGAATAATCTGCATGAATATATCTAAGTGTCACTGCTCCAGAAAAAGTTTCTGATAAGCGACGAGAGTATGCAACATCAAAAGCAAACTCATTCGGTTTGACTGACATAATGAGATCTGAATTTGGATAAAAAATGCTAACATCTCCAAGTGAGAAATATCTCAATGAGCTACTTATTGCATTAAGATTATCATTGCCAAATTTCCAAAATCCCGACACATATACCAGATTAATATCACTCACAAGCTTGCTCAGCCACGGAGTATATGACATTGCAAAACCAGCATTTGTAGAAATAAACGGATACTTGGCCGCATTCCAATACTGACTATAAACATCCGGCATAGTAGCAGCACCAATATCTCCCATACCTCCGCCACGAGCATCTGGAGCTATTCCCAAAGAAGGAACGGCCTCAGGAATTGGATTATACTCTTGAGCTGAGAGATTGGGACTAAATGCCAAAAAGGTAGCAAGTATTAGTGTAATTAAAGTGAGTTTAGAGTTTAGATGCATAATACTTTTATTCTATTTATATAATAAACAAATATAATCTCTTTTTATTGTATTATATAACTATTTGATTTTAAAATTAAGCAATCTTTCATTTTCAAGGTACCCTTCCAGATGATCATCAATAAAAACAGGTCCCACACCTGCTGGTGTACCAGTATATATTAGATCACCAATCTTAAGCGTAAAGTAACGGCTAAGATATGATATTATTTTATCCACAGAGTGAATCATTTCAGCACTTCTGCCCTGTTGCTTAGTTATTCCATTAACATCAAGCCTAAAATTAATATTGTTGATATCACTAAGCTCGCTTTTATTAACGAATTCACCAATAGCAGCAGAACCATCAAAACTTTTAGCAACCTCCCATGGCAACCCCAACTTCTTTTGCCTTGCTTGCAAGTCACGAGCAGTAAAGTCTATACCAATTGTCAGTTCATCATAATATCTGTGAGCAAACTTCTCGGAGATATTCCGTCCCAACCTGTTTATTTTAATAACAATCTCTGCCTCATATTCGATTTGCTGAGAAAAATCTGGAATAAAAAAAGGATTACCGTTACGTAACAAAGCTGTGTCGGGTTTCATAAAAACAACAGGATCTTCAGCTATAAAATCCCTTTTCATCTCCAAATTATGCGAAGCATAGTTTAATCCGATTGCAAATATTTTCATGAATAAAAAAATTAAATATATTATCTATATTCACTCAATCTATTGAACATTACAGCAAGATGAGCATATAGTGATGTGTTTTGCAACACAATATCCTTAGGAACTGAGATTCTAAATGGAGTGAAATTCCAAATTGCCTTTACACCTCCCTCTATCATGTAATCTGCAACTTGTTGTGCAATACCCGATGGAACTGTCAAGACACCAATTTGGACATTTAGCTCTCTATTTTTCTCTAAAAATGAATCTGAATGAAAAATTTCAACATCATTGATAGTTTTTCCAATAATTGAGTCATCAACATCAAAACCAGCAAAAATTTTCAAACCATATTGCTCCAGACCCGAGTCAGACAACAACGCAGCACCAAGGCTACCAACACCGAAGAGAACTGCCGAGTGCATCCTAGTAAAGCCCAAAAAGTCCTCTAGAACAGATATAAGCAAGTCTATATCATACCCCACTCTAGTCTTCCCACTAATATTTACATACGAAAGGTCCTTTGCTATTTGCGAAGCAGATACATTTATTTTTTTTGCTATTTGAGTAGAAGAGACATCAGTATGCCCCATCTTTTTTAGCAATTTCACATATGACAAATACCAAGGCAATCGCCTTAACGCAGGTTCAGGAATTCGGGAATAAAAACTTCTGTTATCCATTAAATGATGTTGTTTAGGCTGCAAAGATACCTCATTTTTTACTAAATGAAG
>CAYFTB010000185.1:0-4557 GCA_964345875.1 uncultured Proteiniphilum sp.
ATTTTTTATTTGCTTATGTATCTTCTAAAACGATAAACAAAAAAGTTTTTTAGAGCAATAGTTAATTAGATATGTAAAACAAAAAAGTTTTTTTGCCACTTTATACTCTTTGTGGGGCAAAAAAACTTTTTTGTTACAGTTTAAAACCTACTTTTTTAACTCTCAATCTTTGCGTGAGACTTTGGTTTGCATATCGCAAATGAAAACCGAGAAGTTTTCTTTGCAAGATATAAAAAAATCAAAGTCTTGTACTTATGTACTGCTCATAAGCTATTTAGATGGACTTATTGCTCAATTTCATATCCCCACGAAACGCCTTTCTTCGTAGCTGGCAATCCATCAATCATCCACGATGGAGCAGAATCACCTTTAAGATAATGGTCAAAAAACTGTTGTAAGCGTATTGATAAGTCTTTCGCATTGCGACGATACTTTAGATTGTGGGCTTCATTATTATACTGAAGCATCCATACGGGCTTTTGCATCCTGCGAAGTGACATATAATACTCAATGCCCTGATACCACGGTACAGCCCCATCATTATCGTTATGCATTATAAGCAAAGGAGTATTAACCTTATCCACAAAGAACACAGGCGAGTTTTCGATATATAAGTCTAGTGAATCAGACATTGTGTAGCCAATACGAGATTGTGTTTGCTCATACTGAAACTGCCTGCTCATGCCAGACTCCCAACGAATACCACCATAAGCACTAGTCATATTTGACACAGGTGCTCCAGCTCCTGCAGCCTTAAACATATTAGTGCGAGTGACAAGATGTGCCACCTGATAGCCACCCCAGCTTTGCCCCTGAATAGCCATATTATCTTTATCGACCCAGCTATTTTTTGCCAAAGACTCAGCTCCTGCTACAATAGAATTATACGCATCGTTGCCGGGATGTCCTACAGTGTAATGAATATCTGGTGTGAATACTATATATCCCCTGCTTACAAAGAAGGGAATATTGATAGTTGATCTGCTGGGTGCTGGAGTAAAATAGTTATAAAGATTATCAGAGTGCTGCTCATAGAAGTAAATCATAACTGGATACTTTTTGGCAGGATCAAAATCCTCAGGTTTATAAACTATTCCTTGTAATGGCACACCAGCAAATGATGTCCAATTAAACATCTCAGCAGTTCCCCAATTATATTCTCTCATCTGAGGATTAATATCAGTGAGTTTGGTTTCTGTCTTCCACAAATTGCTAGTTAAGTATAAATCAGGCGACGTACTAAAATTACTCTTCTGAAATAGATAGGTTTCGGCATTCTTAGCCTTAATTAGACCCGAGAAACTATATTTATCAACTATACGCTTCTCCAAAGGATTACGTCCCTTTTGCTTCAGCGTGTAGTAGCCCTTCTCTTTACTAACATTATCAAAAGCTGATAGAAGCAATACATCCTTTGATTCAATGAATCGCTTATCAGCATCAGTGTTTATATATCTAAATGTTATAGAGTCAGCCCTTCCTGCACCTTGAGTAATATTTACTGCCTTTTCAACATTATTAGGATCTATTTTCCATATATCATATGCATCATTCAAAAACACATACTTGTCATCTTCGCCCCATGCAGAAATACCATAGGGACCTGGCAAAGAAGGTGTGTCGTTCTTTTCATTCCAGAAATCAACATCAATACCGCTTGTAAGATTTGTGATTTTGCCCGAAATATTATTGTAGGCATACCAGTTTCTCTCATTTGCATCCCACCAAGTAGTGTAATCCCCCCTTGCAGATAACATAGGGCGACCTCTAAGTGGTTTAGCCAGCTCCACTAATTTATCCTCCTGCAAATCATAAACCCAAACATCATATTTAGGAGATATATCCCATTGAGTTTCGATTAGATATGGCAGATCCGAATATAGAATAGCAAATCGACCATCATTCTCATCAGATATATTGCAATAAGGCATATCACTGTTAGAAAGAAGTTTGTATTGATTGGGAGAATCTGGAGTAATAATTCCTGTATATGTCTTATTTAGTTCTCTTCGTAACTCTGCTAGCTGCTGAGGCTGCACAATAGGGTCATGCCAACTCCATATATCCAGTCTAGCCATTTCAAAGTCAACAATAGTTGTATCTTTAGGTTCACGCTTGGGTGCCGAGCCAATAATAATTCTTTTGCCGCTTTTACTAAATGATGGTGAGGCATTCTCATTAAATATCCACCCCTCGGGCATACCTCCAACATTTTTTTCTGCTAATATCATTGCAGAGTCTGCACCAACTTTGAAGTAGCGAACATCATATGATTTTTGTTCAGTTTTTGAAGTATCTCCCGAAGCAATATATACCAATTGTTTTCCAGCCTCATCAAACGATAGTGACTTATAATCAAGACTATCATTTGATATATCCTGAATATTACCTGCAATTAAGTCATAAAATATAACTCTCTTGGTGTCTGTAGAATCCTTCTTATCAGGCACAATAGTAGCAGCAAGTGAATTGCCATATCTATTGAAGATTGAAGTTTGAGAGTTTTTTATAGTATCCTCACGTCCTGTCTCCAAACTCCTTACTATTAGTAAATCCTTTTGATTTATTTTCGATTTACTTGTTGTGTCTTTAGGAAAAGCAATTGTATATGCTATGTGTTTGGCAATTTCACGAGGCACTTTAAATGACTTTACATCAACTATCGTATCTATTTCAAATTTAGCATTATCAATAATAAGTAATGAGTCTTTTGGAGCATCTTCTGATTTTTTCTTATCTATTCTGGCCTGTCTTCTTTCGGCAAATGGAGCCTTAAGCAAAGCAACAGTGTATTTACCATCTGAGGACAAAGCATATCTGTTAATCCTTTCGACAGAAAAAGACTTTTTTGTCACAGTATTGCTAATAAGCAAGGTGCTATCACCCTCTTGAGGGCTTACTAAAGCTGCTGAAACTTTTCCATCATCACTAATACTAGTACTTGTCAAATTTTTCCAACCATCATACACAGTGTGGTCGAGTGGCTTTTTTTGAGCAATTGAGAAGTTGCTAATTAAAAAGCAAAAAAAGAGAAAACCTAATCTCATCAAAGTAATATATTTCATACAATTATAAATATTTAAAAAACAAAGTGTCTCATACAAACACAGCAGTTTAATCATCTCAATAATAATTAAAATACTGGGTTTGTGTGGATTTTATTTTTTGGAGTAACGAAAGTAACACTATTCTTTTAGAGATACAACAAAACCATGATTAAATAATAAAGGCTAAACCGTTTATGATTCAGCCCCATACTATCTTATTTAATCTAGTGTCTTATTAAAATAGCATCAAAACGTTATTCAAACCCTGTTTACACGAATTCTTCTTTTAACTTTTCCACCCAAGCCTCTATTCTTTCATCAGTTTTATCATACTCATTATCTTCATCTATCGGCAAGCCTACAAATCTACCATTAACAATTGCCAATGTGTCGTCATAGGTATATCCCTCATCAGCTACCGAGCCCACAATATTTGTTTTACCAACAATGGCATCATAAATCACAATCATAGCTTCAGCAAAACTGCTTGAATAAGAGGCACTGTCTCCAAGTGCAAATATTGCCACTGTTTTATCAGACAAATCTATCTTTGCAAACGATGGCAAAAAACTCTCCCAATCATCTTGCAAATCACCAATACCAGTAGTAGATGCCCCAAGAATAAGATACTTATAGGGTTTTATATCGTTAAGACTCACATCCTCCACATTATATAGATCAACCTCTCCATCAAAAAGATCGGCAATAGCTTTAGCAACCATCTCTGTGTTGCCACCCGAACTGCCATATAGAATAGCTATTTTACTCATATTATTTTTTTGATAATTTGTTATTTCTCTATTGAATAACATATTTAAGTTGAAAAGGTTTGATTTGCACTGCCATTCAAGTTTGAGCAATAAGATACAATGCTTAATAAAGGAAATGATTTGTAAGTTTCTGAAAATACATTACATTTGCACCCAGATATTAAGAGGTCTGGTAGTTCAATGGATAGAATAGAAGTTTCCTAAACTTTAGATCCGAGTTCGATTCTCGGCCGGACTACTGCTGAAAGCAGAAAATATATTTAACCTTTTCCACTTTTTTCATCCCATCATATTTTTTAAATAGCCTGAAATAATTTTTTTCTATATAGAAATAATTTAGCCCCATATTCAGCATTTGAGTAAAGAATAAAACACCTCAATTATCTTATCACGTATAGTCATTAAACTATAAGTTCACTTTGTGACCTTACAATGTTCCACTCCACACCAATAACAACAATCGTATATCATTAAAATAACCATTTGGATATTACAAAACCAAGCAGTGATAGCTAAATCTTATGCTATAATCCCATTGTATAGACCCTATACAGTACAAATCCACATGTAGAATTGTATCGTTCGTGCCTTATACAATAGAAATCTACATGTAGATTTGCATTGTCCGTATCATATACAATAGAAAACAACATGTCGATTCGCATCGTTCGTAGCAAATACAATACTAATCCACTACCATTTCGGAGATAATATTCATATGTACTAATATCTATGGTTAC
>CAYFTB010000186.1:0-4553 GCA_964345875.1 uncultured Proteiniphilum sp.
TAATTATAGAAGTGGTTAGTTCAATCTTTATTTTATGGAACGGCAGCAAGTAATTGAGTGCCAACTGAATTTATTCACAGATTTAAATTAGTACTTACTATGCATTTGTGTAAGCAGTTAAAATGCAAACGCATCTACCCCATTAAAGGAGTTTCAATTAAACGAAGCAATATAATAGAGATTATCCCTATAACAATTCTACAATTAGAAAACCCACAGTGAGAGAACATTAAGGTTAATCCTCTACTTATTATATTTGTATATTTCTTGTCGGCGTTATATGCTATATTTTATTCTGATGTCGCTCAGCAATTTTTGGCACGAGTCTTCCAGCAAGTCCATCACTAGCTCAAACCCCGAAGAGTGGCCATAATACGGATCTGGAATTGAATCGTGGGAGTATTTATCAGAAAAATCAGTCATCATATAAATCTTTGACTTGTCGATTTCGCTTTCTGCAAGTTTGCTCACATTCTGATGATTGTTTTGATCCATCACAATAATATAGTCAAACTTGACAAAGTCTTCAGAAACAAACTTTCTTGAACGCGAGTTGAAGTCATATCCTCTTAGGCTACCATGTTGTCTCATCCTATCGTCAGGTAATTCGTCTTCGTGCCAACCTGAGGTGCCTGCCGAATCCACATTAATTTCTTCTTGTAGATCTGCATCTTTCACCATCTTTTTGAAGATACCCTCAGCAGCTGGAGATCGGCATATATTGCCAAGACACACGAATAGAACATTTACTCTTTTGTTTGAAAAATTTGAAACCTGCATATCATTTTAATTGTTATACTCTAAAACAATTTTGCAAAGATACGTTTTTTTTATTAAGTAAACTATTATGACAAAACGGCAGATTTCTTCTATGGCAAAGATTTTGAATTATATATGTACAAATCAGGAAAATAAATAACATATGAATTTCAATAATTTTACAATTAAAGCACAAGAAGCAGTTCAAAAGTCTATTGATCTTGCACGTGCTAGCAATCAGCAGATCATTGAGCCCTCCCATCTGCTAAAGGGATTGTTATTGGAGGGGGAAGACATCGTTAATTTCCTTTTACAGAAAATGGGGGTTAATGTCTCGCAGTTGCAATCAATGCTCGACAAAGATTTAGAATCCTATCCCAGGGTAACGGGAGGCGAGCCATCTTTGAGCAGAGATTTGAATGCAGTGTTTCAGAAAGCAAATGATATTGCGGGCAAAATGGGTGACCAGTTTGTCTCGGTAGAACATCTATTGCTTGGTATAATAAATGAGAAAAATCCTGCATCGCAATTGATGAAAACTTTGGGGGCATCACCTAAGATGCTAGAGTCAGCAATAACAGAGCTGCGTAAGGGTGAAAAAGTTACAAGCCAAACAGCTGAAGACACGTATCAGGCATTGAGCAAATACTCGATAAATCTTAATGAAGCAGCACGTAATGGAAAGCTCGACCCTGTTATCGGTCGTGATGAAGAAATACGTCGTGTGTTGCAGATATTAAGTCGTCGAACAAAGAATAATCCTATATTGATAGGTGAACCAGGTACTGGAAAGACCGCAATTGCTGAAGGAATAGCTCATAGAATAATTCGTGGCGATGTACCCGAAAATCTGAAGAGCAAACAAATATATTCTCTGGATATGGGTGCTTTGGTGGCAGGTGCTAAATACAAGGGAGAGTTTGAAGAGCGTTTGAAATCAGTGGTAAATGAAGTTGTGAAATCTGATGGCGAAATAATTCTTTTCATTGACGAAATTCACACACTTGTGGGTGCAGGCAAAGGCGAGGGTGCAATGGATGCAGCCAATATTCTGAAGCCAGCACTAGCCCGTGGCGAACTTCGCTCGGTGGGTGCAACAACTCTTGATGAGTATCAAAAATATTTTGAAAAGGATAAGGCACTCGAACGTCGCTTTCAGACAGTGATGGTGGAAGAACCCTCCGAAGGAGACACCATATCTATATTGAGGGGACTGAAAGAGCGTTACGAGAATCATCACAAAGTGCGTATCAAAGACGAAGCTATTATTGCTGCCGTACAACTGTCTCACAGATATATCACCGACAGGTTCTTACCCGACAAGGCAATCGACCTGATGGACGAAGCGGCTGCCAAACTGCGTATGGAAGTGAATTCAGTTCCCGAAGAGCTTGACGAAATAATGCGACGTATAAAGCAGTTAGAGATAGAGCGTGAGGCCATTCGTCGCGAAAATGATACAAACAAGGAAACCCAGCTAAGCAAGGAGATTGAAGACCTTCGCGAGGAAGAGGGTGTGATGAAGGCTAGATGGCAATCAGAGAAGGATATCATCAATAAGATTCAGCAGAACAAAATTGACATAGAAGACTCTAAGTTTGAAGCCGAAAAGGCAGAACGAGAGGGTGATTATGGCAAAGTGGCCGAACTGCGTTATGGTAAAATAAAGCAATTGGAGGAAGAGATTGAGCAGCTCAAGACTCAGCTTCACGAGCGTCAGGGTGGCAAGGCAATGATTAAGGAAGAAGTTGATTCTGACGATATAGCAGATGTTGTGGCTCGTTGGACAGGAATTCCTGTGAGCAAAATGATGCAGAGCGAACGCGAAAAGTTGCTTCATCTTGAGGAAGAACTGCACAAACGTGTGGTGGGACAAGAGGAGGCTATAGCAGTTGTTTCGGATGCCGTAAGACGTAATAGGGCGGGGCTTAGTGATCCAAGGCGACCCGTTGGTTCGTTTATCTTTTTGGGTACCACTGGTGTGGGAAAGACCGAACTGGCAAAAGCATTGGCCGACTATATGTTTGATGATGAAAACATGATGACCCGTATCGATATGAGTGAATATCAGGAGAAGTTTAGTGCAACTCGTTTGATAGGTGCACCTCCAGGATATGTGGGCTATGATGAAGGTGGACAGCTCACTGAGGCCATTCGTCGCAAGCCATATTCTGTGGTGTTATTTGATGAGGTAGAGAAGGCACATCCCGATGTTTTCAACGTTTTGTTGCAGGTGCTTGATGATGGTCGATTGACTGACAACAAGGGTAGGGTGGTAAATTTCAAAAATACGATTATTATTATGACCTCAAACATGGGTTCATCTCTTATACGTGAAAATTTTGAAAAGATAACTGATCAAAATCATGACCAAGTGGTAGAACAAACCAAGAATTTGGTTATGAATATGTTGAAGCAGAATATACGTCCCGAGTTTCTAAATCGTATAGATGATATTGTAATGTTTGCACCACTCAAACGTGACGAGATTACACAAATTGTTCGCATTCAGCTCGATATTGTCAAGAAGATGCTTGCCGAAAACAATTTGGTGCTAGAATATACTAATTCCGCTGTTGAGTCATTGTCAGTTGCGGGCTACGACCCCGAATTTGGGGCACGTCCCGTTAAAAGGGTTATTCAGAGAATGGTGCTCAATCAGTTGTCAAAAGATATTTTGTCTGGTAAGATTGATAACTCACGCCCCATAGTGATTGACTCGGTGGATGAGCATATCTTTTTCAAGAACTAAGATGTAAATTTGATAATTGTATTTTAAGGTCTGGTAGTTGCCAGACCTTTTTTTATTTGTAAATATATGTAGATGCGTTTCTTGCAATGTTTATTTGGTGTTAATAAGATTAACGACGATGAAGTTGGTGGGCAAAATAATCAATCTTCACAAACCTTCAATACCGTAGGAATAATACTTAGATATCATGCTTAAAATCCACACTGTAATTCTATTGTATAATACCTATACAATCAAAATCTACATATAGATTTCTATTGTTCGTACCCTATACAGTATAAATCCATATGTGGATTTCTATTGTTCGTGATCTATATAATCAAATTACACATGTAGAATCGTATTGTTCGTGATATAAACGGTTGAAATCTATCACCAAATTTATTCATAACAACATGATAGTAATAGAAAAGTATTTACTATCTTTGTGTTAAAGTGTGGGTTAATTGATTGCTAACCAACATTTAAACTTTAATAAACGAACATTTTCGTTAGGCAAGACGAACAGAATACAAGTTTACTTGGATTATTCTGTCGTTGCGAGAAAATGTCTAAATGAAATTGAACATATGAAACAAATAGATCAAAATTTACAGAAAGCACCGAAACAACTTACTTTATTGTGGGGACGCACTCTGCATAACGCAGAATTTATTCAGGGAGTCAAAAACATTATTGACACCATGAATGTGGTGGAGGTAGAAAACCAGTACTTAACATCCATAAAAGACCAACTTTCGGTTCTCGTCACTGAATATGATGAAGTGCAAACACACACTTCACACAGGATGATGTCCCAAAAACAAATAACCAAACGATATAATGAGTGCAGGGACGAAATTACATCTCTTGTATCTGGTGTAAACTATATCGTTGAGGGACAGAAGCGTTCGCCTATTGCGGAGCATAGAGAACTAGCCGAACAAATGAGTTATGTGATTAGCAAATCAGGAGGTAGCCTATGCAATCAAAGCCGCATCGAGGTTGTGCTATGGTGTGATCGTATGGATAATTACATAAAAGAGGATAGCAAACTAGAAGA
>CAYFTB010000187.1:0-4544 GCA_964345875.1 uncultured Proteiniphilum sp.
GATTTGGGGTAAAAAGTTCAAATCACTCCCAACCACAAATGAGATTTGGGTATTTTCGGCCGTTTTATAACATCACTTAACTTTTCAACGGCGTTTTTGGAGCCAAAGCTGTTGTTTAGCTTCAAGAATTGGAGTTTTTTCATCAAAAAAGGGCAAATCACATTTGTGGTTCAGAGTGATTTGTTTTAAAAAGGGCAAATCACATTTGTGGTTGAGGGTGATTTTTAATAGTTGTTCACAATGATAAAAGTTGCTATGATTAATTATCAATAAGTTATCATTTTTTGGTCTCGTTTTTGGTTAAATATTTAACAGCAGCATTTTTTGTCATGTTAAATTGATTAACATAATGTTTCGGTGGAAATAGGGTAATTGTTAAAAAATATATCCTATTTCGAAATATAGGGCTATCACATCGTTTCGCCATTACTGCCCAATTAAAAGATAATAATTTTCTCTCACAAAGCCTCCACTCCCTAATTTCTAATCCTCTAATCCCTAATCTCTTCATCCCAATAACAAACGAATATCAATCAAACTTCCGCAATCATACTCAACTCTTCAACTCCTCATCCCCATTTGTGGCACAAAAACAAAGCATTGGTATGTCTGCATGTTTTTTTATTAAACAAAATACAACTTCAATCGTTAATACTCTCGAAGCAACTATTTGAATTGACAGAATGATATATATTGTAAATAAATCAACAAAGCCTGATTATAACATAGCCTTAGAGGAGTATTGTTTCAAAAACTTGAGGCATCACGATAAGATATTTATCCTTTGGATTAATGAGCCAGCTATTATTGTAGGTAAAAACCAAAACACCATAGAGGAGGTTAACACCGAATATGTAAAGCAAAACAATATACATGTCGTTAGGCGCATATCGGGTGGTGGAGCTGTGTATCACGACCACAATAATTTAAACTACACCATTATTTCGAACGAGGAGAAAGGTGCTGAGTTTGATTTCAAAACATTCTCGCAGCCTGTTATAGACACTCTTGCCGACTTGGGTGTTACAGCCCAATTTACTGGACGTAATGACATAGTGATTGATGGCATGAAGATATGTGGAAATGCGCAAGCATACCTAAAGGGTAGAGTGATGCACCATGGTTGTTTGCTATTTGATACCGATTTGTCTGTACTGTCTAAGGCTTTGGAGCAACCTAAAGATATAATAAATAGTAGGGGAGTGAAGTCGGTGCGTAGTGCAGTAAGCAATATCTTGCCACACTTGCCACAAAAAATAAGTGTGGATGATTTTTCAAACAAGCTTTTGGAAAAGATGAAACAAGAATTTCCCGAAATGGTAGAGTATAAATTCAATGATCAAGAGCTGCATGAAATTGAAAAAGCTCGTGCTACAAAGTTTGGCACATGGGATTGGAATTATGGAAATTCGCCCAAGTATGATATAGAGAGACACTCACGCTTTGCAGCTGGTAAAATAGATGTTCACGTTGATGTGAAGAACTCATTGATAAATCAAATAAAGTTCTTTGGCACATTTTTTGGGAATAATGCTGACTTGTCGGAGATTGAAAATCAATTGGTTGGTGTTAAATATACAGCAGAAGATGTGAGGGAAAAGCTTTCAACTATAGACTTTAACCACTATTTTGCAGGCTTTAGCTTGGATGAAATGGTGGAAGCGATAGTTTGATAGTTTGATGGTTTGATTGTTCTATTGTTGAATTGTTGAGGGGATATTAATACGATACATACACGCTCCCCCTAAAAAACTTTTACATGAAATCATAGTTATTTTATATTATCCAATTCTCCAAAATTTTGTGATGGATATATTCGATGATTGATAAAAAGCCTGTGGCTTATATTTGGAAAAAGAGGGTGTGTATGGTATCAATTTTTTTATATCTTTGCATCTGTTGTATGAAAATTGTAGTACAAAGCTGTAAATAATATGAATAGAACATTATCTATTATATATCTACTTTTTATTTCTCTTGCTCTAAATGCACATAAGTTGCCCATTGATAGCACTGGCTTTAAACTTGCCGATAGCCTACTTGTCAAAGCAAACGAGGCAATGGGCAATGTGGATATCAAAAAATCTATCGAACTTTCATCTGAAGCTCTCGATCTTAGTCTTAAACAAAACTATGACTTAGGCACTATACGAGCATACTACATTCTTGGTCAGGGATTGTTTAATAATCAAAACTACAAAGAGTCTTTGTCATATCTATCCAAGGCCATCAAGGTAAAAGGCAGTAGTAAGTACCCCTTATACATGTCGCAGATACATAAGGTGCGAGGGCAAATATTTTATTATGTAGATGTTTTTGATGATTCAATCATAGAATTTAATAAGGCGCTTGAAGCTGCTAGCAAAATCACCAATTCTAGCCATAGAGGATACATCACTAGCCAGATATATGAGAGTTTAGCCGTAGCATATAGCGGAATCGGTGATACGGAAAAAGCATTATCATATATGATGGAAAACGTTGAGCTATTAAATGGGTTAGACGAAGACCTCATTTTTCGAAATAAGATAAATCAATTTACATCCCTAGGTGAGTATTATATTATTGATAAAAAGCTAGACTCTGCCAAATATTTTATTGACGAGTCGTTGAGTATTATTGATAAGTACGACTACGCATATAAATGTAGAACTCTAAGATTTTTAGGTGATGTGCACAAGATGCAAAATGATCTAAATCTATCGTTGCAAACATATTCCGAAGCTTACAATAATGCCAATGCGCTTGGAATGAAATACGAATTACAACTACTGCACGAAAATTTTGCTGATGTGTACCAACAATTAAACATGCCCGACTCAGTAAATAAGCATTTGGAGCGTATGAGGTATTTTGAAAATGACAACTTGCGCGAAAAAGTAAATACTGCCGATACTGCACTGAAAGAGTTGGTGTTGCAAGAAAAGAGTATATATAAATACAAGAGGAATATGTTTCTAATTGTAATTTCGTTAATTGCTATAATATTCATATTGGTTGTGATTCTACTATGGAAACGAAAACATAAACTTATCATAGAGGAAGTGGAGGAGGAGACGCAAGAGCTGAAACAAAAACTAAATGAAGCATTTGATGAAGTGATCAATCTTGCCAAAAGAAATGAGCCTGCTTTCTTAATTAGATTTCAGGAGGTTTATCCCACATTTTATAATAATCTTACGCAAAAACATACCGACTTAACACCAACTGACCTTAGATTGTGTGCAATGACTTACCTTAACTTCACTACTAGCGACATTGCTAGATATACATATGTTGAGCTCCGTTCGGTGCAAGCCAGAAGAAGTAGATTAAGAAAGAAGATTGATTTGGCTCCAGATGTTGACTTGTTGCAGTACCTACAGTCATTGGGATGAGTAAGGATATTTTGTTCCCAATAATATATTTACATTTACTAATCAAATCCAGATAATTGATTTGGTAATTCCAAATCTCGCCTGAAACTAATTGGAAGTCCTGTGCAATCCTCGATAACCATCGGGAGGGATAGCGGGACGAAAAGAAGGTTTTTTGGTTTTTTCTTGAATCCTTTTTCTATAATAATACCATCCCTTCGGGATTATATCCCCACAATTGTAGATGGATACTACAAGAAATATTTATTTTGACTGTCCACTCCTGCCATTTTCATAGCAATATATGTTTCATTTGTTCATTATATGAAATTTTACCCTACAGCAATCCTTAAATATATAGAAATATGAATCTATTATCTAATCCATTAATAATAATAATTTAGACATAAAATAAATATAAACACAAATCTCTCATTTTTTTTGACTAAGTTATATAAATAATATTAGGATGTGCCAAATAAAGCCCTGTGACGTTGCTGCAACTAAATGTGGTATCTATGTGGTATGCTATTATCTGAAGAAATGTTTGCGTTTTATATACATTTGCAAGTCGTTAATGTGCAAAAAACTCACATTGAGTCATTCGTCACGTTTTTGTTAAAAAAGATATGTT
This sequence comes from uncultured Proteiniphilum sp., assembly GCA_964345875.1. GTDB lineage: Bacteria > Bacteroidota > Bacteroidia > Bacteroidales > Dysgonomonadaceae > Petrimonas. The sequence continues at coordinate 3,991 of CAYFTB010000187.1, forward strand.
TGTGTGAAGTTAAATGTTTTTCAATTTAACAAACAATTCTGTATATGGGTCTAAAAAGCTTACTTATAGAAATAGCATCTCAAACATGAATTTATCACTAGGCGGGATCATGATGAATAAATATCGACAAAGTTGCAAAATAAAGAATAAGTGTGGAAATTTTACCCACTTAATTTTACAATGTAGAAAATACATCTAATATGATGTTATTTGGTAGTAATTTTGTTGTAGGTAGTGGTATGGGGTTTATGTATATAGCAATAACCTGAAGCTGCAAAACAGTTTTTACAGCGTATAATGTATATAAAAGAATATATGAACAGAAAATTAACTAAAATCCTATTTGCTTTAGTGGCAACAATGGCCTTCAGCTTCACGCTGTCGGCACAAAAAGCTGCACTCAAAACAAACTTGCTTTATGGAGCAACAGCCACGCCCAATCTGCAGTTGGAGCTGGGGCTGAGCCAGAAAACTACATTAGAGTTAGGAGCCGGCATGAACTGGTTCGAGTTTAACGACAACAAAAAGTTTAAGCACATCCTCGTGCAGCCCGA
>CAYFTB010000188.1:0-4544 GCA_964345875.1 uncultured Proteiniphilum sp.
AAAGGGTGGCACAGATAGACCGAAATCAGTGGCACAAATCGAACCGTAATACCCAGGTACTAATTATTTCTTTTTGACCTATTGTTCCGGGCTCGAAAAAATCATCAACCCCCTCCTCAACCCCCTCAGCTACACAAACGACATGAAATTCCACGGCGATTCTGCGTGCAGGATTTTTGCCCGACATGAAATTCCACTCCAATTCTGCGCGCAGAAAGTGTTTCCGACAGCTGTGTCCCGATATTTATACACAAAGGGGGGCAAAAAGCGTGTTGCAGGGCATGTTTTCGGGAACGAGGAGATGAAAGAGCAGATTGTCGGATGGTTGCTCTGTTATCAAAATCCCTGAGATAAATTCGTATTTTGCACATTGTGGGCGTAGATGTGCAAAAAGACTGAGTGATTTTGATGTATCCCGTTCAAAAAATGGTTGCGTAGAGAATGCCACTCCAAATTCGGGGTGCAGAAAGTCAAATCGACAAAAATTCCACTCCGGTTCTGCGTGCAGAAAGGTTGCCTGACGCTCGTCGTTTTCAATTCCTGCGTGCAAAATTGTTGTGGTACGCTCGTCGTTCCCAAATCCCGGGTGTAAAATTGCTGTGGAATGCTCGTCTTTCACAAATATTGGGTGCAAAATAGCTGTGGTACGCTCGTCGTTGCCAGATCTTGGGTGCAAAACCGGAGTGGTACGCTTGTCGTTTTCAAGTTCTGCGTGCAGAATTGTCGTGGAATCTTATGTCGCCTTAATTTCCTGCGTGCAAAATTTGTATGGAATTAGTTGTTGTAATGTCAAATTTTGACAGCACAATTGCCCCAAAAGCAGTAGTTTGCCAAGCATGTTTCTTATCTTAATTGCTGTGTGGGGTATTGGTTCGGCAACTGTGAGACCTACTAAGTTGAACTAGTTGGATATGTTGTTGATAATTCTTGCTGCTTCGTATATTTTTATGCCCTTGGGGTCGGTGCCAATCGCTTCTGTCATTTCTTTGCGGCCTATAACATCTAAATCGAAATGGATCAGAACTCTGTATGCTCTCGTGGTTTTGAGCCATTCGATCATTGCAGAGCTAGTGTCGGCTGCTTCTGCAGGCGATAAGTGTTTTATGCCGAACTCCTCCTGAAGTTCTCTTGTGCATTCACTGTGATAATATTTATGAAAAACGTTGTTTGTTTTTCAACACTTTCTGATTTTGGGTATATTTTTATTGCAAAGAAAAACATAGTCTATTCCTATTTTTATCAATATCCTAAATAGCTATCTGAATTATACTCTTCTATATAAAATATCTAAAATCATAAGCATTAGAACCTAATTCCTCTAGTTGTTTTCCCATTATTGAAAGTCTTTTGGAGAAATCTATAGTTACAGGTAATGTTTTATATAACTCTGCTCCATTCCAGTTCATTTTGGTAAGTTTGAGTATGTCAGATGCTACATTTTCTATTGAGTCTTTACCCATAAAGCGCCTTACCAATAATGGGACAGGAATTCCTCTTTTACCTTGATAGTAATTTTTTATAAATTCAGGGGATTGCACTACACCATGTGTCCATAGAAGAAAGCTGTACTCATCAATTTGAATAATAGTTCCTCTTTCAACTGGATAGCCATCAAATTCATGCTTACCTGTCTGCGTATTTCTTTTCAGCTTTAACGCTCTCCAATCACAGAATTGCTGAATTTGCAGCAATTCAATATCATCTATTCCCGTGAGTGCATTGTTGATTCCCTCTATTTCTTCTCTAGTAAAATTTGTAGTCTTATGGATGACAATCTTATTCAGTCCTATAGTAGGGTCTATCTTGTTATAGGTGTTTCTAATATTGCTTACCAGTCTGAAAGCATCTTCTTTACTCATAAAAGGATTCTTATTATAATATACAGGCTTCTCGATGGGTTGTAATAAAAATTTAAGTCCATTTCCATTCCCGTCAAAAATCTGACTACTGCCTAAAACAACCTTGTTTTTTGCATTCTGTTTTATCGCATAGCCTAATCCAACAAATGCAGTTCCTTGAGTATTTGACTCAATCTTCCAGGGAGTTCCATTGGATTTTACATATATGCCTAAGGAAAGCCACCAAAGAACCTTTGCTGTGTTGTAGTTGTTTATGGATTTATCTTCTATAAATTGAATCTTTAGATTTTTCTTGACACAATATATTTTCAGAGAATCGTGTAAATCAAAATACATTTCAAGAGATTTATTCTCTCTAAATTGTCTCCATTTGTCTGGAATATACACTATTACACAATCTAGCTCATTGAATCTCTCTGCAAGTTTATTAATCCTGTTTTTGATTAAATCATAAAATTGAGTAGCATCCAAATTAGCTGTTTCATTATCAGATATAAGTATTACATCTTCGTTGTTGGCTGAATCAGGTATTGAAAGGTGCTTATTATATATCTTGTCAAAGCCAGGATAATCTTTAAGGTAATCCTTCTCTTGTGTCGGAGTTGATGTTGCTAATAAATTATTTAAGTGTGACTTGATTTTTTCGAATCCAAAAGTAGGAGCTATAATTCCCAGTTTTATCTTCCCAGCATGACTTCCTATGCTGTTATAACTATTTTCAAGCGTTCCCATCATCTTTAATCCATTAATTGGATGAATGGATTTTCGGGATAAATCTTGGTGATGAAAATAGAGAAATGGTTCTTGAATTTTACTGTAATCTTCAAAACAATGAAAATTATTCTGAACTACTGATGCGGTAGAAAAAAATGATGATAATTTTATCTCAAAATTTCCCAACTTAAAGATTATAGCACTATTTCCATTCTTTAGTAATTTATACCAAAATGTGAGTTTATTTCCATAAGAATTGTTATATCTGTTTGAATATATTACATTGGAAATAAACTGCACCTGCTCTTTGCTTGTTTCCATGCCATTTATATTCTCAATATGTACGCAGGGACATATTAAGAAGAATAAATCTTTATTTATCAGTTCTACCTTAAACTCAAAGGCTTCATAAACAGATATCCCACCGGGTATGGTAAATCTTGGGTTCCATTTTTGAATAGTTGCAATTTCTGCTTGGGATATAGGATGATTTTTTGAATATACTTTTCTTATTCTTCGTCCTCTCTTGTATAAAGACAAATCATATTGATTTATCAGCGACTTTTCTATAAAGTCATAAAGTAATCCTATTAAAAAAGACTCTTTTTGATAATACAGTTTTTCTGGAATATCCTGTATTTCGATAGAGCTAGAAGATAACTTTCCAAAAACAGTTTTTATTGAACCTTCTTCACCTAATAGGTATGTATTACCTCTTGATAAAGCTCCTACAATATTTTTATTATCAATCAATTCCCTTAGTTCATTCCAATTTGATACACTAGTTTTTGTAACAAAAAAACTATTAGGGAAAGAATCTGTTTTTATTGCATTAAGCAACATGGGAGTTTTGGTGGATGATTGTATTGTTCTGAAAGGAGCTTTTTGCTCAAACTTAACTTTTGCTAAAGAATCAATATTATCATTCTTAATCTCAGAGATAGAGTATAATTCATGAAGAAAATAGTCAAAGCTATCGATAAATAAAAAGCCAGATCTTCCGTTTTTATTGTTAGCTGCTGTTATTAGAGATGTTAGTTCTGTAGATGGAGTTACTCCTTTAGGCAAACACCATACTAGCCCCCTTGGGAATGGATTATCTCCATTTATTATTTCACGTAAAGATTTTAATACTGATTCATCAGATCCAGAATAACCAACAACAACCAATCCTTTTTGTTGGCAATTTGATACAAATTGATTATGTAGACTATCTTCTAGCTTCTGCAATTCTAAATTTGTGTTTTGTAATTTATCATATCTAAAATCACCATGTAGCTTTACTATTTTCGGAATATCATTTCTAAAGCCAGATACAGAATTTGAGTCTTTTGTTGAAATAACAGAACAGCTTAAGCCGTCTGTTGAATTGATGGCTTTCTCTACTAAATCATCAAAATTTGTTGTCCAGACTGTATGTATTTTCTTGCTTTGTATTAAGGCAGATATACATAGATGCCCTATGGTTGGCTTTTTATCTTTGATGATACTTGTTAAAAAATCCTCCCTAATTTGAGAATCTGGATAACATAACTCAAAATAATAAGAGTAAAGATTCTCAATTTTACTTTCTTCTGCATCATCAAAAAAACCTTGAATTAATTTCTTATTTGACTCTACTCTAAGATCTTTTATTTTTTTACCATCTATTTTGCCTTCAGCATTTAATATTTCCTTTTTGAAATACCAAATTAATTCTCCACCTGAAGGAATACCTGCCGCGATAGATGTTCCAGAACCTAAAAATAAATCAAAAGAACTTTTAGGAACAACCTTAAAACCTCTTAGAAAAACATTCTTATCTATTGTAATCATTCTTAAATATTTAATACCTTACAAAGATAGCGAATATTAGTTATAATGATGATGGGCGGAAAATTAATTTGAAACGAGCAATTGACAGTTGTTTTTATTGCTTTTTTTATTAGAGAAATTGAATGTCTATTATCATGATTTTAAATTTGATATTTA
>CAYFTB010000189.1:0-4534 GCA_964345875.1 uncultured Proteiniphilum sp.
AGGATTTAGGATTTATGGAAAATAAACTTATCGTATCACCATCGCCACACATACACAGTGGCGATACAATTGAGAGAAACATGTATGGAGTGCTCATAGCACTTATACCAGCATTTCTGGTAGCCCTATATGTTTTCCGTCTTGACGCTTTAATCATTACAGCGTTAGCAGTTATATTTTGTTTGGGATTTGAGTATCTCATCTCCAAGTATATAATGAAACGTGAGCCTAAAATACTTGATGGATCTGCCATAATCACAGGAGTTCTTTTAGCATTCAACGTTCCATCCAATCTTCCAATATGGATTCTTGCTCTTGGGGCATTGTTCGCAATTGGAGTGGTGAAATTGGCGTTTGGTGGCTTAGGTAACAATATTTTTAATCCTGCCATAGCAGGACGTATATTCTTATTGATATCTTTTCCAGCGCAAATGACTTCATGGCCAACTCCATCTGTAGGTACATCTACGGATGCTGTAACATCGGCGACTGTATTATCAAATTTGACACTGAACCCTGAAGCAGTGATTTCAATCAAAGATATGTTTTTGGGATTTGAAGGTGGTTCAATTGGAGAAATGAGTGCTTTGGCACTATTATTAGGATTGGGGTATATGTTGTGGAAAAAGGTTATTACTTGGCATATTCCTGTTTCAATAATACTTACAGTGGGAATATTCACTGGAGCTATATATACATTCAACCCAATAGATATATACAACCCATTGGTTCATCTATTCTCGGGAGGTTTAATGCTTGGAGCAATATTTATGGCGACCGATTATGTTACATCGCCCATGACTAAAACAGGACAACTAATATATGGTGTTAGCATTGGGGTGATAACTGTTGCCATACGACTATGGGGGGCTTATCCTGAGGGTGTCTCATTCGCAATATTATTTATGAATGCACTCACTCCAATTATCAACAACTACACAAAACCTAAACGATTTGGGGAGGTAATCAAGCATGGCTAAATTAAAATCTACTTTTAAGAATATGTTCCTTTCGCTGCTTATCATATGTTTAGTGGTGGCAGTGTTGTTAGGACAAGTTAATAAATTAACAGCAAGACCAATTGCTGAAGCAAAAGCAAAGAAACTAGAGAATGCAATTATGGAAGTTGTTCCAGAATTTGATAACAATCCTGTGACTGAGGCATATAAAATGTTGGTAGGCGATGGAGATTCGTTGATGGTTTATCCCGCATTGATGGGTGATGAGCTGGTTGGCTACGCAATAAACACCAACTCAAATAATGGATTTAGTGGCGAGATAGAAGTAATGGTTGGTTTTGACACAAACAGTAAAGTGATAAACTATGCTGTACTATCTCATGCCGAAACCCCTGGACTAGGATCTAAGATGGTGGCGTGGTTCAAAGATTTAACAAGACCAAATCAATCTATTATTGGTAGAGACTTGTCGAAAGGAGATCTAAAAGTTGCTAGTGATGGTGGTGTAATTGATGCTATTACGGCTTCAACTATTACATCTAGGGCATTTTTGGAAGCGGTAAATAAAGCATACGCAGCATACAAAGGGAGTGACGCGCAAACTAGTGCAACAAGTATAAATTCGAAGGAAAAAAAAGAAAGTAAGGGAGGAAATAGCAATGAGTAGTAACATTAAGATTATTATAAACGGAATAGTAAAGGAGAATCCCACCTTTGTTCTGTTGCTTGGTATGTGTCCAACGTTGGCAACTACAAGCTCAGCAATAAATGGGATGAGCATGGGGCTAGCAACAATGTTTGTGCTAATAGCTGCAAATGCTGCAATATCTTCATTAAAGAATCTTATCCCAGATATGGTTCGTATTCCAGCATATATAGTTGTAATAGCAGCATTTGTTACTGTGGTAGAAATGGTAATGAATGCTTATGTGCCAGCTTTGGCTGACAGTTTAGGAATATTTATTCCACTTATTGTTGTGAACTGTATCGTGCTTGGTCGTGCAGAATCATTTGCATCAAAAAACAAAGTGTTTGCATCAGCTCTTGATGGACTTGGAATTGGACTTGGGTTTACTCTTGCTCTTACTCTATTGGGAGCAGTGAGAGAACTGTTAGGAACGGGAAAAATATTCTCAATAGCAATTTTTCCAGAGAACTTTGGAGCATTATTATTTGTGTTGGCTCCTGGTGCATTTATTGTACTTGGATTTCTTATTGCTCTTTTCAACAAAGTACAGAAAGTAAAAAGTTAGTCCATCCACTTTATTATTAATCTGAAAAACAAAACATATTATGGAATATATTGGTATAATAATTGTAGCCATTTTTGTGAACAACATTGTTTTTGCGCAATTCTTGGGTATATGTCCTTTCCTAGGTGTTTCTAAGAAAGTTGATACAGCAATTGGAATGGGACTGGCAGTATCTTTTGTGCTAACAATTGCAACTATAGTAACATTCCTACTACAAAAAGGGATTCTAGAGCCATTCAACTTGCAATATTTGCAAACGATCACATTTATTTTGGTTATTGCGGCACTAGTTCAGATGGTTGAGATAGTATTGAAAAAAGTTTCCCCATCACTTTATCAGGCATTGGGGGTATTTCTTCCACTTATCACTACAAACTGTGCAATCTTAGGAGTAGCTATATTAGTAATTCAAAAAGATTTTACGCTAATTCAATCAGTAGTGTTTGCAATAGCTACATCAATAGGATTTGCAATAGCATTGATAATATTTTCCGGAATACGCGAGCAATTATCTTTGACCAAAGTGCCAAAAGCTATGAAAGGGATTCCTATTGCACTAGTAACAGCTGGCATTATAGCAATGGCTTTTATGGGATTCTCAGGAATTGACAGAGTATTTCAATAATCGCAAAAGCGTGACGCAATTTAAGAAGGCTCAGGAAATAAGGAAGTCCTGAGCCTTTTTATTTGTTTGGGATTTAAAAAGCTCGAAAACATTAAACCTTAATTTAAAACCTCTGTCATATTGACAAGAAACAGAAGTTGAACCCTTTTAAAAAACAATGATATGAAAGCGTTTAGAAATACCCTAATGATTGCTATAGTTGCTCTATTTGCAACATCATGCATGTCACTTCAAGGTGGTGCTTACTCACAAAATTATTACGAAAATGATCAAGGATACTACGATGATGACCAAGGATATTACGATGATGATTATTATGGTGATGACAGAGTTAGTATGCAGGTATTTTATAACGAATTAAGACCACATGGAAGATGGATCAGACACAGAGGATATGGTAATATATGGATACCTAAAGTAAACAAACACTTCCATCCTTATGCAACAAACGGTCATTGGGTGATGACAAATTATGGAAATACTTGGGTATCTAACTACTCTTGGGGTTGGGCTCCTTTCCACTACGGAAGATGGTTTTATGATGACTATTACGGATGGGCTTGGATTCCAGGGTTTGAATGGGCACCTGCTTGGGTTTCATGGAGAACTGGAGGCGGTTATTATGGCTGGGCACCACTAGGTCCAAATATGGGAATTAGTATAAATATTCACATACCTATCAACTGTTGGACATTCCTTCCAGACAGATATATGTATAATCGCAACATGCACAAGCATTATAGTGGAAGAGGTACTTATGCAACAATATATAATAGGACAACAGTTATAAACAATGTAAACATATATAATAACAACAATTACTATAGTGGTCCAACTGTAAATGAATATAGAAATACAACAGGCAGAACAACACCCGTAAGAACTATTGAGAGAAGAAATACTTCAGGTAGAACAACGGTTTCTGACAGATCAGTTTCAGTTTACGAACCTCAAGCTCTAAGAAGTACAAGCGGAGGATCAAGATCTCAGAGTAGCACAACTGGAAGCGGAAGAGAAAGCTCGACATCTAGAGCAACCTCAACAACTCCTACACGTGGCAATAGTGGAACTGTAAACAGAGGATCAAGTTCCTCCACAACAGGAACTCGTAATCAAAATGCAACTCAGACAAGAGAAAGTTCAACAAGAAGAGAGTCTTCTAGCAAAAGTCCAACTACTCGTCAGTCTCAAACAACTAGGTCAAGTAGCCAAGGTTCATCAAATAGAAGTCAGGGAACCGAAACTAGAAGTCAAGGCACATCAAGTAGAAGCCAAGGTACAGTAACAAGGAGTCAAGGTACAACCAACAACTCTCAAAGTAGAGCTACATCAACTCGTAGTTCTGACTCAAATTCAAATAATAGAAGCTCAAACGTGAGATCTAACAGCAGTAGCAGTAGTAATAGAAGCAGCAGCTCAAATGTAAGAACTCAAACTCCTACATCTACCAGAAGTAGTGAAAGTAGCAATTCTAACAATAATTCAAACAGTAGAAGCTCATCATCTGGTAGAAGCTCTGGAGAAAGAAGATAAAATAATATTAGATTCAACTTTTTTTAAAATGTGTGTTTAAAGGCAATAGGTCAAGCTCTATTTTGAGCTTGACCTATTTGTTTTATATGATTTATCATTTTTATATCCCTAATACTTGCTTGTACAGTTCTTAACATCATGACAGAATATAACCTGATGAATTT
>CAYFTB010000190.1:0-4352 GCA_964345875.1 uncultured Proteiniphilum sp.
TATCGGTTCGGTGTTCTTCTTTGTCCGTTGGTTTGTCGGTCGTTTTTGTCGTGCGTTGGGACAGACACACTCTTTGACAAGCTTTGGTTTTAGCGATGGCTTGTGCGGCTTGGCAAATGCAAAGCATTCACGAACACCTTCAAAAATAAACAAGTCGTGAGTAATTGTGTGGCTGTGAAGCGTTGGCTTTGTTCTCATTTTACTTCTATTTTTTCGACACTAAGCAATTTGTTTTCTAATGTGTTAAGGGTGAAAATTGATTTTCTAAATATGTCCTTGGCAACTTCTATATAATTGTCTTCTCGTATGCCGAAATACTTTATTGCTTTTTTACACCTGTCGTTTGAGTTACTGAAACTATGTGCTAAAAGACCCGAACGCAAATTCCATAAGTGCCGTAAAAATGTAATCATATCAGGAATTTGCATTTGATGAACCGCAAGAAACTTTTCAAGCTTTGTAATTCCTTTATCATTATCGTCACGTGTTATTTGCTTTGCTAATTCAGCTTCGTTAAGTCGGTCTATAGTGATTTTGATAATTGATAATATTTGTTCGCAAAAGGATTTTACATTGTTAGATGTAGGAATGTGTAAGGCTTTAAATAGATGCTCATCTTCTTTTGCCAAAGGTTTGTATAATCGCCAACCAAATTTCGTCTCCCATTTTTTATTGAATTGCTCAAACTTGTGCTTAAAGAATAAATCAGGAGTTTCGGGATGGTCAACCCAATTACCTTCAATCATTGTTTGATAATATGCGTGACTAATTCCCTTTTGAGGTTGAATATTATAATGCTTCCAATGTAGTTGCTCTTTGTAAGGCAAATAGCCCAATTCAATTAGAAAAACTGCGACATAATCTTCGTTATTATTATCAATTTTTAGGGAAAAGAAATTTGATTTTACGTGCCAACCGTCAACTTCATATTTCTGTGGTTCGTTGTAGTATTTATTTAGAACATCTTTTTTAAAATACGTTACTACAAAGTATTTGTCATTTGTTTTGCTGCAATCCTGATAAACTTCATTTCCTTCTTCATCATAGCCCGTAATAAAACTTTCATAAACTTGATTCTCATAATCAAAATGATAGCTTTTTGATTTAGAAGGGTCAAAACTGATAATCTTTTTGCCGAGTATCCAACTCTGAAATTTTCCGTCTAAAGGTCTTATCAGATGATTATAGATAGAATTTTCACCTTTAAAATCTTTATCAATAAATTCAATTTTGCTTTCTGAAATATCAATATTACCAACTCTCATAAAATCGAAACATACGGCAAAATGTAGTTGCCGAACAGCGATGTATTCTTTAAGATATTTCAGTTTTATTCTAATCCTTTTTGGCTCAACATTAATTACTTCGTCTAAGTCACCAAGTTCATCAATGAAATAATATTTTCTGTTTTGTTTATTTTCGGCTCTTTCATAGAGTTTAAAGTATAGAACAAATTCTTCTGAAATATCGATGTATTTTTCACCGCCATTATTGAAGTTAAAATGCTTAATGAAAATAAATGGCTCATAGCCATCTTCTGAATAGGTTTTATATGTTCCATCACCAAAAACTGCTGGTTTGCCTTCATAATATGGTCTTATCACCCAATCAGTATTTGATTTGTATTCTTCAATCTTTGAGTTATGGACTAAACAACAATAAATTAAGTCGTCTTCCGAAGATTCGTAAATAGTTAACCAACCATCTTTTATGAAAGTGGTCTCCAATTGTTTTATTCTTTCCTTTATCAAAAAGTAGTCTAACTCCATACTTTTATGCGTTCTCAATTATTTTTATTTCTTCTTCCGTCAACTCGTATAGCTGCTAAATCAATTGGTCAATTCTAAAGCTTATCTCTTGAATATCATCACTGTCGGAGTGCATAGCTTTTTCAGATAATTCTGAAATTTTCAGCTTTAAGTCCAAGTTGGTTTTGGGAAAAGGTAGATTTCTAACTTCTCTAACTAGAATTTTTGGTATGGATGTTTTTGCTTGCGCTTTAGAATGAACTTTTAAATGATACCAAGTAAAAAGGCTAGAATTGATGAGACCTACTAAGAATAGGAGCTCATCAACTTTATTTTCCGAATGAATGATGTTGATAATCGAAGGTGTGTTATACAGTTCTTTATCAACAAATGCAGAAGTCAGTCTGTATCTGTTTCCCCGTGTTACTTCCATTATCAGAACACGTGGAGAAGTAAAGAATTTTGGGTCAACATAACCTGCTAAATGTTTACCATATTTGACGTACTGGAAGCTTTCCTTATACTGGAATCTAGATAAATCTTTTCCTTGAATTTCTTGTTTAAAATCTGGTGATAACTTTTCATCTGAATGCCATAATCTTTCATCTACAATTTTATTTCCTTCTGTAATTCCATAAGTTTTTATCAGGTCACTTCTTCTATATGGAATGTAGCCCTGAGAAACTTCAAAAACACTTTCTAATGGCAATGATATTTTTTGGATTTTAGACAAAATAGCTGTATCAAACTCGCAGATATTCAGGTTTATTTGCCAATACTCATTTTGAGTGCAAAATTCTTTACTTCCTGATTTATAGGTTACAATTTTATCATCTTCGGCTCTGCCAATAAGAAAACTGTCTTTGTGATTTTGATTTATAGTCATCTGAACAATTGTTGTATCTAAGTCAGCGTGTTCAAATACTTTTTGAGGCAAATCAATTATATAGTCCAATGAATTTAATACTAGTTTTCTTAGTTCAAAATGTTGTTGAATTGATATCCAAGTGTATGGAACAATGACATTTATTATACCATAAGTGGTCGCTAAGCTATTTGCAAGTTCAATAAAAACCCCAAATGTATCGCCTTTGTATGATGCGGTCTTGAAAATAGTTTTGAGATATGCTTCTTCTTTTTTTTCTAAATTTTGCAAGAGCATATAAGGCGGATTCCCAATAACCACATCAAAGCCCACAAAATCGCCATCATCATTCAGCACTTCGGGAAATTCAAAACGCCATTCAAAAGCATTTTCAAAAATCTTGTTGGCTTTTATTTCTTTGATTTCAGTTTCAAGTTTTTTAGTTTCTTTGGTGAGTTGCGTTACTTTCTTGTTCCAATCGGCTTTTTCCTTTTTGCTCATTTCAAAAAGTTGCCCTTGATTGGTCATTTGATACAAGTCGCCCGATAGTTTGCGTAGCTTTTTTACTTTCGGGTCGTTCAATGATATTTCACTTCTGAAATCCGATTTAATGTCGGCAATCAGCCGTTCCATTTCTCTTTTCTGTTCCTTGCTTTCAGCGTTTCGGTAAGTGTCGACGGCTATTCGGTAGCTGTCAATTGTCCACTTACTTTTTTTAAGTGCTTGTTTCAGGTCGGCATCAATGGCAAAACGGCTCACCAAAGAGTTCCCGCATTTTATATTAATGTCAATATTTGGAAGTGTTTCTAATTCGGTTGCGTTCTTGTAATAGGCGTTTTTCAATAGCTCAATCCACAAACGCAAACGGCAAATTTTTACAGAGTTCGGATTGATGTCTACACCAAAAAGGCAGTTTTCAATAATGGTTTGCTTTTCGTGAAAGAGTGTTTCCTGAATCCGTTGGCTTTCTTTGCTTTTGGGATTGTAGTCAAAAAGTTCTCCTTCTTCATCCGTTACAATGAGTTCGTCATTCACTACTTCCACTTGATATTCTTTCAGGCGTTTGCCGTCTCGGTCTTGCAGAATTTTCAAGTCGTTTTTAACGGCAATCATTTCATTGAGTGCGGAAACTAAAAAGTGTCCTGAACCAACGGCAGGGTCGCAAATTTTGATGCTGTTTACAATTGCATTGGCTTCCTTTGTGTCGTCAATTTTATTGTAAAGTTCATTCAGGTCTTGGCATTTCCAATTTTTGGTTTCATTGAATTTCTGCACAACTGCCTTACGGATGGTCTCACGGCACATATACATTGTGATGAAACCGGGAGTGAAAAATGAACCATCTTTGTAGCCGTTGATTTTCTCGAAAATCAAGCCGAGAACCGAAGCGTTTATCAGTGTTTTATTGTCTTCCTGAATTTCTTCTGAGCCTTCACTGCTAAAGTCGTATGCGTTCAAAAATTCAAAGAGATATTCAAGCGTTGAAAGTTTTCCTGTTCTTTTCTTTCCTTGGTCGTTTTTTAAAACTGTAGATGAGATAATTGGAATGGTCTTATCATCTTTCAAGTTGCTGATAAACAAAGTAGAATGCTCAATATCAGTCGGTTCAAAAAGGGAAGAGTTTAGATAGGGAACTTTCTCAAAAATTTCCTTTACGTCTGGGTTTCGTTCATCATACTTGCGTGCCAATACCTGAAAAAACAAGCTGTTCAGGTCGTCATAGTTTTTTATTTTGTCAA
>CAYFTB010000191.1:0-4351 GCA_964345875.1 uncultured Proteiniphilum sp.
ATTTTAACCATCACGGCTAGGAATTATTATTCTCTAATGGGAGTTTTAATATTTATGATTTGGATTTATTATCCTTGCATAGGATTTAGAATATTGACGAATTTCTTTTATATTCTCAGCTTGGTATTTATGAAGGTGTTGGTTCCGATAGCAATCGGCAAGGATTACTGTATTGGGATTATAGAGAGAAAATTGATGGAGGTATTATCTCAAAGATTTAACTTTGAGATAAAGATGAATAAATGAAAGTAAAGGCAAATTGCTATTTTCTTATATACTTCAAAAATGAGTAGTCGTAAGCATGCTTCTCATCAGCTTTATGATGCTCTTCCTCCACCAATTGCCATTCATCAAAGTTGATGTTGGGAAAATATGTGTCAGCCTCGTTGAATGAGTGGTGAATTCGTGTCAGATATAGTATATTAGTAATTTCAATTGTGCTATTATAAAGTTTGCCACCACCTATAATAAATATGTCTTTATCTTTATCACTCTTGGATAACGCCTCGCCAACAGATTTAGCAGTGATGCAACTAGGGAAGTTTTCAGCACTAGACGTTGATACAACAATATTTGTTCGATTGGGAAGTGCACCTTTAGGCAACGACTCAAACGTGCGACGTCCCATAAGAATGGTATGTCCTGTTGTAATTCTCTTAAAGTGTTTCAAATCATTTGGCAAATGACAAAGTAAATCTCCCTTGTTGCCAATAGCATTGTTTTGGTCTATAACAACAACTGCCCCTATATTGTATTTGTGATTATCCATTATATAAATAGTGTTTTTTCTTTTAAATAGATACTTGACCTTTTATGTGTGGGTGCGGATCATATCCTTCGAGCTCAAAATCTTCGAACTTAAAGCTGAAAATATCTTTTACATCTGGATTTATTTTCATTTGTGGGAGTTTTCTCGTTTCTCTACTTAGTTGCAAGTCCACTTGCTCTAGGTGATTCAAATATATGTGAGCATCTCCTAGTGTGTGAACGAAGTCACCTTCTTCCAATCCAGTCACTTGTGCCATCATTTTCAATAACAAGGCATAAGACGCAATATTAAAAGGTACTCCCAAAAATATGTCTGCACTACGCTGATATAGTTGCAAACTAAGCTTTCCATCTGCTACGTAGAATTGGAAAAACGCATGACATGGGGGCAATTTCATGTTTGGAATATCAGCTACATTCCATGAACTAACAATAATTCTGCGAGAATCAGGATTGTGTTTTATTGTATCAATCACTTCTTTTATTTGATCAATATGACCTCCATTGTAGTCAGGCCATGACCTCCATTGGTATCCGTAAATATGGCCTAAGTCACCTTTTTCGTCAGCCCATTCGTTCCAAATGCGAACACCATTGTCATTAAGATACTTTATATTAGTGTCGCCGTTTAAAAACCACAGAAGCTCATAAATTATTGATTTTAGATGTAGTTTTTTTGTTGTAAGCACTGGAAATCCATCACTCATTTTATATCTGCTTTGATGTCCAAAAACGCTTATTGTTCCTGTTCCAGTTCTGTCTTCTTTCTTAATTCCTTCTACCAAAACTCGCTGAAGTAACTCTTTATATTGTATCATAGTTGATTATTTAAAACTTTATATAGTATGATATTTTATTTATAATTGATGGCTCATTGTTATTATAAACTTACAATTATAAAAATAGTTCTGTTTGCAATAATTAAATAACAAAAGTAGCCATTTTATTCGTTTTTGCAGTGAATATAAATCCATAATAGTTTAATCCATATTTTAGAAGAATGGCAGTGTGTATATTAATGATTGATCTAGTATTAAAATTTGAAAATAATTCCATTTCTTTTATTTTGATATAAGCACTGATAACAATCTATATTAAAGTTATTTTTGAACAAAAAGTATAGTCATTTCGTTTCATATTTTATACATTTGGAAATAAAACACAAAACAATTTTAATTATGAATTTAACTGATCTTTTAAGTGGTCCTATTGGGCAAAATGTGATTACTGATATATCTTCTCAATTAGGAATGAGCAAAACTCAGGCCTCTTCGGCAATAGGTGTTGCAGTGCCAGCAATTTTGGCAGGTTTAACCAAGAACTCACAATCAGCACAAGGTGCCGAAAGTCTAAACAAGGCTTTGGAGTCTAAACACGATGGCTCACTACTTGATAATCTGGGTGCTATACTTCAAAACGAATCGTCAGCTGTTCAAAAAGATGGTAATGGAATACTAGAACATGTTTTTGGAGCAAACAAATCAGCAATAGAAAAAGGGGTTGCAGCCAAGTCTGGATTGAGCGTACAAAAAGTTGGACCTTTGTTGTCCATGCTGGCACCTATAGTCATGGCTTACGTTGGAAAGCAAAAGAAACAAAGTAAAACTAATGCTGGTGGGCTAGTTGACTTGCTGGGAACACTGATTGGTGGATCAGGTACACAAGCTACTAAAAAAAGTTCTGCTGATGGTGGTTTGATGGGAATGGTAACAGGAATGCTTGATAAAAACAAAGATGGAAATGTGTTGGACGATTTGTTAGGTGGATTTTTGGGAAAATAACACCAATAAAGGATATTATTAGAGCCACTAATATGTAAAAAGTTAAGATATTAATTTATGTATTGGTGGTTTTTCTTTTTTTTAATATTACCTGATAACTAATACTTTTATTGCTGAACTATTTATAGTATTTTTGCACTCATATAAAGACGATATCAAATAAATGAATTTAACTATCGATATCGAGATATTACATTAACCCAAAATATATAAATATCAAATAATTATGAGTAATCAGAAAGAAAAACTTTTTACTGATTTTCCAGCAACCACTACAAAGGAGTGGATGGAAGTGGTTACCAAAGACCTAAAAGGTGCTGACTTCCAAAAGAGATTAGTCTGGAGAACAAACGAAGGTTTTAATGTAAATCCTTTTTATCGCGCAGAAGATATAGAAGGATTCTTATCAACAGACAATTTACCAGGACAATTTCCTTACGTTCGTGGCACACGAAAAGACAATGTGTGGTATGTTCGCCAAGAAATTGCGGTGAGTGATTATGTTGAAGCAAACAAGAAAGCAAAAGCTTTACTTACAAAGGGAGTAAATTCTTTAGGATTCTATCTTCCGAAGAATAACCTTTCGGTTGAAAACCTAGGGATTCTTCTTGATGGTATTACACCCGATAAGGTGGAATTAAATTTCAACACATGCATCTCAAAAATAAAAGAGTTGGCTGAAATGGTAGTAACATACATCACTTCACTAAATCTTAATTTACTAGAGTGTCATGGTTCTATCGGATATGATCCATTCAGATTAATTCTTAAGAAAGGTGTTGATATTCCAACATGGATTGATCAGGCAGTAGAGATTGTAAAAATAACTGCGGCACTTCCTCGCTACAGAAGCATCACAATAACAGGTAATATGTTTAACGATGCAGGAGCATATAGTTTTCAAGAACTGGGCTTTAGTATTGCTTATGCCAACCAATTGCTAGGAGCTTTGATAGAAAAAGGAATTGCTCCGTCTATGGCAGCTAAGAAAATTAAATTTGACCTTGGGGTTGGTTCTAACTATTTCATGGAGATTGCTAAGTTTAGAGCTGGCAGATGGTTGTGGGCAGAGATTGTAAATGCATATAAACCTCCTTGTCCTCACGATTGTGATAACAAAGCTGATGATGGAACTTGTCGCTGTGCTGCTAAAATGAATGTACACGCTATAACTTCTCGTTTCAATCAATCGCTTTATGATCCATACGTTAACATGCTTCGTTCGCAAACAGAAGCAATGTCTGCAACAATTGGTGCTGTTGATTCATTAACAGTTCGTCCATTTGATGAGGCTTTCGAAACACCTACTGAGTTTGCAGAACGAATTGCTGTAAATCAACAATTATTGCTTAAAGAGGAATCTCATTTTGACAAAGTAACCGATCCATCATCAGGTTCATATTATATTGAGAATCTTACAGTATCGCTAGCTGAACAGGCTTGGAAGTTATTTGTAGAAATAGATAATAAAGGTTTCTATAATGCTCTAAAAGAAGGAGTAGTTCAAGATGCGATTCATGCGTCTGCCGAATCTCGCTTTAACGCTATGGCTAATCGTCGTGAAATAATATTAGGAACAAACCAGTATCCAAACTTCAATGAGCAAATGGCTGCAAAAGTTAACAACCCTGTTAAATTGTCGTGTGGTTGCAAAGAAGGCGAAACTGCACTGAAACCACTAAATGTTGTGCGTCTTGCAGAACAGTTTAACGAATTAAGATTAGCTACTGAAATGAGTGGCAAAACACCTAAGGTGTTTATGCTTACTATTGGAAACTTAGCAATGCGTCTTGCTCGTTCTC
>CAYFTB010000192.1:0-4339 GCA_964345875.1 uncultured Proteiniphilum sp.
TTGGACCATTATTAATTTCGATGTTTATGCTTTTCTTCAATATGTATCGCCACGATTTTATAGAAGGCTCTATTGCAAAACCAAGTATTACTACCAAGGATGAGTCAAAAACTCCTAAGAAATGGAGAATTAGTTCAAAGTTTCCATATTTGCATAGGGAGGATATAGATATATGATTTAAAAAAATGAAAATACTATTCAAACATTCAGGGATATCTCGCAATAAAAAGAGATATCCTTTTTTTTGCTTAATAAATCTGTAAATTTATCTTTGATGTCTAATATTCTTAGCGAATTTCTTGTAAAAGTTTTGAACTGTTGTTTGTTGTGTTGAATTTGTTTCTTTTCGAACAAAAATCATATTGTTTTTGTTTAAATTGAGAGTTTGGCTATGTTGGTTTGTATTCTACAAATAAATAATGTCAATTGCTAAGTTAAAGCTTTTATTGTCTAATTAAAACCATTAATATTATGAAAACAAATTACTCAAAATTACTCATATTGTTACTATTCGCTAGCTTTATAGTCATACCGGCAAATGCATTAGATGTTCCGGAAGATTATGTTTTACTAAATTTGAATGAAGAGAAAATCGTTGAAATAGGCTCTGAAGATAATGATGGAGATTCCAATTACGTCTGGTTTAAGATTATTGCTGATGATTTAGATAATACCTCATCAAGATTTAATATTAATTTTATCATCAATTCGTTTGAAGGTTTAGAGTTATCTTATCTATATGTCTATCGCTTAGATGAAGATGATGAAGAAGAGCAGACTTTGGAGTACAATGCTTATCGATATTTAGGTTATGAAGTAAATAGAATCAGTTTATATGGATTAAGAAATGGTACTTATTTTCTAAGAGTATTTAAAAGTAGCTATTATGGCGATGCTATGGGTGAATTTTCAATTAATTATAATACTTCAAAGTTCACCACAGGCTTTGATTACACACAATTTGGAAAAACTGTAAAAATTCAAAACTATACGACAGCTTATCAATATGAATGGGATTTTGGAGACTATGATAATTACTCAGTATCATATACTAAGTTTCCTGAATATACATACAGTGCCCCAGGTGAATACTTAATCACTCAACGAGTTTGGATAAATGATTCTCCACCCGTTCCTACTTCACCAAGAGGATTTAATGCAGATCAAACCAATGGAAAAGTAGTAGTACCTTTTGAAGATAATAATTATATTGAGGACTCAAAAATTGTTGTTATTAAAGGAGTAGATAGAATTTATCCAACAAGAGCAGCAATTGGGGGTGATTTTACCCTAATGGTTTATGGACGTGATTTGGATGATACAACTGAAGTAAAACTAATAAATGGAGATATAGTGCTAGAACCTACTGAAACAGTAAAGATTTTAGGAGGTATTTTATGTGAATTTGATTTACATTTTGGAGAACTTGGTATTTATGATGTATCTGTTAAACCTGAATTTGATGATGATGCGACTATGTTTTATCAAAGCCTAACTATTGATTATTTTAAATATCCGAAAGTAACATCAGACATAACAGGGTATAATATTTTGCGCACAGGATTGTCTTGGCCATATAATTTAAAATTAACTAATACTGGTGATGTGACGGCAAGAGGTGTTAATGCTTATTTAGCGGTTGCTAATGATGTACAGTTTTCGTCTAATTTAAATACATTTAGTTCTACAATAGACCCAGAAGGAAGCTTTGATTATTATGATGAAGAGCTAGATCAGCATTTTAGTATTTCAAATGAAAAGGTGATTGCGCTTTTAGACTCATTAACAATGGATTATCTCGAAATAGATTCTTTGTTTGGAGAAGAATTTAACGCTAAAGTTTATAGTTTTTATATTCCACGTATTTTACCTGGTGCAACTTTATCTATTCCTTTTACTGTAAAAGCTCTTTCAACGAGTCAAAGTGAACAAAGTAAAATAATAAGTTTTGTAGAGCCAATTAATATTTATGGTTCATGCGAAACCCCCAATGCGACTGATAAAGTAAATCAATCAGTCGATCTTCTATTGGCAGGTCTTGAATCGGCTCCCATTGTTGATAAAAATCCTTATGCTAAGGCTTTATTTAAATCATTAAATTTAGGTAAAACAGCGTTAAGAAATGCGGCTAATTATGCGGGATATCGAGCTGGAGGGATGTCAGCAGATGAAGCTTTTAGTGAAGCTTATATTAAAAATGGACAATTGGATAAGGCTAATGCAGAAGCAATTGCTGGGTTACGTGACTGGGCGCTTGATTTGGGAGTTGATAAAGCGAAGTCTATATCATCAGAACATATAGCAGATTTGAAAAAAAATAGTGCAAATTTAAGAAGGGAAGCTCTCAAGTCAGATAAAAGTATCTCTCCAATTCTAAATAATATGGCATTGACAAATGATCAAAGATTAGAAAGAGTTGAAATGATGCGAGATATTCTTAATGGTGTTTCAGATTTTAAAAGTAATGTAGGAAATCTTCAAAAAATGATTGATTATGGGGAAATTACAAAAAATGAAATAATTTCTATGCTGGATGATTGTCCTGAATTGCAAAAACAACTGCTTGATCTGCTTAAAAACTCAACGGGAGGAAATACAGGAAAAGATAATAAAAACAAAAAAGATTTAACAGTAGGTTCCTCTGTAGATCCAAATGAAATCATAGGTTCATACGGCTATGGCAATGAACAATATATTGATTTAAATCAAAGGATGAATTATACCATTAGCTTTGAAAATCTTGAAACAGCTATGCTCCCAGCACAGATAGTTAATGTGTATGATACTTTAGATATTACTAAATTTGATTTATCTACTTTTGAGCTTCAAGGTATTACTATTGCCAATACTTACATTCCTGTGCCACCTGGGCTCACTGAGTATTATACACGACATGATATGCGACCTAATTATGATTTTGAAGTTGGTATTTCAGCAAAATTAAATACTGACACAGGAGTTATTCATTGGCAGTTTGTTACTTTAGAACCAAATTCTGATTATTCAATAAATAACCCAATAGATGGGTTTCTTCCTCCTAACACGGATGCACCAAATGGTGAGGGTAGTGTTGCATTTGGAGTAAGTTTGAGAAATGATTTGGCAAATAATGATGTAATAGAGAATAGAGCTGATATTATATTTGATACAAATGAAGCTATAATCACTAATACTTGGCTTAATACTATTGATATTGAGTCACCTGTAGGTAGTGTTGATGCTATTTCATTAATTAATGATACTACCTTCACTGTAAATCTCAACGGTATTGATACAGGAAGTAATATTCGATATTATGAGTTGTTTGTATCCAAAGATGAAGACAGTTTTGTAAGTGTAGGTAATATCTATGGAGATAATATAACTTATACAGGTGAATTGTATTCCAATTATGCATTTTGTGCTATTCCTGTAGATTCGGTCGGAAATCGTCAATTAAAAGATATTTTGGAAGAAAAGAGTATAACCTTAATTCCAGCAGTAATAACCTCAATAGATGATAATACTAAAAATAAAATAGAGGTATATCCTAATCCTGCAACGGAATTTTTAACTATTCAGATTAATAATATTCACAATGAGTTAAATCATATTATGGAGATAATTGACATCAATGGTAAAGTATTTAATCTAGGACAATACAGTTCAAATGAGCTCATTGATGGAATTCAAATTAATGTTCAGAACTATATAAAAGGTCTTTATGTATTACGTATTAGCAGTAAAGACGGTATTATTTATAATAAATTTGTAATAAAATAGACTTCGTTTTTTCATAGTTCATGAATAAAAATAAAAAAGCATGGGATAAATTATTTACCCCATGCTTTTGTTTATTTAATACACTTTATTTAGAAAGAAGTACTTCTCCTCCTGATAGCTCCCAAAGATACAGACTTGCTACAGAAGAGTAGGGGCTATATCGCTTCCAATAGCGTAGATATTTTTCTCTATCAATTTTCTTATGCCCATATAGCATACATAAGCCACGCTGAATAGCCAAATCGCCAAAACTAAGAATATTTGAACGTTGCATTGAGAAGAGTAGTAGCATCTCTGCTGTCCACACGCCCACACCTTTAATATTTGTAAGTTCTGCTATAACCTCTTCATCAGGCATCTCATATAGTGAATTCAAATCTAATTTGCCACTTATAATTTTTTGAGTTGCCCCTTGAATGTATTCAGCTTTTCGGAAAGAAATTCCAAATTCTTGTATCTCTTCTAAACTGAGATTGTTTATTGTAGCAGGAGTAATTGAGCCTAAAGCTGTAAGCATCCTTGTCCGTATGGTTTGATGAGCTTTGGTAGAGATTTGTTGTCCGACAATCGAATCAAT
>CAYFTB010000193.1:0-4250 GCA_964345875.1 uncultured Proteiniphilum sp.
TTTTTTAAGATTCCACTGTTATCTCAATGGAGGTGATTTATTTTCAGGCAATAAAAAAGGGAACTAACTATTGCATCCCATTTAAGAATGCAAGTTAGCAATTATTTTAATTTATTACTATCGTGTAGGATATATTTTAAATAATTACGCATTATCCATAAGAATATTATTTATCACAATTTAATCTCTAAACCCAGCCATATTGGTGATTTTTCGCGGCTTCTTAACGGATTTATGGGCTGCATTTTGAGCAAGTTCTGCTTCGAGTTCATTAAGTTTATCTGGCTTATATGTGTTTCCAACTACACTTGTATTAAATAGCATTTCATACCACGTACATGCAGCTATGTATCGTCCTATGTTAAGATCAAGATGATAACCGTCACGACACATAGTATCTCCCAAATAACTAGATCTAGCATTTTGAATTGCAGTCCCAACAGGAATAACTAAATCTATAGGTACAAGCTTTTTTGCTTTCCACACGGTCTCAACAATTGCATTATACATTTTCATCTGATTATTATCATAATTCACAAACTGACTATGATTAGAATCTTTGGCATATGCCCATGTTTGATGAAGTATATACTTAACTTTTCTGTTTGTGGCTCTTTCATTAACGTAATTATAAAGCAATGGAAGTGGAATAACAAAAGTTTCATATTTCCCAGAATTAGAACTCACTTGTTGAAAACTTATATAATCCCAGTCCTCATCAGCAATAGCATAAGATATTGATGTTTTAGCAGTTTTGGTCTTATTACCAGTTTCATCTATTTTTCTATAATCATATGCCTCCTTATCACCATACGCATTATCCCAATGCAAATCCAATGAGGCGCCTCCGATAACTAAGTTGCCAATAATAATTTTCTTATTATCAGCCTTTGCAAGATCATACAAATTATTTTCAATAGCATCTTCAGAGAAGCTATTGCCAATAGCTAATACTTTAATGATTTTTTCTCTTTCATTAGTACTTGTGCTAGCAGTTGATATTGTTTGGCATGATTG
Source organism: uncultured Proteiniphilum sp. (assembly GCA_964345875.1). Lineage (GTDB taxonomy): Bacteria > Bacteroidota > Bacteroidia > Bacteroidales > Dysgonomonadaceae > Petrimonas. Next base: position 1,018 of record CAYFTB010000193.1, read on the forward strand.
ACTAGATATTGTAAGTAGTGATATCCAGATTATAATGAGATAGAACTTTAAAGATTTCATTGTATATATAAATTTATTATTCTGTCGTTTTCATTACTTAAAGAGTATATATAATAAGAGATTTCAACTGGTCACAACAAGCTATTTAGCTTCTGAAATTTTCAGTATTTGTTTTTTTGAAATCAAAACTTTTTCTAACTCTTCATAAGGAACGTCCTGAACACTGCAACCTTTATCAATGGCAATGCAGGCTGCAGCTGCAGCCGACTGCCCAAGAATCATGAATACAGGCTCCATTCGAATAGACCCAAAAGCGATGTGACTTGATGAAAGACAAACAGGTACAAGAAGATTTTCACATTCCTCTTTAAGAGGTACAATTGAACCGTAAGATATGCTATAAGGATTTTTGGGTTTTACACCAACATCACCCTCGTTCTGCACATATCCATCTTCTGTTACAAACCGTTGTACATTATGCGAATCTAAAGTATAAGATCCCATCCCAATAGGTTTAGGAACATCAGTTATACCCATAACTTCATTCTCTGTCGTAACAAATACCCCCTTCATTCTTCTGGCTTCACGAATATAAAGTTGATATGGCCAATTGTTATTATCCACAAATTCATCTTTTGCCAATCCCCACTCTTTCATTTTATTACGCACACTTTCGGGGACACGTTCATCAGTAGAAACAAAGTAAAGCAAGCCTTGTTGGTATCTCTTATGATCTTCAATAATTATATTACGTTCATCATAGCTCGCTTCAGGATAGTCATAATTCATTCCAATGAAATCACTGCTAAAAGGTCCATGATTGTTTGTATCTGTTTTTCTGTTAGGTATTACATCAAATTTTGAAAACCACTCGTTCCATCCTGACTCAAATACTCTAGCCAAAAGTTCATAATCTTGCTCATTATAACCTTCAGGCTTTTTGAAAGGAACAATATTCTCAGGGTGATTACTCATACACAGCCTATAGCAATAGGCCTGAATCTTATTGTCACCATCACAGTTTTGCATCATTGCCTCAGAACTAATATAAGGCAGCAGCCCGCTCTCGGGATTGCCCGGTATAATATATGGGTCTATAGGTGTTTTGAAATAATGTCCGTGATGATAAACACCTTCCTGAACACCATTCCAATTTTCATTATATTGAGAACAGGGCTCTCTTCCCACTGTGTAGGACACATTGGCTGATGCCATCAAATCACCCTCATATGTAGCATCAATAAAGATCTTACCTTTATACTTATTACCAGAAAGAGTAGATATTGAAACTATCCTATTTTCATTCATCTCAACTCCTGACTCTCTGTTAAGCCATTCGTCACGATATACTTTGATATTATTTTCACTTATAAAATCCTCAAATACCTTTTCAGCCACATGAGGCTCAAATGTCCACATAGTGCGGCTTTCACCATCCATGGCAGCTGTTCCTTGCCCCTTATTACCATATTCTGATTTATTTTGCCATTTCCAAGACAATGAATCAGAATAATGCTGCCAAACACGATGATAGAACTCTCGTGAAAGACCTCCGATACTATTTGTGTTGCCAGAATCTGTAAAGCCAAGTCCACTGGATGTAAGCCCACCAAGATGTATCTCTGGACAAATAATAACAACACTCTTTCCCGATTGAACCGCTTCTACTGCCGAAATTATTGCTGCCGAAGTACTACCATATATAACCACATCTGATGTAACATAATTATTACTGAATGAACTAATTGGTTGTAAAACAACAAAAGAAAAGAATAAGAAAAAAAATAATTTTGAATGTTTCATTTTAAAAATCAGGAATTAAATAATCACATAACATACTATATAATCACCAACATAATAGAAAAACAGGCTTCATAATATTAGTATAAAACTGTGACCTTTTAGATCGTATAAATAAAATAAGCAAGTTTTATTATAATATATGCATCACCCCAAGGTCTCACACAAAAGTAATGATTTAGTTGTAACATCACAATAACAATTAGACAGAAAGATAGACTTCGATACTTATCTTTATGATCTATACTATTGATTAAGAATCGAAATCTCCTCAATTGGCAATATTGGAACATCATGGCAGAATAAAACATATAGAGTTGATGATTTCGGCACGTAAATTTTGAATAAAATATGTTGTGGAGATTCGTCCGGCACGCAACGGCAGAATAAAATCTCTTGTGGAGGTGATTCCGTGATGCAACGGCGGGTTTTTTGGGCTATTTTTACGCCCTCATTCACAAATCTTACACCTATTTTTGAAGGAATACATTAACTAGTGTGAATTTTTGACATGCCATGGAGGATTTTGGTTAGAAAATGATGTAACGGAGAGATGAAATGGCGAGATTTGGTGTCACCGTTGCACGACGGTAGAACAAAAACTCCTGAGGGGGTATTTCCGTGATATCATTTTCACTTTAACATTTTAGTTTTTTAACCGAAAGGATGCTTTTTGGGAGGAAAATCAAACAAACTTATGTTAACCAGACTCTCGCACCCCATAAACTCAGGCGAATTATGTTAAAAGATATGTGATTTATCCACCTTACCAGATGGTTTTGCCTATCCTGCACATCACGGCAGCGTTAACATTTGAGATTTAACATTTCAAACATGATAGTGAAAAATCAAATTATCAAGCAATTACATTTTCAATTAATTACTTCAAAAGGCAATGGTTAATTATTTAACAGTGTGGTTTTTCATCAATGTTAATTTGCATTAACCTCGTTTTAGCAGGAAATCATCTGTTAGAACCAACAATTCGTTAATGTTTGTAAAACCTCCACTTCATGTTCTTCCACTAGCCATTAAGGGTATCTCTTTCGATAATATTTTGAATATGCTACGGATTCTCATTTATTCCAAATTTGCGAATACATTACTTCGTTAAACGACTTCGAAAATACCACTAAAGCAATAAAAACAACAGCTACACAGACTACGCACATGCAAAAAACCATAAACTACACTTTTACAATATTCAAATATTAAATAGTCTTTAATATCGAATTGATATAAATTTAAATGACTTAGTATCAAACAGCCAACAAAGACAATTAATTATATTGTTTGTGTAATAAAGTGTTATTTTTACAGCTCTTCGAAGTATAAAAGTTTAACACTTTCAAATATAGATTTTGCACTTATTTTCATATCTTTGCCCTATACTATTACAAAAAACAAATTAAATAAAACCACTAAACTAAGGA
>CAYFTB010000194.1:0-4239 GCA_964345875.1 uncultured Proteiniphilum sp.
GCATAGAAGTTGTGCTATGGTGTGATCGTATGGATAATTACATAAAAGAGGATAGTAAATTGCCAAATGCAATAGAAAAGCTAAATCTAAGTTGCTATTTCGATAAAATATTCCTACTATCAGAGGAAATGAAAGATATTCAAGCCAAAAGAGCAGGCAAAGCAGAGAAAGAGCACATTGGCAAAAGCATCAAGGCTATTCGCAAAGAGATATACAATAGACTACAAATTTTGATTAATGCCCTGAGCTTTTTTATTGATATAGAGAAAGATAATAAGGAGTTATTGGAATTAAATTTGGCATTATATTATAATTTTAGGCTATACAATGCTTTATCAAAACGCCGTCAGACAATAAGGAAAAAGAACAAAGCTAAACAGGAATCCCAAATACCTATCGTCCAGATAGCTGTCAAGGATGAGGATGCCGATTTGATTGTAAAAAAACTACTAGAAGACCTAAAATACCAAGGTAACCTTCCTACTCTTGACGAACTACTCAAAGATGTAGGAGAGAAAATTAATTACAAATTAAATCAAAGCTAGCTCCAACGGGGTAATAGTATAGGGTTTTGCTTTTGCTCCTTCAGAGCTTAAGTTTCGGTTGGTTTTAATTATCGCAGGGCGTTGCCCTACGCTAATGCTCAAAGCCCGTTGGTCTATAGACCAACATTCCATTCATAATTCGACCTAAAACGGCCTTAATAAATTTGGCGTTAAGAAAATGAATTAGAACAGCGTTAAAAACAAAATGCTGTTTGAGCGTAGCGAGTTATATTTTGTTTAGCTGAGATAATTTATTTTTAGCCAAATTTATTACAGCCTTGACTTTTTGCTCCTTTTGTGTCAAGACAAAAGGAAGAAAATATAAACGGAATAATAGCCATGATTATTCCTAAGTATATCATTCAGGGCATTGTAATAATTTGCTTTCACTCTTACAGAGCTTTTGTTTGGTACGGTATTTATTATCGCAGGGCGTTGCCCTACGCTGATGCCAAAAGCCCGTTGGGCTATTCACGAATCTCCAATAGGTTAATAGCTAACCAGCAATTGATAATTGGTAGTTAAACAACTTCCATACTCTTCCAACTATACATAACAATATTGGTATTGCTTGGTTATCATTTATTTGCTTTATTGTGCAGAACTCGCGTTAAATGAGTACTTTTGCAGCCAATTATATTTCTCATAAAATGTCATACCCATTACTACAAATAGATTCTCTTTCCAAAAGCTTTGGTGATTTGTCGCTATTTAGCGATATTTCGTTTGGCATTGCTGAAGGTGACAAGATAGGACTGATTGCAAAAAACGGAGCGGGTAAAACTACTTTGCTCAATATTATAGGTGGTAAAGAGCCGTATGATGATGGTCGTGTGGTTTTTAGAAATGATTTGAGATATGCGTATCTTGAACAATCTCCATATTTTAATTCTGAATTGACAGTGCTAGAGGCTTGTTTTCAATCAGGAAGTGATGTTGTGAAAACAATTGCACGCTATGAGGAGGTAATGGCATCTGGCGACACAGAAGGGCTTGATAAGATACTTTCTGAAATGGATATGCTGAAGGCGTGGGATTATGAACAACGCATTAAGCAGATTCTTGGTCAGCTAAAGATTTATAACTACGAACAGAAAATAGGAGAGCTATCGGGTGGACAGGTTAAGCGTGTGGCACTTGCCAATGCTCTTATCTCTGAGCCTGAACTTATAATTTTGGATGAGCCTACCAATCATCTTGATCTAGATATGGTGGAGTGGCTAGAAGGACATTTGGCTCAATCGGGTGTTACATTGTTAATGGTGACACATGATAGATACTTTCTGGATAGCGTGTGTAATCAGATATTGGAAATCGACGACAGGCAGATTTATAGTTACAAGGGAAACTATGGCTATTATCTTGAAAAGCGTGACGAGCGTTTGGCAACACAAAGTGCCGAGACTGATAGGGCAAGAAATTTATATAGAAAAGAGTTAGAATGGATGCGTCGCCAGCCACAGGCACGTGCCACGAAGGCAAAGTCGAGAATCGACTCTTTTTATGATTTGGAAGAAAAGGCTGGAAAACGGCAGCAAGCTGGTAATGTAAAGCTGGCAGCAAAGGGTTCTTATATTGGTAAGAAAATTTTTGAGGCTAAAAATATAACCAAGAGCTATGGTGATGTGAAAATTACCAATGACTTTAATTATGTGTTCTCAAGATATGAAAAGATGGGCATTATCGGTAATAATGGTACCGGTAAGAGTACTTTTATAAAAATGCTTTTGGGACTTGTGCAGCCCGATAGTGGCGAATTTGAGATTGGCGAAACTGTAAACTTTGGTTATTATAGTCAAGATGGTCTCAACTTTAATGAGCAAACTAAGGTAATTGATGTAGTTCAAAATATTGCTGAGGTTATCGATTTGGGTGACGGAAACAGGCTGACAGCATCACAGTTTCTACAGCATTTTTTGTTTTCACCATCCCGTCAGCACGATTTTGTGTATAAGCTGAGTGGTGGCGAAAAGCGAAGACTTTATCTTTGTACTGTACTAATAAAAAATCCCAACTTCCTTATTCTCGATGAGCCTACAAATGATTTGGATATTGTTACTCTTAATGTTCTAGAGGAGTATCTTTCTCAGTTTAAGGGTTGTTTGATTGTGATTTCGCACGACAGATATTTTATGGACAAAGTGGTTGATCATCTTCTTGTATTTAATGGAAGTGCCAACCTGCAGATTTATCCGGGAGACTACACTCAGTATAGGGACTGGAAATCAATTCAGGAAAAACGAGTTCAAGAAGAGGAAAAACAAGAGAAAGAGAATGCTGAAAAGATAGTTGAGAAAAAGAAGTCTGCCGAAAAAACCAAGCTCACATATCGGGAGCGTCAGGAGTTTGAGCGGTTAGAGGCAGAAATAGAGCAGCTTGAAGCCGAGAAAGAGGCATTGAGCGAGCTTTTATCGTCGGGCAATTTGTCGTCCGAAAAATTGATTGCCACTTCAAACAGGGTGGGAGAAGTTATTGATCTAATTGACGAGAAGACTATGCGCTGGCTCGAACTGAGCGAGTATGATTAATCAAAATATGCCGTAGAAAATAAGCACTATTTTAACTATTTGATTTTTGTTCTATATTATGATTTTTACTATATCTAAAAAACTATTTCCATTTGAAAGACTTGCATTGTGGTATAGTATCATTACATCAATAATAATTTTTGTGACATGGAGTAGGCTCGATCAGCCTATGTCTCAGTTGGTAGATCGCGTGTTAATAGTGGGTGCAATGTTTGCTATTGCCTGGGCTACAGACAGATATTTTAAGAGTGATAGGCTAGCAATAATAGTAAGAGTTTTGTTTCAGATAGCTTTGCTCCCTTTTTGGTATCCCGATATTTACGAATTCAACAAGTTGTTTCCAAATCTAGATCATGTTTTTGCTTCATTCGAGCAATTTGTATTTGGATTTCAGCCATCAATCGATTTTTCAAACGTAATGCCACAAAAGTGGTTTAGCGAAGCCATATATTTTGGTTACTTCGCATATTACCCTATTATTGTAGGCTCTGTATTATATAGTTTTTTCTGGAGAAAGGAAGAATTAAATAGACTTATGTATATTGTCATGGGATCTTTTTTTACTTTCTATCTTATTTATATTTTTGTGCCAGTGGCAGGGCCTCAGTTCTATTTTCCAGTTATTGGGATGGAAAATGTATTAAATGCTAATTTCTATGAGATAGAAGGTTTCTTCAGAACAAATTTTGAAATAATGGCAGGACCTGGATATACTGATGGTCTGTTTTATCATGCAATAGAGCTTGTGCAGTCAGGTGGCGAACGTCCTATTGCTGCTTTTCCCAGTTCCCATGTTGGAATATCCACAGTTATTATGCTGTGGTTTAGCAGTGTTAATAAAAGGATAACATTAATACTGTCTCCGGTCTATATCCTTTTGTGCTGTGCCACTGTATATATTCAGGCACATTATCTGATTGATGTATTTGCGGGATGGATAGCAGGGGGATTGTTTTATTATGTATTTCGCAGATTGTATAATCTGCAACATAGATAAAAACCATTGTTCTGTTCTAAATTTCATTTTTTTTGCAAAGGATCTCTCTTTTCTATCACCCAGCTAATGGGATGCCCCTTTTAGATTTATTTAAAACATAATCTTTAACTTTTCCTTATTTTAATATCTTTCTTTTCATCCTAATATTTGGACTACAAAATATTATTTA
>CAYFTB010000195.1:0-2791 GCA_964345875.1 uncultured Proteiniphilum sp.
TCGCTATATTCCTACTTTTAAATGGATTTTCTTACATCGAACTCACGTTAAATAATTATTGTTTTCATGGTTTTCAACGAATGGGGAATTGCTAAAGCAACATTGCAATCTCCTCTAGCCTATCCTTCCATTTTTGCCAATTTTAGTAGAGAGAACGGATCCTACACCTTTGAGCATAAGATTAGAGAATATGGTTATGGTGTTGGAACCAATACCATATAGTCGATTCATATATATAAGTATCTTACTGCTTTTGCTGTCCGCAAGTATATGTTTCACCCCAAGGTTGATTTGGCAGTTTTGTACACTTAGAAACAACAATTAAGGCCTGAATTCAACAACTTGAAACTGACCTCTTTCCATTTTATCAAAAATATTTTATCGGATAGCAATGTTTCAAAATACCTAAAAGGGTAAGTAGTATCATATAGACCGAAAAGGGTGGCACTGGTAGACCGAAATAACCAATGGGTTTACGGGCAGTCGTCACTTGTTAGTTCTGATAAAATCTCAGGACTTAGTTCTTTTATATTTATAACTCTTTTTGCATGTTTCATAACCATATCATTGTAAATGTTTCTAACTAATCGACCGTTGGCGAAGTTTTCATCTTTTTTATCAATTTGAGCTATTAATATTTGCCTGATTTTATCCCTAGCTTTGTTTTGTAATATGTAATCGTCTTTTTTGCACATATTGATTAATATCTCCTCAAGTTCTTCTACTGTGTAGTCGTCAAAGTCAATAAATGTATTAAAACGAGATTTAAGACCTGGATTAGATTCGAAGAATTTGTTCATAGGTTCAGTATAACCTGCAACTATTACAACTAAATCATCTCTATAATCTTCCAATGCTTTTGTCAATTCGGACAAACATTCTCGTCCGTATGAATCGCTATGATCGTTTTCAGTAATGCTATAAGCTTCATCGATAAACAAGACTCCACCTTTTGATTTTTCTATAACTTTTTTTACTTTTAATGCAGTTTGACCTTGATAACCTGCTATCAAATCACTTCTTGAAACTTCAATAAAATGTCCTTTAGAAAGTAGTTCTATTTGCTTATAGATTCTTCCAACAATTCGTGCGACAGTAGTTTTACCTGTTCCAGGATTGCCTAAAAAAGCTAAATGCATAGTGTTATTAACTTTTTTAAGACCTTTAGTTTGACGTATTTTTTGAACTCTTTGGTATGCTATTAAGTTGTTAATATGGAATTTTACTTTTTCTAGACCAATCAATTCGTCTAATTCAGATTGTAGTTCAGACAGAGTTCTTAAGTCTTCCTTTTGCTCAGCATGGTAAATTTCATATACTTTTATATAGCCATAGTACTTATAAAAACTATCTTTTAATTTCTTTGATATTTGTTTTATTTCATCTGTGCAGTTTTCATCATTTATCTCTTTCGAAATGCTTAACAAAAGTGTTTTTATGGTAGTTTCGTTTTGGTCTTCAATAACAGCTATTGCACGCTCATAAAATTTTCCGTACCCCTTTGTTAATACATCTAATCTTGAAGCATAGTCTAAAACTTCATTTCTGTATTTGTTGTTCATTATAAAATTCCTAAAATATTTAAAGCTATATGGGTTAATGAAATAGCTCCGAAAGTACCCGCTATAGAGTAGGCAATGATTATTTTCTTAACTAACTGTTCTTCCTGTGTCTTTATATGATTATGAATACTATGTTCTTTTTCACGGACACTATCATTAATAGCATTAATCTCGTTATTAAAGTGTTGATAGTTTTCCTCTTGTACTCTGTTTACTATATCAATTTTATTTGCTACATCAGCGGATAGTTTATTAATCAACCCAACAGCTTCTTCTTGCTGTTTTGAAATTGTTTTTTCTTGTATATCTATTTTTTCGTTAATTTGTCTATTGGCTACGCTAATACTCTCTTTGATAGCATTAATTTCATTATTAACGTTTCTGTTCTCTTCCTCTTGATATTTGCTAACCGAGTCAATTTTATCGAAAACATCGGAAGATAGTTTATTAATTAACGCAACAGTCTCTTTTTCCTGTCTTTTAATTCTCTGATCCTGGATATCAATTTTTTCGTTAGCTAGTCTTTTGGTTTCACTAATGCTATCTTGGATTGTATAAATTTCATTATTTAAGAGTGAATTCTTTTCCTCTTGATATTTACTAACCGAGTCAATTTTCTCAAAAACATCGGATGAAAGTTTATTAATCAAATCAAAAGTTTCTTCTCCCTGTTTTGTAATTCTCTGTTCTTGGATATCAATTTTTTCATTAGCATGTCTTTTGACTTCGCTAATGCTATCTTGGATAGCATAAACTTCATTATAAACATGTTTATTGTTTTCCTCTTGAGATTTGCTAACCGAGTCAATTTTCTCAAAAACATCGGATGAAAGTTTATTAATCAACTCAAAAGTTTCTTCTTTCTGTTTTATAATTCTCTGATCCTGGATATCAATTTTTTCGTTAGCTTGTCTTTTGGTTTCGCTAATGCTATCTTGGATAGTATAAATTTCATTGTTTAGGAGTCGATTATTTTCCTCTTGTGATTTACTAATAGAGTTAATTATTTCGTAAATATCGGTGGAAAGATTATTAATCTGCAACACAGTATCATCTTTTTGGTTTATGATTCTTTGTAACTGAGCATCTATTCTTTTATTTGTTTGTATCTTGGTTTTTTTTATACTTTCTTGTATGTCACTAATTTGCATATTAAAGTTTTGGATATAATTCGAGTTTATTTCCAAATCATGAATGAATTCAATTTTATCAAATTGCTCTTTGAATTT
>CAYFTB010000195.1:2891-4194 GCA_964345875.1 uncultured Proteiniphilum sp.
TCTTCTGCATTACTTTGAGCTTTAGAGGCGGCTTTGTTTGCTTGATTACTTGCTTTTTCGGCAGCTAAGACTCCTGCGATAATTCCTTGTAGATACTCTTTGTCTAACAAATCAAAAGTCTTATAAATTTCAGTAAATTCTTTTATGATTTTTGCTATATGATCATTTGTATTAATAAATTGTTTTTGAATGGAACTTGCTAATTTGTTGATTTCTTCACCTGTTACCTTATGATTAAAGAAACCGAATAATCCACCTTCTGTTTTTGTAACTGGCAACTCCAACGAAGATGGTATTTTTTTTGAAAAATCTTCAATTTTTTTCTTTTGTTCATCAAAATTTCTTTTTTGAATATTTGTGTCATTCATCTTTTTAGGTTTTTATAAATCAGTAATTTCTTTGAAAATATCATCCAAGTCGTTCTTGTTATCAATAACTTCTTCGTTATTTGTGTCATTTGCCTCTATTGTAGATAAAGACTCTTTAATTATATCTGAAGCCATTTTATGCCTTTCTGATATCGAGATAATAGTATTGTGTTTTGTAGTAGTCAGTTTCTCTTCTTTAGCAACAATAAGTTTTGATTGAGTTGCTAACACCTCATTGCCTTTGTCAATTTCTTGTTTTAAAGCCTCGGACTTTAATCGTTTAGCAATAAGTTTATCAATTAAATTTAGAGCCATAGCACCCAAAATTCCTGAAACCATTGCACCCATAAATAGACCTATCAAGCTTGCAATGCTACCAATAAATGGAATTTCAAATGCTAAAGCTTGTCCAATAACAGGAATTGCAATTAATCCACTTTCAATTAGTTGTCCCCCAAAAATTGCACCTGTTGCTGCTAGTCCAGTAACCACAATTTTCCCAACCTGTGCTACCTTTATCGCAAAAGGGGCGTTTTTATTATTTGGATCTCTTAAGTAAGCAATTGCATCTTTAATAGATGCAAACCCTTGTGAAATTATTGCACCAAATTTTCTTATTATTCTCGCAACAGGCTTAAATATTGCACTGACTATAACTTTAACTCCAATACTAAGTGCATCTTTTACGTGTTTACCAATTTCATTTCTAAGTTTATTCACAAAAGATTTAAGAGCGAGTTTCATAGCATCAAGGAACGTTTCTATCTTTTTATTTGTAGATTTAAACCATGAAATCAAATTTCGAATAATTTCTCTCAGTAAATCCTTAAGCAATTTCATAATAAATTGTACTCCTATTGCTTTACCTGCTTGGAGTCCCATTCTACCTATTTCTTCTTTTTGCGATTGTTTTCCTGTTTCTACTGATTTTTGCT
>CAYFTB010000196.1:0-4115 GCA_964345875.1 uncultured Proteiniphilum sp.
GAATCATGAATTTACGTTTGTTCAAGATGCGGGAATGTTTCAAAAGTTTTTGGAGTTTGCAATCACTGGCACTGACAAGCCTGATGAATGGACTGATGAGGATAAGCACAATATCAGGGCGTTTATGTCTTCAATTGGTTACTTGTCAAGTACGTATAGAGATGAAGCATTGAATAAAGCTATTATTTATAGTGATTTCGGAGCTACTGGAGAGGAAAGGAACGGTAGGCGTGGAAAATCTTTAATTTTAGGAGCTATTTCGATATTGAGAAAATCACTATTGAAGCCTGATAAAACTCTTGATCCTGATTATAGATTTTGGTTATCTGAATTTGAAGAATTTCATAAAGTGGTACAGCTTGATGATTTGCCTAAGAATTTTAATTATTATTCTTTGTTTACTCTAATTACAGGAGGTTTATCATGTGAAAGAAAAGGGAAGCCCGCAACTGAAATACCATTTAAAAAAAGCCCCAAATGGTGTATAACAACAAACTTTGTAGTACCGTTTAAAAGTGATGAGCAGTCAATCATTGCGAGGTATGCAGAGTATCAGCTAAAACCTTTCTGGAGTGCTACAAACGAGCCGAGAAAGTACTTTAATGCTAATTTCTTTAGTGAAGATTGGGATGTTCAGGAGTGGAATAAGTTCTTCAGCTTCATAGTGAGGTGTATCCAAGTGTTTTTGTCTGATGGATTGATTGAGATGAATATTGATAGACGTGAAAGCAGATATTTATCCTACATAGGTAATGATGATGCCAAAGTTGAGGAGCTTGAAAGAATATTTTATGAACTCGGAGAGGTTGGCAGTTTTACAGTTAGCGACTTCATAGAACAGCACTATAAAAACCTAAGTTTGCAATATGACAGAAGACCAATCTGGACACACAGAACAGCCAAGAGGGATATTGATATTTGGATAGAGCATCACAATTTGGAGTATAGATATTATTTAACCCCTGGAGGGGATCACAAGCGTAAAAGCTGGATAAGAAATATTGATGAGAATATTCAGGAATTAATGACTGAAGCTGATTTGCCATTTTGATAGGTGTATCAAAGTGGATATGTGAATAAATGTATCAAGTGATTTGGTTTGATTTACTTCAAGCTAATCTGATTTACTTCAAGCTAAATTGACTTGATTCTATTATAGCAACACAGTTGACACGGTTGTTTTTCACATTCTTATAATGATATATTTAAAAAGTCATTCACCCATTTCAGGATATAACCGTGTTATCCGTGTTGGACTTCTGAAACACGTATCTACAGCACGTTTGAAGCAACACGGTTCAGAAAAACTAACCGTGTTCAACACGGTTCAAACCGTGTTGCTTGTCAATTTTAGTCATTAATTCAATAAGTGGACTTGATGCACTTATTCAGAATTACTAAGAAATACCAAGATATTGACCAATCAACCGTGCTAACCGTGTTGTTTTGAGTTTTAACCGTGTTGTGATTTTATCTATAAGCACAGCAATAATATAGATTTGATTTATAATGAGAGATGTAAAAAACAAACATGACTGGACAGAAAGAATTGAAGTAGTGAAGCAATTCTTTGAAGCCAATAAACCAACTGGTAGAATGAAAATAAATCACTACACCGAAATACTTGATATTGAGAAATACATTGATGCTAATTTATCAAGTGCAATAGCAAATAATGGCAATCATATTTTTGAGATGTCAATAATCAGACTTGAGGAATTAATGAAATTCATAGAAAAAAAATAACTAAAAAATAAAAGGCAATGGTACAACTAAGAAACGTAACAAGCAATCAGGGAAGCAATCAGGTTAACACCACAAATTCAGAAAACCATATGATACAGTTATGCGATATGTGGCTTGATAAGTTTGCAACCCCATCTAACAAATGGAGTGAGCAATCATCTTACTACTTCAAACATTTAGTTGAAAGGTATTACAAAACCTACATATCAAATGAAGCATTTATAAAGAGTGCAAGTAAAAGGTTTGAGTGTAGAGATGCACGGCACGCACCAAGAAACAAAGTGTTTAAGATGGAGGTAATAGATACCAATAGTTTGTTTAACAATCAAAAAATATAAAAGATATGAGAAAGTACAACTTTGAAAACAAAGACCAAGCCTCAAGAGCTGGAGCCAAAGGGAGTAGAAAGGGAGTTCAAAACCGAAGCACAAAACAAGTTCGTGAAGCATTTCAGTTATTAGTTGAGAATAATCTGGAGCAAATGCAGTTAGATTTAAACAGTATGAAGCCCAAAGATAGAGTTACTCTATTATTGGAAATGGCAAAGTTTGTTTTACCAAGATTGTCAGCGGTAAGCGTTGAGGATGTAACAGAGAGACAGCGACCGATTATATTATTAGATACAAGTGGAATTGATAAAATGATAGAAAATGAAACAGCAGATTGAGATTAGAGACAAAGAGACGTTGATAAATTTTATTGAGAAGTGGTATCACTTATTGAGCAAAGAGCTATTAAGCGATTTGTTAAGTACATTTTTTCAATGCAAGATTTACGTTTTGAAAAAACCGACTTTTGAGAATTTTTCGGAGTTGTTGGATGGTATGTTCGAGCGTGAAGCAAAAAGAATTGAATTACCTATATTTATTTTTGAGTGATGCACCAAGTTAGATGACTTGCTTCATAGTCAAAAGTGGACAATACTAATAAACCGTTTCATTAATTTGAAGCGGTTTTTTGTTTCCTCATCAATAAAAATAAATCTAAGGTTTTGTCAGGTTCTAATGATAGGGATAAAAACAAGAAAAACAGCCTTAAAAGTGCTATTATTGAATTTGTGGTGCAAATAGTGTGCAAAATGAGTGCAAAGAAAAACGCAATCACCTATAAATTAGATAATTGCGTTTTTATTATGTGATCCCGACAGGATTCAAACCTGTAACCTTCTGATCCGTAGTCAGATGCTCTATTCAGTTAAGCTACGGGACCTCTCTTTTTATTTATCGATTGCAAAGGTAGATTATTTTTTAAAACTACACAAGTCTTTTCTATTTAAATTGCATTTTAGAAAACAATATCAAACCTTGGATATGTAGTATTCACTAGGCAATATAAAAAAGTCTTCTAAGATGTTTTACTTCTTAAAAGACTTACTTAAATGTGCGGCTGAAGGGACTCGAACCCCCACGGATTTCTCCACTAGATCCTAAGTCTAGCGCGGCTACCAATTACGCCACAGCCGCAATTGGAAGTGCAAAGGTAATACAATTTTTTTAATACAAAATAAAAAGGGATTATTTTTTTATTGTTTCCTTAATTATTTTCGGGAAGTGCTCGTATTCTAGCTTATGTACTTTCTCTGCTACTTGTTCGTATGTGTCATCTTTTGAAATTTGGCACTTTGCCTGAAATATTATTGCCCCTTCGTCATAATTTTCATTCACGAAATGAATGGTTATTCCAGATTCAGGATCTTTTGCTTCAATAACGGCTTTATGAACATTGTCACCATACATTCCTTTTCCACCATATTTAGGTAAAAGGGCTGGATGTATATTTATTATTTTATCAGGATATGCAGATATAATCTTCTCTGAGACTTTCAGTAGAAACCCAGCTAAAATTATATAGTCAATATCATTCTTGAGAAGAAGCTCTATAATTTTATCACTTTCATCAAATTCCTTTTTACTAAATGTGTATGCAGGAATATTTAGATTCTTAGCTCTTTCCAGAACATAAGCATCTTTTTTATTGGATATTATGAGTGAAATGGCAATATCTTGATCTTCTCTAAAATATAGAGCAATATTCTCGGCATTGCTTCCACTGCCAGATGCAAAAATGGCTAATTTAATCATGAAACCTATTATTTAATGCACAAAAATACAAAATATGTGCAGTATTTTGTTGTTTTGGCAATGAAAAGTTGTGTAGTTATAAAAAAAATGATTTACTTTGCACCACAAAATTAAAAAATAAAACATTTTTATTTACTAATTTAATTAATATAATTATGTCAGAAGTAGCAGAAAGAGTAAAGTCGATCATTGTCGATAAATTAGGTGTTGAAGAATCTGAAGTTACAGATACAGCAAGTTTCACAAACGACCTAGGTGCTGATTCACTTGATACTGTAGAGTTAATCA
>CAYFTB010000197.1:0-4096 GCA_964345875.1 uncultured Proteiniphilum sp.
GTTTTCTCATTGTTCATCATCATAATTCGTTGTTTAAGTTGTGAGACATTAAAGTTATTTACTATTTGAATATTATTTCGTGGATAAGTTAAATGTAAGATATGATACTGATACTCGCGTTTGTTAAAACCTTTACCCAATACAACTTGGTCGGCAATAAATTCGATATTGATAGACATCTCATTTCGCAACAGCCAGAAAAAAGGATTATACCAAATAAATGGTACTAAAAGCTCCATCAATGTTATGTCCACTGAATGCCATTGTTTAACATGTACCTGCTCATGAGTAAGAATCTGCTTTAACTTTTCGGTTGAATGAGCTTCCGGATATATAAAAATCCATTTAAAAAATGAGAAAGGTGTAGATTTAGATGCCAAGTGTTGATATTTAACATCATAAAGCACATGCTGTTCGCTATTATGCTTTATCCTCATAATGTGTATAAATTGCCAAATAAATCTGACTGCAAAGAATATTGTAATTAGAGAAACCACAATTTTGACTAATGTCAACCAATCCAAAAGTGTGACTTCTGACACATCATCCAAAACGATTGCAGACCCCATAGAAGATGTATCAAATGTAATCGTTGCCTGAAGATCTTTTGATTGTCCGATAAAATCAAAAAGTGTTCCTAATTGAGCTACTGGAGTTAGGGGATATATAAATGAGAAGACAATCGCACCTATTAGATACCATCTACGTGTAACAAAGAATGTGTCCTTAATAAATAGCAGCTTATAAAGCATATAAAATAATGCAACCGCAATATTCACCTTAAGCATATAAATAATGATTGTTTCCATTATTTGTTTTTTTAATAGGTTAATAGAAACACAACTTTATTTGTTGCCTTTTTCAATCAATTTAATGATTTCGTTAAGATCTTCTGTAGTAAGTTCTTGCTCCTTGGCAAAAAAAGTAACCATCTCTTTAAAAGAATCATTGAAATAACTCTTTACCATTCCAGACATGAAGTATCGCTTATAGGCAGACTTAGTGATTTTGGGGTAAAACACTTTTACATTTCCAAAGCGCTTAACTGATACATATTCTTTCTTTTCTAGATTATTGAATATGGATGCTAATGTAGTGTATGGAGGTTTAGGATCGTCCATCATGTCTAATACGTCTTTAACCGCACACTCTTTGAGTTGCCAAACGAACAACATAACATTTTCTTCTTGGGGATTTAATCGTTCCATATATTAATTTAATTATTATGTTTTTATAAGTACAACGATAAGTTGATTACGCAAATCTACGAACTTTTAGTAATGAAGCAATGATTACGTAATTTTATTTGCGTTAAATAAATAAAAAACCCTATCAGGAAATTATTTCCTGATAGGGTTGTATTGTGTTATTACACTATGATATGTATATTACATTACATCAGTATTAGTTAGTTGTTAATGCCAGATAACCTCTCGTGCATAGCTTTGGCAGCCCTTCTCCCGTCGCCCATCGCAAGGATTACAGTGGCTCCACCACGAACAATATCACCTCCAGCATAAATATTATCAACATCCGATTTTAATGCATCGTCAACTACAATAGTTCCCCACTTAGTTATATCCAGTCCTGAGAAAGATGATGGAATAAGAGGATTTGGTGAAACACCAACACTTACAATAACTTCGTCAACATCCACCCATATTGTATCGTCTTTTATTTCAATTGGTCGTCTACGTCCAGAAGCATCTGGTTCGCCAAGTTCCATACGCTGCAGTTCCATACGCTGAACACGACCAAGCTCATCTCCTTCATAACGCAATGGGTTATGTAGATTTAGGAATTCGATTCCCTCTTCTTTGGCATGCTTTATCTCCTCAATTCGAGCTGGCATCTCCTCTTCTGAACGACGATATACAATCATTGCCTTTTCGGCACCTAATCGTCTCGCTGTTCTTACAGCATCCATTGCAGTATTACCTCCACCAATAACAGCCACTTTCTTACCCATTAGTACTGGAGTATCGCTATCTGAATGTGCAGCTTGCATAAGATTTACACGAGTAAGGTATTCATTACAAGACATCACTCCGTTTAGGTTTTCGCCAGGAATATTCATAAAGTTGGGCAAACCAGCACCACTTCCTATAAATATTGCTTCGTAACCTTCTTCGTGTAAGTCTTCTTGAGATATAGTTTTTCCAACAATAATATTGGTTCTAAACTTTACGCCCATTTTCTTTAGAACATCAATTTCAATATCAACCACCTCATTAGGAAGCCTAAATTCTGGAATGCCATAACGCAACACACCACCTAATTCATGCAAAGCCTCGAAAACAGTTACATCATAACCATACTTTACCATATCACCTGCAAAAGATAATCCAGCGGGACCAGAACCTACAACCGCAATTTTCTTGCCATTTGAAGGTGCAACCTCAGGTATAGACATTTGTCCACTTTGCTGTTCATAATCAGCAGCAAATCGCTCTAAATGACCTATAGATACAGCCTCACGATTAAGATTTATAGTATAAAAACATTGACTTTCGCACTGACGTTCCTGTGGGCAAACTCTACCGCAAACGGCAGGCAAAGCACTTGTCTCTTTCAATACCTTTGCAGCTTCAAGAAACTCACCTCGCTCAATATTCTTAATAAACTTGGGTATATTAATTTCAACTGGGCAACCTGTAATACATGTTGGATTGGCACAGTCTATACATCGTTTAGCTTCAGCCATCGCAAGCTCTGCTGTCAATCCAAGGTTTACCTCATCATAATTTCTACTCCTCACCTCAGGATCAACCTCAGGCATAGAAACACGAGTAAAAGCCAGACGTTCTTTATTCTTAATAGTTTTGCGAATTACCTGACGCCATTCCTGATCACGTTGCGCTTTTAAATATTCTTTAGTATCCATAATACGTTTCTTATTATTAATAATGTATCAGATAAGTGATTAATTATATGCTTTCAGTCGCATAAGCATTTCATCGAAGTCAACCTGGTGAGCATCAAACTCTGGACCATCAACGCAAACAAATTTAGTTTTACCACCCACAGATACACGACATGCACCACACATACCAGTGCCATCAACCATTATAGTGTTTAATGATGCCATGGTTTTAACATCATATTTTTTGGTAAGACCTGAAACAAACTTCATCATAATAGCAGGACCAATAGTTACACAAAGATCCACCTTCTCGCGATTTATTACCTCTTCTACTCCAAGTGTAATTAATCCCTTATTGCCATACGAACCATCATCAGTCATGATTATCACCTCATCAGAAAATTTAGATACTTCTTCTTCAAGTATTATATAGTCCTTTGATCTGCCACCGATAACTGTGATTACTCGATTACCTGCTCTCTTCATTGCCTCAATAATTGGTAACATAGGAGCAATTCCGACACCACCTCCAGCACACAAAACTGTTCCTAAATTTTCAATATGTGTGGCATTTCCAAGCGGACCAACTAAATCAGTCACAAAATCACCTACTTCTAGCTGACAAACTTTCTCTGACGACCTTCCAACGCGTTGAATAACAAGGGTGATAGTACCTCGTTTAATGTCAGAATCCGCAATTGTGTAAGGCACTCTTTCTCCCTTATCACCTACACGCAGCATCACGAAGTGCCCAGCTCTTCGACTTTTTGCAATCAGAGGAGCTTCAATCTCAAATTTTACTACCCTATCCGATAGATTTTCTTTTGATACGATTTTATTCATTGTGTCAATTAAATTTCTTTACAAAAATAGAGATTTTATATTTCTAATAGAAATAACTAATAAAAAGAGACTTTCTCATTCACATCAATTAACAAGAAACTGTTCCTTTTTCGCAAACCCACACTATAAATATTAAACCTCTTAGACATTTATCGCTCTTATAAACATGCTATATACAAGAAATTTCTTTACAACTTCATACTTCTGTAAATTGAATAAATGTAAAAGGTGTATCCAGAGTTTCAAAAACATTGCCAATAGGAAAGGAATTGAATATTTTATTTTATTTTCAAACTAAAAACTACTATCTTTGTGTTGAAAATTACAAATAAACCTAAAAGGGGTTGACTGGTTTTGACAGCGGGCAGAAGCGGTTTGTAAGCATGCAGT
>CAYFTB010000198.1:0-3949 GCA_964345875.1 uncultured Proteiniphilum sp.
GCATCTTTGCGATTACAGACACAAAGTAATGAACAAAAGACACTAAAAACAATAGTGTCTTTCAAATTTAACGGTACTTCTATATGTAAGTCACTGAGGAGTAGTGAATAATGCTAATAGCTTTTAACGCCCTGTAATAACTGAAAATTAAATAATAAGGTTGTTATTTAAAGAATTTGTCAGCCTCCAGCTCATTTTGTATCATCTTTCTCTTCAGTTGAGACTTCCTTGCACGGATACTTTGCAGCGAAGCATTCATAAATGTAGCTATTTGTTTGTTGTCTGCATCACACGCCAGCAACATCAGCATAATTCTTTCGCTGTTATTGAATAATTCGGACTCATTTTCATTCAATCCTGTATATAAAACGAATGTCTCCCGAGTCGGATTCATCTGCTCAGGTATATTTCGCAAGTCATCCTCTGCCGTGTCCAGTATATTCATCATCTCTTTATACACTTTGGGATTTGCAGATATATACCTCTGAGACAGATTTTCAAAGTTGTCCTGCAGCGCTGACAGTCTGTTTGAAATATAACCATATAGCGAAATCAGCCAGCTTCTCTTGTTAGCTTCCTCTTCCAGTAATCTGGCCTCCATGGCATGCCTCTCATTTTCGTGTTGGAGATTTATAAGCTTTATTGCAGCGGCACGACTTCTCCTTATACTGACCAGCAACATGGCAGTTAGTGTTAATGCAACCACCAGAGCTATAATTGCTATTATAAATACCCTTTGTTTTGATCTTAATATTAGGTTTTCCGTCTTTGACACATCATACTTTTTCTCAAGCTCTATAATCTGAGTATCCAATCTATCTAGAACTGACTCTCTGTAGCTGTTCATTGATTTTTGCCTATACAAGTTTGCCGAGGCATAGTCTCCCTGATTCTCATATATGTTTGCCACATTTTGGTAAAGCAGGTAGTCTTCCATTCTATCTCTAGTCTCCTCCATAGCCCCTATTGCAAGTTCAGCATACAGGAGTGCACTATCTGACTGATTGATTTTATTATATTTTTTTGAAATAGAAAAATAGGTACTTGATTTGTCCTCTACGTCATATCCATCTGTAAACCCTAATTGTTCTTTTTCCCTTTCAATAGCCATCAACATATTTCCCGTACTTTCATAATAAGCTGATTGAGCATTTAGCAAAAATATCTTGTTTTCTGATTCCTTGTCGTAATACAGTGACAAGCTATCAAGATACATTTTGCTTTTTTCTATATTGCTATCAGTGATTTCATTCCAGAATAATGAGAGGTAAGCATCAAAAATATGCATAGTGTCCTGTTTTATTGCCGCATATTCAAGTGCAGTCGTGTAATAGTTATTAGCCTCCTCAAAGTTATTATTAGAATATTGTACTTCCCCCAGAAAGTAATTTAGCGTATATCCTATACTTGGGTTCTTGTTTTTTTGTGTCTCAAATATTTCTTCCGCCTGCTTTAGTGGTTCAAATACTGTGCTGTCAGCAGCCCCCATTCGTGTTCTTACAATCCCTTTATAGATTAGTGAGCGCACATAATTATCGCTTTTAGAGTCAGACACCCTATAATAATTGACAGCTCTGTCAATCAGAGAGTCATTCGTAAACTCATAATATAGCTTGTCCTTAATTATAGTATTAATCAGATTATAATAAGCCCTGTTTGCCCTAGACATGTTCTGCGTGTTAATACCCAGCAAGCTGTCAGCAACAGCCTCAGGTTGTTCGTCAATTATCTGGTCCCACTGCACAAGTTTTCTGCTCAGCTCATCATTATTGCCATTAAAGCATGAGCTGAGAAAGAAACTTCCCCACAAAATTAAGAACAGGACTAATAGATTGCGCATCCTCCTTAGATTTAGATTAAGCAAAGATAATGATTTCCTGCTAAGAAATAGCAAATTGATATAATTTCGGATACAACTTCCCATGCTATTAGCTATGATAATAGAAATGTGATTTATCCCTTCCAATATCCTACCATGTTTTAAACCAATCATTTGTTTAAATGTCAATAACCATATACCTTTACAACGATTAACGCTAAAACAAAAAGTTATGAAACGAATATTACTCACATTCACAATCTTCTCTCTCTTCACCATTGTACTTCTAGCCCAAAGCAGCAGCCAGATTTTGCAAGATGCTCTCCGGGAAGGAGTTGAGGCCAAGGTGTCATCAATGCAAGAGCAAATCAAGTTTACTCACGAACAAGCGGAACAAATAAAGCAAATAGAAATGGAATTTCTGACCGGTGTTCAGAAAGCTGAAAAGTGTTTTTTGTGCAATAAGAAGAAAAAGGTAGCCAAACTGGAGTGGCAGCGAGATGAGAAGTTACAGAAAATATTATCTCGCAATGATTATCTTAAATACGATTTAATTCAGAGTAAAAGGATTAAGGATATCCCCGTAATATTATAGCAAATAGGGCAATATCATAGCAAATATGATACTGCCCTCTCTTTTGTGTTTTACATAATCTTATGAGATTATTAATCAGTTTTATTCTACTTCAATGTGAGGCATTATCTGTGGAGCACCAACTACAACAGATTCACGTATTATCCTTTCATTTTTTCTTAGTAATTTCAAATCCATAACACCTTCTTTTTGGCTACTTCGTGTAGTCACCGACTTATATTCATTTCCTGTAATTAATGAAATAGCTTTTGCAAGTAAGTAATCTTCTTTATCTCCAATCTGTTTCCAGGTTTCAGTATTTCGTTCCTGCGTCTCTATCTGAAATTTAGGTTGCAGTCCATTGTCTTTTATGAAATCATTTCCATCTTTATCTGTATACCTACCCACTATTGGTTGCATCCCCCAGTTTTTTAGTTTAGACTTGTTTAATGCGGACAGTCTTTTTTCATCATAAACAGCTTGTGCACGTGTATAATTACCTTCTCTAAAATTGTTGTAAGCATGTATTGTCCAGGAGGCAGTATATTTACCCGCTGTCTTTTCACCTATATGTATAACATCCATATATGGTTTAAGACAGAAAGTAAGGAGTTCAGATGCAGATGCAGAACTGCTTTGTGCTATTATATATACCTTGTTTAGGTCAACATTTGAGTTCAATGGATCGCTGTCATTTTTATTATCATATTTGCCAAATCGTGTTTCTCTTTCAATTTTATTTCTATCATATACATCATTTACAAAATCGTTATAACTCATTATTGACAGTACATTTTTTTTCTCAACAATATCCTTGGGTGCTATAAGTGAAGCAAGATACGAAGCTGCGGATATGTCACCTCCCGGATTATATCTTAAGTCTAAAACTAAATCAGTAATGCCTTCACTTTTAAAATAATTGAATGCTTCAGCTAACTTCCAGTTGAATTTAGATTTAAATCCGGTATAAAAAAGGTATCCAATTTTGTTAATCTCTTCACTATTACTATCCTTCTCTTTTATTATATCATAATAAAACACCGTGTTTGCATCAAAGTTGCCAGGCAATACTTTTAATTCTCTGGGATTAGTGTAATCTTGGTCTAAAACAGTAAATGTCTCCTCCTTTGATGAACCAAACATTAATTCATAATTGCTCAGTGTGATAGATTCGTTATTAATCTTACTAATGACATTGCCTCTCACAATGCCTGCCTCTTCAGCAGGAGTGTTGGGATAGACATAGCGAACGTATCCAAGTAACGTTTTTCTTAAAGCGTCGCTCCATATGGGTAGAATACTAAATCCAAATTCTCCGGCAGCTTCTCCGTCAAACTCCTTCATTAGAGACTCTACGTCATCTGTAATCCATGACCATCCATGTTCAGTATCTGTCTTATTTAGGATTCTATAAAAGTATTTTTCAGGATCTTCATCACTTGCACTTGGCTTTTTTCCCTCTACTTCATCATTCCAAAGGTAATAAACAGACATTCCGTCGTACACAAATTCTGAAACTACATTTGTTTGCTTTTCTATGATGACGTTTGGTTCCT
>CAYFTB010000199.1:0-3946 GCA_964345875.1 uncultured Proteiniphilum sp.
AAATCTAAATTTGCCATGTTGTTAATAATTTGATTTGTTTGATATATTATTTTTAATCTATTTGCTTTGCAAGAATGATATCCTAAAAAACAGTTGCAAAAATAAATGATATTTTTGAGATAAAAAAACAATTAGAGAAAAATTTCCGCAATTAAATTTATTTAATCCTAAATTACACTTAATCAACAAAAACATGAACTAGATGTTCATCTTATCTTCAAAAATACTACCTTTGTCCAAATTTTTATACAGCAAATAATCCTAATGTAAATCAAAATATGAAGATTGTCAACTTTTCGGATACCAACTCCCTTTTGAGTGTATTTGTTAGAGAGATAAGAGATGTATCAATCCAAAATGATAGATTGCGTTTTAGACGTAATATTGAGCGTATTGCTGAAATTATGGCATATGAAATAAGTAAAGATATGTCATATCGTGATATAGATATCCAAACACCACTTGAGCAGACTTCTGCAGTGACACTAAACGAAGATGTTGTTTTGGCAACTATTCTTCGTGCTGGACTGCCTTTTCATCATGGTATGCTAAACTATTTTGATGGTGCGGGTAATGCTTTTGTTTCTGCATATCGTAAATATCGAGAGAAGGGGCACAAAGGATTTGATATTCATATAGAATACATTGCATCTCCCCTAATTGAGGATAAAACACTTATTCTTACTGACCCTATGCTTGCCACTGGTTCAAGTATGGATTTAACTTATCAGGCTTTGCTCACAAAGGGCACTCCTAGACATATTCACATTGCAACAATCGTAGCAAGTCAGCAAGCAATTGATTATTGCTCCGAACATTTTCCAGCTGATAAAACCACAATTTGGGCAGCTGCAATTGATCCATATCTTAACGAATCATCCTACATTGTACCTGGTATTGGAGATGCAGGCGACTTGTCTTATGGCTTGAAAGAGTAAACAATACTATTATAATATTTGTTTAGACTTCATAATCTATATGTTGATTATATTACTAATAATTAGCTTTTATGAAGTACTCCAAATATTGTTTATTTCTTATTGTCATTATTTTTGCTTTTTCTGCGTGCAAAGAACCACAACTAGAAGATGGAGATTATAATCTGGAGATTTATGCAACTAATGATATTCATGGCAGATACTTTGACTCGCTTTATGTGCCTAGTTCTATCGGTGCACGTGTAAATCCATATTCTTTAGCTTCTATTGCTTCAGTAGTTGAACAAGCCCGAGAACATCACGGAGCTGATAATGTAGTTCTAATCGATGTAGGAGATAATCTTCAGGGAGATAATGCAACATTTTATTACAATTTTGTAGATACTATTTCGCCACATATCTTTCCACTAATAGCTAATTATCTTAAATATGATGCTGCTGTTGTGGGCAATCATGATATTGAAACAGGTCATAAAGTGTATGACCGTGTTACAAGTCAGCTTCGTATGCCTTATTTGGCATCAAATGCTATAAATGAGAATACCCAAACTCCATATTTTGAACCATATACAATAATCAATCGACATGGCATTAAACTTGCCGTTATTGGACTCACCAATCCTAATGTCCCAAGCTGGTTGGCAGCAGATCTTTGGTCTGGGATGTATTTTCAGGATATTGTTTCATCACTCAATTATTGGGTTAAATATGTAAAAGAAAAAGAAGCTCCTCATGTAATGATTGCTGCTATGCATGGTGGTCTAGGCCTTGAGGATGTAGATGATTTAGAAAATCCGGCAAGATACGTAGCAAAGCATGTTAAAGGGATTGACTTGGTTCTTGCCTCACACGATCATAGAGTTGTTGCTGAAAAACACTTTAATGGTGAAAAAGATGTATGGTTGTTAGAAGGAGGATCTCGTGCTTCTAATCTTTCAAAAGCAATAATATCAATCAGTATATTGAATGGAGAGGTGTCAGGTCTCTCCATTGAAGGTGAGAATATAGACATTGAAAGTGTTGGGCCATCAAATGAATATATGACACATTTCCGAGGAGAGTTTCTTAAAGTTAAGGAGTTTACAAATCGTAAAATTGGCTTTCTTCAGGATAATATCGATTCACGAGACTCGTATTTTGGACCCTCTGCCTATGTAGATATGATTCACTCACTACAGCTTCGAGTTTCGGGTGCTGATATATCCCTCGCTGCACCTTTGTCATTCAATAAGCAGATATTGAAGGGAGACCTTAACTATCAGAACTTAATGGATCTATATCCATTTGAAAATCAGCTTAACGTTGTAGAGATGTCTGGCACAGAGATAAAAAATTACCTAGAGTACTCGTATTCTTTGTGGCTAAATCAAGCACCAATCAAAAACCAACATTTACTTAGCATGACTGATGGAGCGGGTGAGCATTTCAGATTAAAAAATCCACATTATAATTTTGATTCTGCGGCAGGTATTATTTACGAGGTAGATATCACCAAGCCTGTAAATAGCAGGATAAAGATAATATCAATGGCAAATGGAGAGCCTTTTAAATTATCTAATAAGTACTCTGTTGCAGTCACATCTTATCGTGCAAGTGGAGGTGGAGACCTCATGACTAATGGTGCATTGATTCCTAAAAGTGAACTTCAATCACGCATATTAGCCAGATATGCAGATATCAGAGGGCTTCTTTTTGCCCAACTTCAAGATAATGGAAGTTTTAGAGCTGAAAAATTAAATCAATGGAAGTTTGTTCCCGAAGATATCGCTGCATCTTTAGGCCACAAAGATTACCAAGCCATGTTTGGGAATTAGCCATAAATCAAAAGTTCTAATATAACCTATTCGCCATCATTCCCCCTTTCACCATGATCCAAAAAGACTATTAGTGCATAATCCAAAAGATTATGCATTAATAATAATGCCAAGTGGTGATGCCTAAAATGCATGCTATAATTCTATTGTATTAGCCTTATACGATGTAAATCTATATGTAGATTTATATTGTTCGTGGCATATACAATGCAAACCCACATGTGGATTTGTACTGATCTTGTCCTATATGATATAAGTTTACATGTATATTTTTATCGTTCGTGATACGAACGGTTGAAATCTAGTCTCAATTTTATCCTTAATAATAGAAGAAAATTATACAGTTCTTATTTTATTCTTATTTGCAAGGACTTATTTTTCATTCATATCCTTTTGAATGTTCTTAGATTCTTATTATTGTTTCAGAGTCGTATAATATAAGATGTAGTAGGGGATTTATTATTTTGGGATGAGTCAAGATGAGATTGTTAATTCAGAATATTTAGCTGAAGAGCATGCATTTGCTATATTGAAGCCAAAATTTAGAATAAACATTTTTTATATTTATCTTAAATTCTTTATTTTTGTAAGTGATTGGGTGCTACTCTAAGTCGTTATAAAATTAGTTGTAGAGAACTGTTTTTAAAGAGATAAATATTTTATGAAACACATTTTTTTATTTTTATTACTATTCTGTTTGTCATGTGGACAATCTAAAGAAACTAAGGAGTCAAGAGTTTTAGTTGAGAAGAATATCATTCAATCTCCCGAAGTAGAGCAAGCAAAGATAATTGATAATGCTTTGTTATTTATAAACTCTTATATTGACAATTGCAATAAAGGGAAGGAGTCAATTGGAATGATTGAATGGGTAGATTCAAGTGAATTGGCAACGCAGAGCTTTAAAAATGAATTAAAAAGAATAATGACCGAAGCTTATGAGTTTGATCCTGAATTGGGGCTTGATGGCGACCCAATTTTAGATGCTCAAGATTATCCTGATAAAGGTTTCGAGCTAGACTCGTATGATGCTAAGACAAATTACGTTGTCGTTAGAGGTATAGACTGGCAAAACTTTAAATTGAAAATAAAGATGATTAAAGCCAATAATAATTGGCTTGTTGATGGTTGTGGAATGATAAATATCCCATAGTCGATATATCTAGCTAGATTTATTTGACAAAAAAACCGCTC
>CAYFTB010000200.1:0-3936 GCA_964345875.1 uncultured Proteiniphilum sp.
TTTTTTTGCTGACGTTGTTTTGTGGTAGGACGTTGTTTTATACTTGCACACAACGGTTCGAAAATTGGCGAGGGTGGCATTTTTTATCCCTAAGTTTCAATTGAAGAAAGAACCTTGAATTTTACACAATCTTCCAATCGAAGATGTTTCAGCCACTCTTGCCAATTTTTTTGTTGTGGGCAGTATTATTTCTCTATTCAATTTTAATGCAACCACTTATATCTCTAGGCCTTTTACTTTTTAATAAATAACAATACTCCTGATTGTTGGGAATAGCTATATAATTGCTTGAATTATCATCTAAAAGATTTCGTTCTTTTATTAATCTTAATTTCCAATTAGGAAAACCATCCGGGGCAACAAAATCATCAATTAAACTTGTAAGGTTAGAATCAATTAAATTAAGAATTAATTGTTTGATATAATCTTTAGAATCAGAGTGAATAATGTATTCTAACTCTCTGAAGTTATCTATGATCCGTCGTTTATCACAGCTAGCAACATTCCAGTATGACCACCAATAATTGTAGAAATTATATTCTCCGTTGACACTTGTACTTAAAAGAGCTCTTCTAACATCATTATTTAAAACCTCTTCAGAACTAAGATGAGTGCAAATCACATCTTTAACTTCTGTTAAAAGAGATTCATTTAGATTTTGTGGTTCACCATCATAATCTATGCAATAGAAAATAAAAGAGATTCTACCTCTCAATAAATCTGTATCTTCAAGTTGGAATATTATTGATTTTAACTCTGGTTTTATGTCGAATATTTTTGATTTTACCTTTTCTTCTTCTATCTGCTCTTTGGCAAAAGTAGAGGCAATGTTAAAATCAGGACTAGCGAGACTGCTGTATATATCAGCACAACCTTCTGCTAACTCATTTATTAAAAAAATAACACCATCAAAAGTTTGTGGACTTCTAATTATATCAGGTCTTTTACCGCTTTTTTCTATGTCACCCCTTGAAACAATGTTCCTTATTACTCTCATCCATTCTAAGTATTTCTCAGAATTGTACTCACCACTTCTTCTAAAGTATTCAATTTGAGCATAAAGTAAGACTTTTTGTGTATATGATGATCCCTTACCATCGCTTGTTATTTTTCCTAAAAGTCCCTCGGCAGTTTCGTGTCTAAATAAAGGAAAGTTTAGTTCATAAGTATTTATCTCACCATAGTTTGAAGCTAATAAATCCAATACTTCGGATAGATATTGAAAATCATCTTTACTATACCAAGTAGAAGTCAGGTTATTTGCATCTGTCTGGAGCTTAGATATAATCTTTATTCTTTCTTCTGTGTCTTTTTTCCTATAAACAGACTGTCTAATCATTAAAAGAGTGGAGAATAGATTTAACAATGCAGAATCAATACTGTTATTGTGTTTAAAGTTAGCCCAAAAAAAGTCAGTCCAAATAGTATCAATTTTATGTTCAAACTTATTTATATATTCAATATCTTTTTCCCATTCTTCATCATTGATTCTCTTTTCAAAAGTAGCTTTAAAGTTTTCAAAAGAGGTTAGAAGTTTTCCTCTCGCATTCATTTTTATATATAAATCATCAGATAAGCCAATATTTTCAAGGTTTACGAAATAGAATTTTATCAATCCTGAATTATCTGAAGTTAGTTTATTCCATAAATCATCAACGTTATAAAAAAGAGAGTGAATATCATCTATTGTTCGTAACATTGCGTCAATAGTAGGGTCTTTCATCCAAGAAAGATAAAACCAAGATGAATCAGTAATTAAATCACTTAGTTTTGTATCGCTCGTCATATCGACGGTGTTAGAAACAAGAGACTGGCAAAAATTTCTTGACGATATTCTTGTTTCATAGGTGAACCTCATTAAAATGTTTTTATTGTCATTTAAATTTCCCTCTTTTAAAGAAGCATACCAATGAAGTAAGAAAAGTGTTGTTAATCTTTGTTGACCATCAAGAGGTTGAAAAGTATCATCTATTATACTGCCGTATATAAAATCCAGTATTAATTCCTTATTTCCATCAATACTCTCAAAAAGCGCATTTAAAAAAGCTTTTCTTATACTTTTTTTATCCCTACGTCCCTGAGCGTAATCTCTTTGAATAATAGGAATCTCTATTGAATATTTATCAATTAACTTGAAAAAACTTAAAACTTGTCCTTCGTATTGCTCTTGTTCCATTTTTTTAATTTAAATAATCCTCTAAAATTTTTTGTAAATCCTTTTCGTAGTTCTCCCTATCCTCTTGAGTCCAAAATGAAATTTTCGGAGGATAATCACTAAAATACTTTAGAAAAACATTTTTAGTACAGAGAGGGATAAAGACTCCTGCTTTATCTCTATCAATTATTGTTTTTCTCTTAACAGGAAACACTGCATTCTTATATCCACGATTTGTGGCTGAATCCAATAGAGTCAGGTTTGACAAGTCATTAATATCGTCATCATCTCCGATGTTTTTATTGAAATAATCTACTACTTTGTTGTAAAGATCAGTGAACTCATCGTCTCCATTTTTAGGATTCCACATTTCAACTTCTTTTTTAACCAATTGCCCTTCCTCATCATCTTCGAAAAAGGGGTTAACATCAGCTAACCATTGTTCCCTATTTTGTTCTGGAATCTTATCTTTCGTAGAAGTGATGTGTTCGATATCCCAGTTTTCATTTTTGAATAAGTCAAATGGAAAATATGAATTATCTTTTTCACTGGCTAACATAGTCAGTATATTATATAGCAATAATATTTTGCGAACATTTTTGCTGTCGGCATATTGTATTTCGTTTAGGGTTACATTCCTTAAATCATTTTTTATTAAATCGTCAATATATTTTTTGAATTCTGTTTTAGTGAAATTATCCGATTCAATATATAGTTGATTGATGTCCATTATTTCAGCGCTAATTAGATAACCAATTTTATGATATAACTCTCTTTCATTGAACCATTCGCTAAATCTTTGAAAATACCGTTTTATCTCATCCCAGTTTTCTCCAAGTTCATCATTATTCCCTTTTTTAAATTTTTTACTAAAAAAACGAAAAGTTGAATATGGATCTTCGTTGTCTTTTTCAACATTCATTAAATCAAATATGAATTCTATTCTATTAGTTAATTTTTGTTTTTTATTTAAGAAAAACCAAAAACGGTTGTCTTGTAATGAAAACTCAATATTATCCCATTCTGTAGCAATTTCAAGTTGCCGTAATCTCAACTTATTCTCACTATTATTAAAGTTCGAGCTATTTAGAAATAAGGCTTTAATTAGTTCAGCATTTGTAAGTGGTATTTTTCCTATATTTATTCTAGTAAAAATAGAGATAGAGTCTTCTTCATTGCTCAGATACCAAATAACTTTTGAATTGAATTTAATTTTGGAACGAAAAGCTCCTTTGTCAAAGTTCTCAGATTGATTATCGAACCAATTAGCAATATTTTTGTAGGCAGTTGAGATATAAAAGAAATCAATATTTTCTTCGTTGATTGTCTGCTCATTTAGCTTTTTTAGAAATTCTTTTGAACCAGTTCTTGTCTTGTAATCAATATCAAATAATTTATCCCTTTTGTTTTCAATGAAGTCTTGATTTAAATAAAAAAGGATTAGATAAATTGTAGTTAACCTTTGTTGTCCATCTATTACTTCAAAAAAGTTCTCATCTATTTTTTTTAACACTATTGGTTGAAGACAATACCAAGTCTTTTCATTAGAGTTGTCATCTACAAGCCTAGGAATGAAGTCATTTATATCATCCAATAATTCTATAACTTCCTTTTCTCCCCATCTATAACCTCTTTGGTACGATGGAATGAAAAAGTTATACTTCTGTAATTCACTTACTGTTTTAAGTTCTAATATTTTTTGCATAGGTTATTTTATATTGCCCACAACGGGCAAGTATAAGAGCAGTAGCGGATTTCAAGGCGATTACCTGTCCGCCACC
>CAYFTB010000201.1:0-3924 GCA_964345875.1 uncultured Proteiniphilum sp.
TTTAAAACCTACTTTTTTAACTCATTATCTTTGCGTGAAACTTTGGTTTGCATATCGTAAGTAAAAATGCTTCAGAACATATATCCGTACTGTTTTTTAATTTGCAAATTGTCAAATTAAAAGATCTCGAACATTCTGCTGTGTAAATATGTGATAATAAAAAAACTCATGATTTTCATCATGAGTTTTAAATATTTGTGATTAATCAAAATAACAAGAAAGTTATTACATTTTTTTATCTAATTTGATACTACCCATTGCCTCCACCACATTAATAATATAATCACCAGCACGCTCACACTCCGAAACTATATCCATGTAGAAAACTCCATTTTGATATGAATAAACATTTTGGTTTAGATTTTCAACATTTAGTTTCTTCAGAGAATCACGCTTGTTATTTATAGTTCTCTCAATATTCTGACTATCTATTAAATCGCGATCAATTATTTTAGGAGTCTTGATAACACGCTGCATATTGTCGAATGCTTTTTCTACAAGGTCGTACATTGAATTAATATTATTAATCAACTCTTCCTCAAAAATCACATTGGCATCCATTTTGCGTTTTAGGTGTCGTGCAATATTGCAGCTGGCATCAGCTATACTCTCAATTTCAGTAACAGCACGCAATATGTCACGCACATGTTCCTTACTTTTGTTGCTAAGCCTTCCCTCAACCACTTTCGCAAGATAAGAGCCAATTTCAACTTCCATACGGTCGCTAATATCCTCATATTTTTCCACCCTATTATAAAGCTTCAGGAATTTCTTTTCATTATGATCCATGTTGGTCATTTTGCGAGCAAAGCCAAACATCTTTCTAACACGTTGAGCATATACCTCCATTTCTCTTTCGGCTTGTAAAATAGATAGTTCAGCTGTGGAAGAAAGTCCTGCATCGATATATTTCAAAACAAACTCCTCATCCTCATCTTCACCCTTCTTAGGCTTAATAAACAGAAGACATAGCTTCTCATAATACTTCACAAACCATATCATTATAGACACATTGACAATATTAAACAACGTGTGGAATAATGATAGTCCATAAGATGTAGAAGCTCTATAATTTAAATACAAATCTTGCTTAGCAGCCAAGTCGGCAGATAGCTCTGACTTAGGCAGAGTTGTTATTGCGTTGTAATCCGCAGGAGACAACGAATTTACATAGGTTGTTAGTCCAGATGGTTCAGCAGAAGAAAGATTAGCTACAATACTATCTACCATACCTACAAAATACTTGAATACGAAGAGCATCCACACTACACCGAAGACATTGAACAACAAGTGTGAGAATGCGGCCCTTTTTGCTGAAAGATTTGCAGGAATTGCTGCAAGATTTGCTGTAATAGTAGTTCCAATATTTTCTCCCATAATCATAGCAGCAGCCGAAGGAAAATCAATCCATCCCTTAGTTGCCATAATTAAAGTAAGAGCCATTGTGGCACTCGATGACTGCACAATGATAGTTAGTACCGAACCAACAAACAAGAAGAATAATAATGACCAAAAACCATTTCCAGCAAAATTTTGCACAAATGATAATATTTCTGGATTATTCTGTAAGTCCGGCATTGCTCCTTGCAGGAAGTCGAGCCCCATAAAAAGAAATGCAAAACCAAAAACAAATTCACCTAGAGATTTTCTTTTAGATTTTGACGAAAAAATAAGTGGAAGTGCTACCCCCATAAGAGGAATAGACAAAGCACTGATAGAAAATTTACCAAAACCAAAAAGAGCGATAACCCAAGCAGTAACCGTAGTACCGATATTTGCCCCCATAATAACGCCTATAGATTGCACGAGACTGAGCAACCCAGCGTTTACAAAACTAACAACCATAACTGTGGTTGCTGAAGATGATTGAATTAAAGCGGTAATCATTACACCAGTCAATAACCCCATCAAACGATTTTTTGTCATTGTTGACAAAATACCCCTAAGCTTGTCTCCAGCCATCTTTTGCAAGCCTTCACTCATAATCTTCATTCCATAAAGGAAAAGAGCTAAAGAACCTACAAGTCTTAAAAAATCAATGATACTATAATCCATTGTCAAATATATTGTGTATTTTAGCGTACAAATATAATTCAAAACTATTTCATAATATAGGAATAACAAACAAATAAAAATTATGACAAATACTGTAAAGATACATTGCCTTAATACTGATGAACATAAGGAAGTGAAAATTGGGTCAACTCTTGAAGAGCTAATTGATGTGTTTGGTGTAAAGAAAGATTATTTAATAGCTAATGCTAAAGTTAATAATAAAACAGAGTCTCTATCTTTTAAGGTTTACAGACCCAGAAGAGTAGAATATATAGACATAAGCGATCCTTCGGCAATGAGAACATACGTCCGTTCGTTATGCTTTTTACTTGCAAAGGCAGTTGATGATGTTCTACCCAAAGCACAAGTATATTTTGAACATGCTATATCAAAAGGTTACTATTTTAATATTGACAATGGGCACTCCGTAAACAAGGATGATATTGCTAAAATCAAAATCAGAATGCAAGAGATTGTAGAAGCAGACATTCCTTTTTTGCAAATTGAAGAGGAAAAAGACGAGGTGGCTAGACTTTTCCATAACAACAAAATGGAAGATAAAGCATTGCTTATCGAAACCTCCGACGATCTGTTTTATGCCAGATACTCTAAACTTGATAACTACATAGACTATTATTATGGCTGCTTAGTGCCGTCAACTGGATATATAAACCTCTATGACATTACAGAATATAATGGCGGTTTTTTATTAATTGTTCCAAACAGACAAAACCCAGTAGAACTAGAGCCAATTGTTATGCAACCAATGTTGCTTCAAGTATATCGAGAGCATCTAGAGTTTTTAAAAATAAGCAACCTCAAAAATGCTGGAGACCTTAACAGAGCCATCCGCAATAATAAAATATCCGAGATAATTCAAGTATCTGAAGCCTATCAGGCAAATGAAATAAGTGATATTGCAAAAGATATTACATACAGATACAAAAACAATGGTGTGAGACTGGTTCTTATTTCAGGTCCATCATCATCGGGCAAGACAACATTTAGAAAGAGACTAGAAGTACAACTATTTGTAAATAGACTTAAGCCGATAGGGCTTTCACTTGACGACTATTTTGTGGATAGGGAAATGAGCCCAATTGATGAAAATGGAGAGAAAGATTACGAGTCATTATATGCTATAGATCTAGACTTGTTTAAAGATCACCTAAATAAACTTCTAAATGGCGAGGAAATTAATGTACCATCATATAACTTTGTAACAGGAAAAAGAGAATACAAAGGACAGAAGCTTAAAATGAACGATAGAAGTGTTCTAATTGTTGAAGGAATACATGCTCTGAATCCTGAATTGACTGAGAATATAGCACGTAATAAAAAGTTTATGGCATATATTTCGGCTCTTACATCCATATCATTGGATAATCATAATTGGATTCCAGCCTCAGACAATAGACTACTTAGAAGGATGATTCGTGACTACAAATATCGTGGCTACTCAGCAGAAGAGACAATTTCAAGATGGGATAGCGTACGCCGTGGCGAAGACAAATGGATATTCCCGTTTCAAGAGAATGCTGATGTAATGCTTAGCTCAGCTATGATTTATGAGCTTGCAGCTATCAGACGACATGCAGAGCCAATACTAAGACGAGTACCACGTACAGCTCCCGAATTTTCTGAAGCGTATAGATTACTAAAGTTTCTTGGTTATTTTAATTATCTTACAGATAGAGAACTGCCACCGACATCACTGTTGAGGGAGTTTTTAGGAGGCAGTAGTTTTAGATACTAAAATTAGAAATTAATAAAAATGCAAGATAATAATATCAACGATATAATTTGTGCAATATCATCGCCTCCAGGAATGGGGGCGATTGCTTTGATACGACTTTCGGGTAAGGGTAG
>CAYFTB010000202.1:0-3923 GCA_964345875.1 uncultured Proteiniphilum sp.
ATATTTATCCTTGGGGCGCTGGTTCAGCCGAAATAGATGATGATTGTTTTATGGCAAACTTTAAACCAGGTGAGGGCGCGTATGCGTCTGACAAAAATTTGATTCCAGCTAAGGTTCGAAGTTATCAACCAAATGTCATGGGGCTCTTTGATATGGCTGGGAATGTGGCAGAATGGACATCAACTGCTTATACTGAATCTGGAAACGAAATGATGAGTGATGTGAATCCCGAATATAGATACAATGCCGCAAAGGAGGATCCTTATGCAATGAAGAAGAAGGTGGTTAAGGGTGGTTCGTGGAAAGACATATCCACTTTTATCAGATCTGATATGAGGGATATGGAATATCAGAATGTAGGCCGATCATATATTGGATTCAGATGTGTTAGAACTCAATTGGGAGCCGGATCTGCTCGCAGATAATTAACTTGAAAAGAATAGAGAAATGAATAGAGCGATAAGAAGAATAGAGAGTTTTCTACAAACGGATGGAGGACAGCGTCTTTTGCAATATGGTTATAGCTTTGGTGCAGCCATTGTGATTCTTGGTGCTATGGTAAAAGTATTACACCTTTGGGGGGTCTGGGGAAATATAATATTTGGTGCTGGTATGGCTGTTGAAGTTGTGGTTTTTATTCTGTATGGATTAGATAGACCACCGAAGGGTTATAAATGGGAGAATGTTTTCCCTGTTCTTGAAAGTGAAAATCCTGATGATCGTCCCAAATTTGCAAGTGGAGAGTCTGCGTCTATGTCGCCTCAAACTCCGAATTATGTTCAGCCACAGTCTTATGTTCAATCGCAGTCGACACCTCAATCTGGTGCTATTAGTAATCATGGTGATGGTAGTGTTGAACAGCTTTCGGCAGTAACTAATAATGTGGCAAAGTTTACTCATGCTGTAGATACACTTACTAATATTTCAGAATCGCTTCAAGAGTCTTACAAACATATTATTGATAACTCGCAAAATATTAGCCATAATTCATTGGGATATGTACAGCAGATGGAGGCACTGAATCGTAATATATCTGGTTTAAACACCATTTATGAAATTCAACTAAGGGGTATCAGTGGCCAAATAGATACATTAGAACAGATCAATAAGGGATTGGCAAATATCAAAGATATGTATGGTAATAGTGTGCCTAACAGTTCTACTTTCAGAGAAGAGACCGAAAAGATGACTCGTCAGATTCAGGAGCTAAATGAAATATATGGTCGCTTGATTCAGGCTATGACTGCAAATAAATAAAGGATATAAATGACAAGCAGATTTTCAAATTCTCCGCGTCAAAAGATGATTAACCTGATGTATTTGGTTTTCATTGCTATGCTGGCTCTCAACGTTTCAGTTGATGTGCTCAATGGATTTGATATTGTGGATGATAGCTTAAGTGATTCATTTGAGAATATACAAACCCGTAACAATTTGATAATGTCCGAGCTTGAAGAATATAACAAGCAAAATAGAGAGAAAGCGGGTCAATGGTATGATAAGGGGTTGTTGATTAGGAGGATGAGTGATTCGTTGATAAATCATATTGATGATCTCAAATATAGAATGGTAAAGATAGCTGATGGGAAAAAGGGAGATGTGAAGAATATTAAGAATAAAGAGAATCTTGATGCTGCTTCGCTTGTTATGCTCTCATCGTCGAACAATGAGGGGCTAAATTTGCGAAATAGTATTGTTCAATTTAGAGATTTGCTTTCCGAAATGGTTATTGATGAAAATAGACAAAATATTATTAAGGCGAGCTTGGATGTTAGTCCACAGAATCGAGTGGGTGGTAATACAAATTGGGAGGAGTCGCTTTTTTATAATATGCCAGTATCAGCGGCTGTTACAATTCTTACTAAACTTCAAAATGATATTCGTTTGTCGGAAGGAGAGGCATTAAACTCATTCCTAAACTATGTGGATATTGGCGACTTCAGGGTAAACAAAGTGAATGCTTATGTTATTCCTGAGTCGAGAGTCCTGATTCAGGGTGCTCCATATAAAGCACGTATTGTGCTTTCGGCCGAAGATTCAACGCAAGTTCAGTCTATACATGTAAATGGAAAAGTGTTAGATGAATCTACTGAGGGACAATACTCTGCAAATAGCAATAGTGTAGGTACATTTCCTATTGAGGGGTATATTGAGCTTAAGAGTGGTGATGGAAGTGTGATGCGTCGTGAGTTTTCGGATAATTATACTGTGATAGAGCCAATGGCAACTATTGCCCCAACATTGATGAATGTTCTATATGCTGGCATCGACAATGAAATAAGTATTTCGGTTCCAGGAATTACACCCAATAATGTGGAGGCTACAATGACAAATGGAACATTAACACGAAAGGGTGCTTTGTGGGTTGCTAAACCAAATAAAGTGGGAGATAATGTTGATATATCTATATCAGCGCGTTCGGGTTCGCAAACTATTAAAATGGCAAATAAAAGTTTTAGAGTTCGTGCACTGCCCGACCCAACACCATATATTGAATATAGTGATGGAAATGGTGTTCCAGTGATGTTTAAAGGAGGTGTTTTGTCAAAGGCAGTTCTGATGAATAGCGAAGGTATAAAAGCTGCTATTGATGATGGTATTTTGAATATTCCTTTCAGGGTGACTGGTTTCCGTACAATATTTTTTGACTCGATGGGTAATGCTATACCTGAAGTGTCTGAGGGGGCAAAATTCTCCTCAAGACAAAAAGAGCAGATACGGCGTTTGCAAAGAGGGGCTTATTTTTATATCTCTGGGGTAAAGGCTGTTGGTCCTGATGGTGGTGAAAGAGAGATTGCTGTAATAGAAGTAAGAGTTGGTTGATGTTGAGTTGTAAATGTAGATTGTGTTTTAATGCTGTTTGTACGGTATTTTAATGCTGTTTAAATATAAAATATTGTATATGAATATAAAAATATTGAGTGTAATGCTTGTTGTCTCCTTTTTAGGTTTGTCGAATTTTGCCAGTGCACAGCAAACTTTGAGAGAACGTCTGGAGCAAAAGCAAACAACTGAGGATGTTAATAAAGTATCATCTATGTCGGTGAGGGCTATACAAGCATCTCGAAGTCAGACTGTGGATATTGATAATGCTAAGTGGTCACGTACAATTTATCGTTATCTTGATTTAAATAAAGATGGTAACGCTTCATTATACTATCCTTTAATTCCCGAAGGTGGGCAAATGAATCTCTTTTCTAAGATTTTCAGACTTTTAGCTGATGACAAAATTAGTGCATATGAATATCTTGATGGGCGTGAGGTTTTTACAGATGACTATAAAATAGACTTTGTGGAGTTTCTAGATAGATTTGATATTTATTATAAGATGCAGGATAATGAGCCGTTAATTGATGATGTTGATATCCCTAGTAACGAAGTACAGGGTTATTTCGTGAAAGAAGTTAATTATTTTGATTCTAGATCGTCAGACATAAAAACAGAAGTCGTGGCTATTTGTCCTGTCATTCATCGTCAAGGTGATTATGATGCTGTATCTACAAGATATCCCTTGTTTTGGATTCCATATTCAGACATTAAGCCCTATGCTTTGGGTATGCCAATAATGGCCTCTGGGCTTAATAATTCAATGGCTGGAACTGTGGATGATTTTTTTATAAAGCGTAAATATGATGGTGAAATATATAAGGCCGCAAATCCTAGAAATTTAACTGTAGCGCAGCAGGTCGCAAGTGAGGAAGATTTAGCTAAAGCACAAAAAAATATTGATCAGCAGCTGAAAGATTTTGAAATCTCTTTGTGGCGTGAACATACTGATTCTACAAAAGTAATTATTGATAAGAAGAAAAGAATATCCAAACGGATTAGTCCTAAAATTGGTGCATCTAAGAGTGAAACATCCACTAATTCTATGCGTGAGCGAAGATATTGATTTTCACTGTAAAAGTGTTTTACTACATAGT
>CAYFTB010000203.1:0-3903 GCA_964345875.1 uncultured Proteiniphilum sp.
AATATTTACTATAACTGAAATATAATTGTATCTTTGCGTATATTTAAGAGTTGGGCAACATACAAAAAGCCCACCGCACAAATGGCACATTTGGTTTTTTCCGACACACAAGCCAACGATCAAAAAAACCAAAAGAGCTTGAATTTTTCCAACGCTCGAAAAAAGAACTTCCAAACATTGTTCAGACAAAATATTATTACTACTTTTGTCAAAATCGTCAAGATTTAAAATTCAAGACAATGGAAGCAAATTTTGGAGAATACATCAGAAAATTAAGAACCGAAAGCGGTTTAACTCTTACACAATTAGGAGCGAAACTCGGTATTGATTCGGGTGCTTTGAGCAAAATCGAAACAGGTAAAAAAGAGTTTGACGAGAAGTGTTTAAACAATTTAGCAAGTGCTTTTGACCTTGACATTGAGAAACTTAAAGTAGAATATTTTGGCGACCAATTCGCTAAAAAAATGTACGCTTACAACTGCTCGACTGAAACTTTAACTGTAGCCGAAGAAAAAGTAAATTACTTGAAAAATATAAACGCAAAGCAAGGCGAATTGGAATTTTAATATGAGCGAGTACAAAAAAATAACTGCAAATAGTGGCTTAATTTCATTAGGCAACACGGGAGCAAGATTAAGCGACCCAAGAGCAACGTATATTAAAATTTTGAACGCTCTTGTTGAGTTCAGAAAGCAAAATAAAAATTGGGAAACAACAGACCAAACCAAGTTTGGGGAATTATTAGGCGAATTTGGGATTTTTGACATAAAAACAGACAACAAAGTTAGTTCTGACAAAGACGTAAGAGTAAAAACAGGTTTTATTTCACAGTTAGGTTTTACAACTGACGAGCGAATTATTACAAGTGCGGGAAAGGAGTTATTAGCGAATTCTTTAAATTTTGAAACTAATGAATTTGATATTTCAAACGAAAGTTTTACTTACCTAAAACAGTTTCTAAAATATCAGCAAAATGATTTTGAAGTTTTTCCTCTGTTATCGTTAATTTATTCAATTATTGAGTTCAATAATGAATTACCAATTGACTTTGTTACTTACGTTTGGTCAGGTTCACAAACAAAAAAAGAACTGATTGACAACATAAAAAACTACAAAAAACATTCGGACTATAAAGAAACTGTTTATCAATCTGCCCTCAATTCAGAGAATACAAAAACTGTAGCAAAAAATGCTACGCATTTTTTTGCTACTCATAGTATTTCTGATAAAAATGAACTGAAAGAACTTTTGTACGCAATTCTTCCACACGGAAAAGGAAACACATTTAAAGATAAAACGATTGTTCTTTTTCACGATATTTATTCTTATTGGTTGAATAAAAGCATTTGGAATGAAACCCAAAAAAGAAAATTCATTCAAGATAAATTAAAGTCAAGACACAAAGATATTTCGAGCAAAAAACCGAGTTATTATTTAGAAAGTTTATTTGACACAACGGTTTTAAATAATTCTTCGGATTGGAAAAAAATTATTGACTTTTTTGAAAACACACCTCTAATTTCTTCCGAAAATGAAGAAAACTTTGTTGTGAATTTTCACGTTTTGTATATGTTCATCAAAAAACTTTCTCTTTGTGAGGAATACCGAGATTTGAACACAAGACATTTGTTTCTCGAAAATAAAATTGCCGCTTAATTTATGTCTGAAAAAATTCAAATATTATCCAATACAAATTATTCACTCGTTGATGTTTTGAAAAGTGAACTTATTGAAAGTACACAAGTGAAAATGGCAATCGCATTTGTGAGAAGAACAGGTATTGATGAAATTTATAAATCTCTTGAATATGCGATGAATGTCAATAATGCTAAAATTGAACTTATTGCAGGACTTGATTTTAAAACCACTGATACAAAAGCATTATTAGCTTTAAAAGAAATAGAAAATACAAACAAAAATTTCAATTTTTATTGTTTTGGAGATAAACGGGACAATTACAATGATTTGATATTTCATCCAAAAATTTATTTGTTTGAAACAGCACTTTCAAAGAACACAAAATTTACTTCTATTGTTGGTTCTTCAAATTTGACAAGCGGAGGTTTGACTTCCAATTTTGAAGTAAATAGCGTTTTTAGAGAAGATAAACCAAAATATTTTTCTCAATTACAAGCGATTTACAATGAAATTAAATTTACCGATAGTATTTTCAAACCAAGCAAAGATTATATTGAAAGATATGGCGGAATTAAAAAGGAAATTGAAAAGTCAGAAAATATTCTTGACAAAGGAATACAATCTGAATTAAAGCAACTTAGAAGCGAAGAGCAAAAACTTCCGGGAACAGTTCCGTCATTGAAAAAAATAATCATTGAATTTATTTCAGAGAAAAATAAAAATGGAATAAGTGAAGTTTCGCTCGAAGAAATGTATGAAAAATTACCTCAAATAATTGAGAAACAAAATCTAAATATGAAAATGGATACGATTTTCAATACAATCAGAGGTGAACTAAATAAACACGAAGAAAACAGCAATCACAAAGATAATATGCAACTTTTTAA
The DNA here is from genome assembly GCA_964345875.1 of uncultured Proteiniphilum sp. GTDB lineage: Bacteria > Bacteroidota > Bacteroidia > Bacteroidales > Dysgonomonadaceae > Petrimonas. The sequence continues at coordinate 2,526 of CAYFTB010000203.1, forward strand.
AAGAACAGGCAGAGGTCTTTATTCATTAACTGAAAAAGCTAAAAATTATGTTGGAAGATAGCGATGCTTTATTTGAAGTTCTACAAGAACTTGGAGCAAAAAAGCCCTATTTAGAATATGCAGGATTTTCAAAATCAGGAGAGAAAGCGTACAGCAAATTAGTAAGTGTCATTTATTCTCTTGAAAGTTTGGGATTTGATATTAACGCAAATCAAATAATTGATAGACTTGATAAATTTACAACGGAAGGAGATTTCAGTTCAAATTAATTACAATGTCAGAAATTCAAAATATTGACAATAACAACTTGTATCAATATTCAAGAGAATTGATACTAAACGCTCGTAAGAAAGTTTATGAAACGGCTCATTTCACGATGGTTGAAACATATTGGCATATAGGCAGAAAAATTGTTGAAGAACAAGATGGAGAACAGTATGCACAATATGGCAAAGGATTGTTAATGTCGGTTTCAGAGCGTTTACAAAAAGAATTTGGAAAAGGTTTTACTTATGTCAATCTGACCAATATGCGTAAATTTTACCAACAATTTCCAAATGTTTACGCACTGCGTAAAGAATTGAGTTGGACACATTACCGTTCATTAATTAGAGTAGAGAATCCTAAAGCAAGAGAACTCTATATGAACGAAGCGGCTGATAATGCTTGGAATACACGCCTTTTAGATGAGCAAGTAGATAAACATTATTACGAAAGGCTCATTTCAACACACAAAGAAAGTTTAAATGAATTGAATACCGAAAACTCAAAACAACTTTCTTTAAGTCCGCAAGATTTTATCTTAAAAGACCCACTTGTATTAGATTTTTATGGATTAAAAGAAAATCAAAAGTATAGTGAAAATCAAATTGAACAAGCAATTATAGACAACTTGCAAAAGTTTTTATTGGAACTTGGAAAAGGATTTTCTTTTGTTGCAAGACAACAACGTATAAACACAGAACTTTCACATTATTACATTGATTTGGTTTTTTACAATTACATTTTGAAATGCTTTGTGCTGATTGATTTAAAAATCGGAAAACTTACTCATCAAGACGTTGGACAAATGGATATGTATGTGCGGATGTATGATGAATTGAAGCGAACAGAAGGAGATAATCCAACAATCGGGATTATATTGTGCGAAGAAAAAGATAAAGCAGAAGTTCGTTTTTCTGTTTTGAATGACAATCAAAAATTATTTGCAACAAAATACAAACTTTACATTCCTACGGAAGAAGAATTAATACAAGAAATTGCTCAAATCCGCTCACAAATGAACTTGAATGAATAAAATTTCACAACATACAAACTGTATTAAACTTCTGAAAAAAATCCCTTCGGGAAGTGTCAATCAAATTTTTGCTGACCCACC
>CAYFTB010000204.1:0-3881 GCA_964345875.1 uncultured Proteiniphilum sp.
GCACGCTTCACTTTTTGTGTAAGAGCATCAACATCAAGATTTCCTGACTCTATTGCTTTCACAATTTCTTCAAGTTCCATCTTGGCTTTAGTATATGTAAGTTTAGATTCGTTCATTTTATTCCTCTGTTTTACTTATCGAATTCTTTTTAATAATATATTCTGTGATTTTTTTGCTATTGGTTATCATCAAGCAGGCGATTACTAGCGAGATTATCTTCACACCCCAATCAACATAATCTGTCAACATAGGATACTGTAAATGATTTGAAATATCCTTGCCATAATCTATCACAAAAAGCTTAAATGCAAATAGCAGGTTTACAATAAATTGAGGCAAGTATCTTAGCAATAAAGATAGGGCAATAAGAATAACTCCCCACTCCAACATGTTTGAAAAACTTGGACGCTTAATCATCACCACATCATCATCAAAATTTTTGTCGAGTTTAAGTAGTTTGATTATTGTATCTGGCTTAAAAATTAGCCACCCAAATATCAGCACAAAAATTAGCACTCCTGCCAGAATCATTAACAATCCACCTATAGACGAGCCTCCAGCAGTACCCCATACAACAAGCGAAGGAAGTGAGCTGAATAGAACTTTAACAATAAAATATAAACCTGCTATCTTTAGCGTTACTCTAAATAAATCTTTTTTTGTCATGATATTATTTTTTAGTTATTATAGATTCTATTTTACCATCATAAAACATTGTCTCAATAGTATCATCAACTTCTACACTATCTCGCGATTTAATAATCTTCCCCTCTTTTAGAGTGAGCGTATAACCACGCTTAAGAATATTTTCAGGAGATACCATTTTAATATATTGGTCTTTATCAGCAATATAATGCTTTTCACTAAGTAGTATCTGCTGCATATAATGTTTCAAGGAAAGCTGATTATATTGTATTTGCGTAAGTTCATCTCTCACAAATATATTGGATGCATGAACTATGGTTCTGGATAAAGTAATCATAAGTTGCTGCTCATAATCAATCATTTTGCTACTGAGTTCAACCAAGCGCTGCTGTAACAAAATCAATTGAGATGCTGATTTATCCATATTATTAATTAGGAATTCAGCAGCTGCTGTTGGTGTTTTTACTCTAGTATGAGCTACGGCATCTATCACCGTTACATCTCTCTCATGACCGATGCCACTTATTATAGGCAAGGGAAACTGTGCACAGCTTGATGCAAGTTCGTAAGAATCAAAACTACTCAAATCGGACGATGCACCACCCCCTCGGATAATAACCACAACGTCAAAATAGTCATGATATTCATATATCTTGTCCAGAGCATTTATAACCGAAGCTTCAGTTCTATCTCCCTGCATAATAGCTGGAAATAACTTATGATAGAATACAAAGCCAAAAATATTATTTGTCAATTGGTCAACAAAATCTTCATAACCTGCAGCGGTAGGCGAAGAGATAACTGCAATTCTATTGGTAAGTTCTGGCATCTCAATCTCCTTATTGAGAGTAATTACACCATCAGCCTCAAGTTGATTCAATATCAACTGTCTGTTACGAGCTATTTCTCCAATAGTAAACGTAGGATCAATATCAACTACTAATAAGGAATAGCCATATAATTCGTGAAACTCAATTGACACACGCACAAGGACACTAAGTCCCGAACTGAAGCTCTGCCCTGTTTGCTCTTCAAAAAAAGAAGAAAGCATCGAAAAAGTATTAGACCAAATGACAGCACGAGCACGAGCTACGATATTTTGATTACGAGAATCTTTCTCTATAAACTCCAAGTAGCAATGTCCATTCTGATTGCGACGCACATCGCTCGTCTCAGCCCTAAGCCAATAAGTCTCGGGCAGGGATCTGTTTATAGCACTCTTAACTTGGGCGTTAAGCTCGGCAAGGGAGAATGATTCTATATTCATAATTTATAATTTAAATCTGATTATATTTTGCGAATCTGGGGAGGTAATAATCATATACAATGAATTACTTTGGCTGACTAACTCATTTCCGATTAAAAGTCTTAAGGAATTACTTTCCATATGCTGCTGCAATACAATATTGGCATCCTCATCAACTATTGATACTGTATGTAGGTTTGAATCAAACACTGAGTCAAGGATATTGATACTGTAAACGGCATCCTCTGCTTTCTCAATCAAAAACTTTCCATCATTATAAATGCTACTCTGAAAAGGTAACGTTTTCAATACTTTTGACATAGCAAGCTTCATATCTGGAACCCCATTGCCATACACTGAGTCAGGGTTGGCATATCTATCTCCCGACTCTCTGATGATATTCAAAAGATCGCCCCTGTTTATTTCAGGATTTATAGACCAAAGTGTTGCCACCATACCCGCCATGAATGGTGAAGAGAATGATGTTCCATTTGCAGGCCCTACCAAGCCAGTTTGACCAATTGTTATCGTTCCTCTTCCCACAGACACAACATCAGGTTTAATTCTGTTGTCGGCAGTAAGTCCCTTTGAACTAAAAGATGCTATCACTCCATCTACGTCAACAGCCCCCACTGTAAGGGCCTTTTCTGCATCTCCCGGCACCGAAATCTTTTGCCACGGATTGCTACCCTCATTGCCAGCACTTGTAACCACTATCATACCTTTATCAAAAGCCATATCAGCAGCTAACGACATAATGGCAGTACGACCATCAAGCTGTTTATGAGTATAGTTAAGCTGAGAATCATTGAAGCTGCTATATCCTAGAGAACTATTTATAACATCTACACCTACACTATCAGCATATTCAACTGCACGAACCCAATAATCTTCCTCTACAGGAAATTCAGATGATACATCTTCTGATTGCAACAGATATAAACTAGCTCCGGCAGCAGATCCTATGAGCTTGCCAGGAACAATTCCCGAAATAGTTGAGAAAACTCGTGTGCCATGATCACTATCAACCATGATTTCGCTATCTGGAACAAAGCTCTTGTAGTCTGCAATCTGATTACTCATAAAATAGGGTATCACATCTGCATTAGTAAATCCTGCATCAATAACAGCAATTTTCATAGACCTACCAGAAAGAGTACTCTTGTACATATCCTCTGCATTGTGCAGTTTAAACTGTTCGTTTGATTTGCCAAAATCATTAGTCTCCTTATCAATTGAGAAGTCCGAGAAAGACAACCTAGGCCTTACGGGTATATTGACTCTTTTTTCTGGACCTCGCCACACATATTTTGCAGAATCTACAAACGACAGCTTAGTAAAGTCATCAATTCTGGAGCTATCATTTATCTGTATGACTATTGTTTTAAACCATTTGCTGTAAGACACAACTTTACCACCCGTCAATGAAATTAGATTGAAGTAATCATTGGATATAGGCAAATCGCTTTCATCAATATCAACTCCCTGACGCTTTTTTCGTTCAATCGATTCATTAGATAGAAACTTATCGGGTTCTGAAATATTAAACTCAGTGTGCCCCTTATCATTTAAGTATAATCTGAACTTATAGCTTTGAGCCACGTCTTGTGCATAAGCCGATAAAAATAAGATAAGTGATAATAAAATTAATACAGTTTTATTCATCTAAATAGATATTTTGAAGTATAAAATGATATTGACAATCAAATCAATAACAAAAGAGAACACTATTAAATATTAAAACAAAGTTACAAAAACATTCCTTGTTACTACCTCAATTAAGTGATAGTTTTCTTCAACTAAACGATTACACAATAAACCCATAGCCATGAATATTATTCCGTTTGATGTCGAATTATGAATGGAATGTTGGTCAATACCCCAACGGGCTTTGAGCATTAGCGTAGGGCAACGCCCTGCAATAATAGATACCAACACAAACATAAGCTCTGAAAGAGCGAAAGCTATCGCCCATTCAGGGCTTACGTTT
>CAYFTB010000205.1:0-3855 GCA_964345875.1 uncultured Proteiniphilum sp.
GCAACAAACAATAATTCTTTTAGCATACTACTATATTTGATTCATTTTTTGGGCTCACACTTTATAAACAGACCCCTTATTAACATAAAAAACAAACCCACTTACATTTTTATATCCCATCTCGGATATTAGTCTTACATAGTGCTTTACTTGCTTTATATATTTATTGTCTTCAAGCTCTCCAAATTTATAATCTACTACTATAACTTCATTTTCGCCAATCATAACTCTGTCAGGGCGACTAAACCCATGCTTAGGATGCAATATCTGCATTTCATTCAATACTTGATATTTACCTGAGTACCAATTATATATTTTTTCAGAAGACAAAATAGTTTTTAAATATTGCTTAATCTCTTCTTTCTTATTCCTTTCTATTTCGCCCGCAAGATATCTTTTATCCACAGCATTGTCTATATCATCAATGGTTTGAACACCACTTATTATTTCGTGCATCATAGTGCCATATTCACGGCTTCCATCATCTGAAAAGAATCCAATTGAACTTAATCTTAACTTCAATCTATCATCAAAAGGGATAGATTGCCACGTAAGAGCACTAAAAGTATTTTCTAATTTTTCACCCTCCTTCTTTATAATATTTGATGCAGTACCTATCTCAAAAACTCCTTTTTCATTATCAAAATAGTTATTTAAAAGCAACAGCATATCATCATTTCTAGCCATTTCAAAGGTGTACCACAATAGAGATGATACATCCTTAAAGTTTTCTTTTAAAGGTTTACCTTTTGGGGCAAACACCACAATACTATTTTTTGCTCTTGTGAAAGCAACGTATAAAAGATTTAGATTATCAATATATGTATAAAGCTTTTCTTCAAGATACTCATTACTGAATATTGTGTCGTTCAAAGAAGATGAATATACTAGCGGCACAGCATCCATCATACTAAATGGCGCAATCTCGGGCTTGCACCACAATACTGGTCCCTTACCGCCAGAGTGATCAATATCCCAACCCAAGAAAGGCATAACAACTGCATTAAAGCCCAAGCCTTTAGATTTATGAATTGTCATCAAACGAATTGCATCTTGATTGTCAGGAGTAAATAATGCTTTCTTATGACCATTATCATCCCACCATTCCAAGAAATCTCTTGCATTCGAGGACGACTCCGTGCTAAACTTTAAAACAATATCTAGAAAAGCTTGCACATATACATTCTCTTTCTCTTCAAAAACTTCGCTATGCATCGAAAAGAAAGCCTCAATCATATCATAAAAAGGAAGTGAGGAGATCTCCTCTATCTTTTCTTTTATATTTTCAGGAAAATCCTCGCTACTTACTTCAAAGTAATCAAGTATGGCTCTATCAGGAGATAGGTTTCGATGAAAGCGATTATATTCATACACTGCTATCATTCGCTTGGCATTGTCATTCCGGTTATTGAAATACCTTATTAGTGCTACAGCGGCTCTTACACTTTGTGCGTTTCCTATCACGAGTGCCTCATTAGATATTATATCATAACGATATTTAGAGTCCTGATTATTTTCTTTATATTTCAACAAATACTCAGCCACCATTATAGCCTCTTTGTTGGTTCGAACCAATATCGCTATATCCTTAAGAGAAAACCCCTGATCCTGAAGGGATTCAAGCTCGTGTGGCAATCTATCAAGAGCCTTTTCTTGCCATGTACTGTCGTCATCTGACTCCAAAAACGAAATTTTAACGTGCCCTTTATCATCTTGTTTAGATTTTGGCAAAAGCTGAAAAACATTTTTGTAAGCATCAACTATCTTCGAATTATTGGCAGATTCGTCTTTGAGAAAGGTATTAAAGTCTAATTGCAACAATCGTGCTGCATAATGAAACACTGAGTTATTGAAATTAACTATATTAGCATCACTTCTCCAATTGGTGTCAAGAACTTCAGTTGAAATAGAGTCAGGGCCAAAATCTTTTGGAATTTCATGCTCTAGCAAACCCCAATCCGAATTACGCCATCTATATATACTTTGCTTCACATCACCTACTATCAGATTAAAATTGGCATTAGCCAAACTCTCCGAAATCAAAGGCTTAAAATTTCTCCATTGCATAGATGATGTATCCTGAAACTCATCTATCATAAAGTTTACTATTCTTGTGCCAGTTTTCTCATATATAAATGGAGCATCACTATCAGCAATTATAACATTAAGTAGTTCTGTTGTGTCTGACAAGAAGAGTGTATTATTATCTTTTTGAAAAGCTCTCAATCTATTACTTACGTCATTGAGTATCCCAAGAGTGAAGAAGTTACGTAAAATACTTTTAGCAGTATTGTAATGAAGCATATCAGAGCTGAGGGTAATTGCAGATTTCACACAATCATTAAGTCCTGCATCAAAGGCTTGAATAAGCTCAGCACCCCTATTTGATTTTGGAGCTACCAAATTATCTACATTATCAGCACAATTTATAAATCTCCCCGAAGGCAAATCATTGTAATTTTTATTTGCCCACTTAGTAAAAAGAAGAAAACCAGATCCCTTACCATATTTGATATCAGAAATATCCACTCCATAACTACTCATTATATTCAAAGCTCGTTTTCCGATGTTGGAGGCCTCATTTTCCCAGTCACGAACAATTTTAAGAATAATATCTCCATAATTCTTCAATTGCTCTTTATTCTCTATTTTCTCTTTATTACTACTCGAAAGCAATTTATATTTTTCATTAAACAACTGATTTGCTAGCCCAACAATATTATCCTTTATATTCCAACCTCTACCCTTCTCTATCTGATCTCTCATATAATCCAATATCCATTTGGCAAGATCCTTATTTTGAGGCAAATCAAGCTCTAATATCATTAAGTCAACAATTTGATTTAGAACTGCTTTTTGATCTAATTCTATCTTATATCCGCCAGACAATCCCATTTCACGTGTAAATGCACGCATAGTCTGCTGAAAAAACTTATCAATGGTGCTTATAGAAAATGAAGAATAGTCGTGAAGTATGTTTTCCAATAGATTTTTCGCCCTACTCTTAATCTGAGTTTCGGTTAATTCAAACTCCGCCTTTAATTTTTCGTCATAATCTGATTTTTCTCCTATAGCTAGAGTGTTCAATTCCTCAACTATACGAGTTTTCATCTCATCAGTAGCCTTATTTGTAAAAGTTACGGCCAGAATATGTTTGTATTGATTTTCAGCTGAGAAAAGCAAACGCAAATATTCGCCAGTCAATCTATGAGTTTTGCCCGAGCCTGCAGAAGCTTTTATTAATAATAGTTTTTCGACATCAAATGGTTCGTGATTTTGCATAACCCTCTTTTTGTAGAATATCAAGCACCTTCTGCCTATTATCGCCTTGAACTATTATTTCGCCATCCTTGGCAGAACCACCTACCCCACATTTAGTTTTAAGCATTTTGCCCAAATCTTGCAAATCCTCATCACTACCTATGAATCCAGTAATCAATGTCACCGCTTTTCCTTTTCTGTTTCTCTTGTCAAGACTTATTCTTAACATCTGCTTATTCTTGGCCAATGTGTCAATATTATCGGCATCCTCATCCTGATAATGATAATCTGGATTTGTTGAATATACTATATCAAGTCTCTTTTTCCAGTCATTCATATTTGCTTATAGTTTTCGTAATTATAGATGCGAAGATACAATTAATGGTTTAGAAAACTTATATTGACCAATAAAACTTATTTTAGAAACTATATTAACAAGAGTTCAGTTCAATAATTATTGACATACTTTTATGATCGTATAACTACGACTCAGTTTATTGAACAAACATTTCGAAAATGTATAATAATGATTTACTATTTCTATCACACCATTCTCATAAATCACATTGCCGCAATAATCAGTCTTAAACGTTT
>CAYFTB010000206.1:0-3755 GCA_964345875.1 uncultured Proteiniphilum sp.
ATATTTTTGAAAATATAGGTGTTTTTTTTTGTTGGCCTATTCTGCAACGGTCTTAAGTAGATGATTTCAACTCTCTAATGGGTAACCCTATTTTTGAATCATCGTGGGAAGGTTTTGTAATAGAAAATATTATTTCTTCTTTAAAAAATTGTAAATTTTCTTTTTATCGCAGTGCTACAGGGGATGAGTTGGACTTGCTTATTGAGAGGGGTGCGAGAACGATAGCCGTAGAATGCAAAGCCTCATCGGCACCACAGGTAACTAAAGGCTTTTGGAGTGCTATAGAAACTATAAAACCGGATAAAACATATATTGTTGCTCCCGTAACTGCATCTTATCCAATTAAAAATGATGTGGAGGTTTGCGGATTGAGTGATTTTTTGAAAAAAGTCGAACTATAGTCATTGCCAATTATATTTGTTGTGAAAAATATACAATTTCATTTGTTTGATATAAATTGGATAAGGATGTAAAAATTAATGATATACGTAAATACTTCAAAGCATTTTTTAAAACGAAAAATTAAAACATATTTCTACTCTGGGATTTTTCGGAATGGACTCAGCATTGAATTGATTTCATTTCATAATCACCAAAGAAGTATAAAGGAGATAATCAGCGCGAAGAATAAAACATTGCGCGAAGTATATGCTAAGATTTTATTTAGCGCCTTCCCATCCAATTTACGAAAATCAAACCAAGTTATATAAAACAGGACAATGAAAAGAATAAGTAAAATCCAGCTCCACCACGGAAAGTCTTTGAAAATAGGAATAACGAGCAAAACCGCCAAAATACCATTTAATAAGTAAACAACACGTCCAAATTTTCGTCCAAACAGCACGATTGTTGTTTCTTTATTGGAAGCCTTGTCTTGTTCGTAATCGCGTTAATTATTTACAATCAGAATATTAACAGACAAAAATCCTATCGCAAGAGATAGAAGAAACGCCGTCCAAGTGATTGTTTCGGCCTGTACATAATACGTGAGAGCCAAAGGGACGACTCCATAAAAAAGTAAAACGCAAATATCGCCCAACCCATTATATGCCAATGGAAATGGTCCTGCCGAATAGGCTAAGACACAAATTGCAATGGCAATACCAACAAGAAGTAACTCCCAGCGAGTCATCATCACGAGTATTAAACCAGCTACGCAGGCCAGAAGCAAGGCTACGAAAGTAGCTCTCAGCATAACTTTGGGTTTAATCCATCCGGAAGCAACCGCTCGAGCCGGCCCCAAACGGTCCTCGCGGTCAGCACCTTTCTTAAAGTCAAAATAATCGTTAGCAAAATTGCTGGCTATTTGAGCGAAAAGTGCGACTAAAAAGCATAAAACAGCCGGTACCCACTGAAACACATTATCATGCAACGCCAACGCGCACGCGACCAACACCGGACTGAATGAAGCCGCAAGCGTTTTAGGACGCGCTGCTTGTATCCAAGCATTTATTTTTTTTTATTGTTCATAAATTTACTATAGGATAGCCCTAACAAGTTTCAAAAAACCTGTTAGGGCATTTACTACATGATAAAATCGTACAAAAGCAGAAATTACTTTTTTTATTTATTTCACGACAGCTTTTATTACTTTTGCTCCTGTGGTATCTGTTACGTATATAAAATATATACCGCTGCCAAACATTGAAAGATCAATGTCATTTACACCTGCAATAAGTTGTCTTTTAGCTATTTCCACTCCACTTACTGTTAATACTGTAATAATGCCTTCATTGTCGGATTGTAATTTGAATTTTCCATCTATTGATGGATTAGGGAATAGTACAACTTTGTTGTCAGATATGTTTTTAACAGAAACAATCGTTTTGGATGTCAAAGAAAAATCGAGAGTGTAAACTCCGTCAGCTTCTGTTACCAATTCTTTTATCTCCTCATTATATTCCTGAGCTTCAGCCTCTATATTAAAAGTATTGATAGGAAGATAATTAAACACATATCTTCCGTTCTCATCAGCTTGAATTACAGTATTAAGATACATACCTTCACCTTCTGTTTTAGGTTTAATCGTAATAGTTGCATTTGGAATCGGCTCATTTGTTGTTTTATCAGTTATCGTTCCAGACACTTCAGCAAGATTGTTGAATTGATGAACTACAAGTGCCGGAACTAAAGCCCCGTAATCAGCTACACTTAGATTCGGGAGTTTCCATTCTGCCTCATAATCGTGGCTTAAAGATGAATGAAACAGGGTACGTTGATGTCCAAGTCTTCCAAACAACTCAATTGTATAATTAAATCTACCTGTTTTGGGCTTTGTAAAATGCACTAATAAGGGTTTACTGCCATCATAATAGAATCCTTCAATTGGTATTGTCAATACTCTCTCATTTGGAGAAAATTCTATCTCTTTATTGAACACTAATCGCATATCTGCAGGATTTGTATAATCGAGCGTATTAGAGAATTGCTCTTCTTCTTTATAGCCAAGATAAATCATCATTCTATGTTTTACAGGTTCTTCTAATCCATCTGTTTTAACAAAGAAAATAAGATTGTCTATATATGATTTTCCACCTAACTCATGAGGCTGAAATATAAATTGCGAAATACCCGAGCCACTCACATATGGATTTATATAAAAAGGATATGTATCAAGGCTTTGAGACACCATACCTGAATTAGTTACTAGTTGCATATCTGCTTCTATTCCACAAATTGATGTTATACTATTTTTTACATAACTATCTTTTTTATCATCTCCGTCAACTATAGCTGCTACTTCGAAAACATATAAATTAAAGGGCAGTTCTGAAGTTGTATATGTTAATTCATCAGTGTAGAAAGTTTGTTCTTCTGAGTTATTGTTCATTTTGATGCGATAAGAGATTTTTTCACCTATATATCCGCCGTTGTAACCTTTTGTTACTTCACCCCAAGATAAGGTTAGCGTATTATTATCATTCAACTGGACAACAAGATCCTTGGGAGTTCCCACTTGCGGGTCCATACCAATCCATTGACTAGGGCCATATTCTAAAACATAGGTAGAATAACCACTTTCATTGAAAGCGGTGAAACGAAAATAATATTTACCCGCATCGGCAATAGGGATTTCTTCGGTAATATTACCTCCTATCTCTGAGGTGTTTATAGTATAAGTTTGAATATTATTTTCAAAATTAAAATCTTTAGTATATTCAACTAATACGCCTGTAAGTGAATTTAATGCTTCTTCCTCTATATCTATAGTAGGGTTTTTAAAAGAAACAATAGCTTTTAATTCTCCTTGAGCTGCGGGTGTGACGTCTACATCAGTTACTAAATTGGGGACCGTTGCATCTGTCTTTTGAACAATACTTACATCATCAACATACGAATCACCTGTAAAATTAACATTTGATAAACATAATCTAAAATCTTTCGTTTCTTCAGGCAAATAGTCAAATTCTATCTTTTGATAAATATTACTAACATTGAGCGTTACCATTGTAGTAAAATCCCAATTAAAAAGATAAGAGAAAGTACCTTTATCACTACTACTTTTTACCCAAAAAGATACGGTATAGACAACTCCGGCTTGAAAAGGAATATCAATAATATCTGCTTCTGCATACATACCTGATATTTTGTAGCAATTGTTGCCAGTACGTGCTAATGAAGGATCGTTTACTAAAGTTGCGTTCCCTATATTTGCAATATTTGTTGGGTCTCCATCTTCAAACCCGTTTGAATAAGGAATAGTTATTTGCGCAGAAACATTAAACAAAAATCCGCTTACAATTAAAAAGCCTAAG
>CAYFTB010000207.1:0-3738 GCA_964345875.1 uncultured Proteiniphilum sp.
TTCTTTCTTTTCCAGCCATTCTTTAAATCTATCAGCTTTCATTTTTAGATATTTATGATGTTAAGTTTTATTTTTTACATTTCATTAATTCTGCAAGGCTAGTAGTGAAAGGGCGACCCCAAGTACGTGCTGATGAGTATTCCTTTAATCTTTTAAACTCCCACTTACTATTTTTGAGCTTGTCTTCTGTAATTGGGTGTATGTCAATAATCAAATAGTAGTCCCCGTTGGGGGAAGGATATTCCATTTTTTCTAGTTCGTGTTTTGATACTATGCGAGGTTTGCTACTCGTAATGTGCCATAATTCACTGGATTCTACGTTCCCTCTTGTGTATAATAATAGGAATTTAGCATTCTTAATTTCTTTATTAACGATAAGTGAGTCTGTCTTTGAATTGATTCTGAAGTTATATATTCCGTTGCGTTTTATCCATTCATATTGTTTGGGCTGATAGTATCCAACCAATACAATTGTATAGTTAAGTTGAATTGTATTGTTTTGTTTGGTTGTATCTTCCAGCTGAATCTCATAAGTGTCTTTTGATGTCAATATGCGTGACCTTTCAGAGATTTGCTTTTTAATGGTATTAGCTAAAAAGTAAGCCATGTTAACAGGAACAGCATTCCCTACCATTTTGTAGCCTGAAGCAATATTTTTATAATAAAAAATGAATTCATCAGGAAATGTTTGAATTCTTGCACACTCTCTAACACTTAATCTTCTGTAAAGATGTTCTTTCCCCGGAGCAAATACTCTTTTGTTCTTATTAATGAATTTCATTTTAGGTGCCTGGGGGTGAATAGGTGCATGAATTCCACCTGCTTGAATCGTGAAAGATTGCTCATCCCAGTTTCTAACTCGATTTCTTGACATGAAAATAGAGGAAAACTTACCAGTTAGATATTCGTGGTTAGGAACTATGCAGTTTTCACCATTTGTTTTGTTGTTTGTCAATCCAGGCAAGGCATTGCTTTTTAAATCATAGATTGCGTCTTTTAATGTCTGTTTATTGAAATTGGGGAATTCGAACTCATATTTAAATCCTAAATCTTTACGTATTCCAATAAAGAAAACTCTTTTTCTGTCTTGTGGAACATTGTAATCAGCAGAATTGAGCATATTAAAAGAAAGTTCGTAACCTATTCCTGCTTTTCTGAACATGTCCTTTATGTTATCTAAAGCTTGGGAATGTCTATCTAATAGCATTCCACTTACATTTTCAGCAAGGAAAAACTTAGGTTGCTTTTCAGTTATTATCCTGATAAAATCAAAGAATAACTGTCCTCTTTTATCTTCTATCCCTTTTTGAGCTCCTGCTTCACTCCAACTCTGGCAGGGTGGACCACCTATTATCCCATCACAATCAGGGATGTCGGATATAGGTATGTTTATGATATTATCTTTGTTTAAGATTGTTGTGGGATGATTTTTCTCATATGTATGCCATATTTCACTGTCAAATTCATTTGCCCAAATTATATCAAAACCGGCTTTCTGGAACCCTAGGTCTAAACCGCCTGCTCCTGCAAATAAAGAAACTATTTTCATGGTGCTTTTTCATTCACTTTTTTAGTTTTTGTTAACTTTATTCCTTTCTTTTGGTAGTTTAATTATTTAATTCATATTGCTTATTGATTTCAACTATTTCTTTACCAATGAGTGTATTATTTATTTCCTTGGCTATAACATAGGCTAGATTAACTGGAACAGCATTACCTATCATTTTATATCCATCGTTTAAATTTTGATAGTAAAATTTAAATTTATCTGGAAATCCTTGAATTCTAGCAACCTCTCTAACTGATAATCTTCTGTATAGGTTCTCTTTCCCTTTAATGAAAACTTGCCTGTCTTTTTCTATTTTTTTCATTTTAGGGGCTTGTGGATGTTGGGGTGCTTGTCTGCCACTGGCTTGAATTGTAAATGAAGGTTCCTCCCAGCCTCTTACTCTATTTCGGCTCATGTATATGGGCGAATATGTCCCTACAAAATATTCATGATTAAAAACAATACAGTTATCTGAGTTAGTTGTGTTTTTTTCTTTTGCTGGAATGGCTAATTCTCTTAAATCCCATATAGCATCTTTTAGAGTAAGTTTCTTTTCTGATTTTGGTGGAAGCTTAAAATCTTTTATTTCTAAATCCTTTCTAAATCCTATATAAAATACCCTTTTTCTATCTTGAGCAACTCCATAATCGCTAGCATTTACTAAGAAAATAAATACGTCATAGCCAGATCCTTCGAATAGTGTGACAATTCCTTCTACTGCGTCAGTATGTCTTTTTGCCATCATACCTGAGACATTTTCCGCTACGAAAAACTTAGGTTGCTTTGCTTCCAAAATTCGTATATATTCAAAAAATAATTGACCTCTTTTATCTTCAATTCCTTTTAAGTTTCCCGCTTCCGACCACGATTGGCAAGGTGGACCTCCTATTATTCCGTCACAATATGGAATTTCTTCAATTTCTATATCTCGTATATCTTTTTTGTTTAAAATTATATTGTGATTCTTTTCGTATGTTTCCCATATGGTTTTGTCGTATTCATTTGCAAATACTATATCAAAACCTGCTTTTATAAAACCTAGGTCCAAACCGCCTGCTCCACTAAATAAACTAACTAACTTCATATTTTCTAACAACTAAATTTGATCAATTTTGAATTTATTAATTGTATTGGATTGTTAGGGTTTTTAATTGCCACAGAAGATATAGAAATGTCATCACGTGTGCTTACAAATCCTTCAAATAACCCACGGTTTGAAAAGCTATTATATTTATCGTTGTTTATTATAGCCATTAAATTAAACTCCTTAGTTTCGTCTGGTGAATAAATATAATTAAAAACGCTCAATGGATTTTCTATTCCCCACATACCTCTTACTCTTAAGTAAGTTATCCCCAAGGGATCTACTCTGTTGATTCTTGCTAATTCGTTTGTGTTTCCAAACTCTATATCTGGTAGATTGTTAACCCCTTGACTTATTGCATCTTTGATTCTAGTATAAGTCTGTTCATTTGCTGCATAGTCCATCCCGTAAATAAAAGATAATTGTTTGATTCTGTTATTTTTGGGTACTACTCCAACTGCATAAATAATATCTTTTTCGTCCCAATCCTCACAACTCCTGCATGCTTCAGTAATCATTGTGCTATTAGAGAACAATTTGTGCTTAGGATATGAGCTATTAAGAGCTAAAGACGACCCAATGCTTTCGATTTTTTTCACTTCAATAGCATCCCCTCCTCTTATCATAAAATCAGGAGGATTATTTTGATTGCCGGAGTATGAAAATACTTGAGATAATCTTTTTAGTCTTTCTTCACCATTTAGATTAATTGTTCCTGCAAACAAGTCTTTAATATACTCTTCTAGTGCAGCTCCCATACTGTTCGCTCTGTTTCTTGAACTTCCGTATTCTCTTACATCTAATATAGGGCTCTCAACTAAATTCTTTATAGCATCTAGAATATTATTGGTCATGTTTTTGATTCAATTTATATCGTTTCTTAGTTCTATTTAGATTGCGAAGATACGAAAATTTTCTGTTATTGTCTAGGATGTGTAAGTTGAAAAATTAGAACTAATTCCACTTGAGTATTAGTCTAAATAATCATTTACTGTTTAAGGTAATGTTGATATTTAGATTGTGAATTATGTAATATAAAGTATGTGAGACTTTTCTATTTAACCCAACAATCATTCCACCCCGCAGCCTCGTCCAGCCCTTTTCT
>CAYFTB010000208.1:0-3708 GCA_964345875.1 uncultured Proteiniphilum sp.
CGAGGTAGAATGTTCAATTAACCACGTCACCCGCCATTGAGCCAAACGCCTGTTATCAGCTGCCCTTCTGTCCGCTTTTAGTTGTTTATCCATTCAGTTGTTGTATAGTCGCAACCATATAAGTAATTCGTGCAACCGAAGAATTTATATGTATTACCATTTTTTGACTTACCTGATTTTCGCAACACAACATCTGCCGTTTTGCAGGTCGGACATTTTTTATTTGGTGATTGTCCGCTTTCAACTTCTAATTCTGCAATGAACTTGGATTTGTATGAACTGTCTGTAACAAAATAAACCTTTTCTTTTGCTCTTGTCATTGCAACGTAGAATAAACGTCTTTCTTCCCCATTTTCAAATTGGTCTGCTTCGCTAAGTAATAAATTCAAAACTTGGTCGTCAGACATTTCAGAAGGAAAACCAAACTTGCCCGAGTTACAATTAAGAACAATAATTATGTCACCTTCCAGTCCTTTAGCTTTGTGAACTGTCATAAATTGGGCTTTTAGTCTCTTTATTTCGCCTTCTTCTGTTTTGATACTGTAGGAAATAATTTCATTTGTTTTGTCAATCTGAAATACTGATTTTTCGTTTTTAATCCTATCAATATCAAACCCATATCTACCGAGAATAATAATTTCTTTGTTTTCAATTTGGTGGTCAAACTCTAATAACTCGTTAAATATTTTTTGAACAGCTAAAGTATCGTCTTGATTGTCTGTAATTGAGTAATGTATTTTATAGTCTGTTTCCTTTCTGCTTGAAATTCCTTTTAATTCCTTTTTAGCTTGGTTTGGATTTTTCTGTATGAATTCGCTAGATAGACTTATAAGTGGGTTGTGAAAACGATAGGTTGTTTCAATTTTTGATTTTACAGTAAACCCAAAATAATTTTCAAATTCTTTAAAAAGTGCAATATCACTTCCACTGAAACGGTAAATTGACTGCCAATCATCACCTACGCAGAATAGCTTGCAAGATGGATTGCTAGTTTTGATTGCTTTTACTAATTGGTAACGACCAATCGAAATATCTTGAAACTCATCAATGATAACATAGTTAAATTTTCGTTTGTATTTGCCGCTTGCTATATGCTTAGAGGCTTTGTTTATCATATCACTGAAGTCAATTTCGTTTCTTTCCTTCAGATGATTTTCGTAGCGTTCAAAAATTGGCTTTATGATTTCAATAAATAGTGAATTTCTATCTCTGTAGAATTTGTCCTGAGTTTGTTTATTTCTATTGATAACGTCATTAATCGAATAATTATTAGATTTCATTAATGTTATAAAAGTCCCAAACAAAGTGATAAAACTATTTATTTCATCTTTTGCGGCTTCCGAAATGATTTTCCAAATCTCTTCTGGCGATTTGGGTTTAAGAATAACTCCAGCAGATTTTAAATTATTCGTTAGATTTTCAAATAAAATCCCTTCACTCATTTCATAGCTATAACTTTCAATTAAAATAGTTCCATTTTGTCTATGAGTGTCTCGCTTCCATTCCATATCGTCACGATATTTTTCACTTGCAGAACGTGTTCCGTCTCCTGTGAACCAATTCGGAACATTCCCATTTCTTGAAATGCCAAAATGTTCTATATAAATTTTCTTACCGCTTTGAATTACTGTAAAGTCAGGTTTGTATTGTCTAAATGCTTCTGTTGCAGTGTCGTGTTCGTATGGGAACTCGTATTCATAGTTCACACCATTAAACAGAAGGAAATTTGCTATTTTACATTCTTCAATGCTTTTAACCACTTCCATTTTATAGGTTTTCTTACCGTTTACTGGAACTTCTTTTAGTTTGTAGCTTTTAAAATTTTGGTCTTTAATGTATTGAATGTAATCGCCTTGATTTTCAAATTCAAATTGTGATTTAGCTGGCTTTAAGAAATTAGTAAAATATTCAGTAACTAATTGAAGGTAACTTTCATTCTTTATTAACTCCGAAAAATATCTTGTCAGCAAGGGTTTAAATTGTGCTTCTTCAAAAATGCTTGGTTGTTTTCCTTCTACTTCAACTATAATGTCTTTTCCAAATTTGTGAAAGGTTTTTGCTTCTACTCCTTCAATATCAATTCTCTCGGCAAGTGCTGTGGCTGATTTATTTGTAAATGTAATCAGTAAAATCTCTTCGGGTCGAACTTTATATCTTTCAAGAACATAGTTTACTTTTCCAACAATAGTTGTTGTTTTACCCGAACCTGCTCCTGCAATAACTATATTATTGTCTTCATCTGTTACAACTGCCGTTCTCTGCTGAATGTCAAGTTTTCTACCTTCAATGTTGTCAAAGAATTTGCTGTAAGTTTTTAGTTCTTCCTTTACAAAGTTTTTGTTGAAGTCATTCCTTAAAGTTGCCGCATTATTGAAATATTCTGTAAAAGTCTTTATTGAGTTAACTTCTTCATTTGAAAGATTAATGAAATCAAAGGGTTTCCCTTTGATTTCATTAAAAAGATTTGTTTGCTCGGTTTTCCAAGTTGTCAGTTGATAGTTTGTAAAATAGCCTGTTTTAAAGTCAATGTATTTTGCAAATTTGTCGTTAGCTGTTCTTATTCTGTCCAGCTTTGATTTGAAAAAGTCGTATAACTTTTGTCTTTCAAGTTCACGTTGTCTAGACTGTTCTGCTTCAAGTTCTTTCTTCTTACGTTCATTTTCCTGATGTCTGCGGTAAAACCAAACACCCGTTACAATTAGTAAAACAAGTAATAGAAAACTTCCAATCTCTTTCATTTAATGCTGTTTATTTTGTAGTGTCCTGTCGTCTTAGGGTTGCTGATAACGTTTTGCGGCTTGCCGAAGTGGCGAATTTTTAGTACAATAGTTCAATAGAATTACCGAAGTTGAATTTTGCACGAATGTTTCATAAGAGTACTTCACTCGCCATTTTGGCAATACTGTGTTATGCCTTCTCCCTTTATTTTTGTTATCTGTTTTTATTGTCATTTCGTATCTGTTTCTATATTGGTCTCGTGGCTTTTTTGCAATTTATAATTATAGTGTTGGCTTGTGATAACTGACGTGTGTGTGGTTTTATGAGTTGGCAAATAAGTCTCCTTCTATATTTCGACTGATAAAATACTTGTTTCCTTTATTTTCAACTTTAATATCTTTCTTAAAATACTCGTTAATAATACGTACAACATCATCTTTTTTTGAGATTTTTTGTTTAATTGATAAAGGTGATAATGTTTTCTTTAATTCTGTAAGTCTATCAGTTTTAATTTCAAAAGTCCCCTTTTCTTCATCAAATATTTTCAAAAGGCTTTCAAAAACCTGTTTTTGTATTCCAGTATATTCGTTTAGTTTTGAATGAGCTTGTCTATCTTTGTTTTTTTCTTCGACTTTTGTTTCAGGTGCATTTTTATCTATCTTTATTTCTGTGTTGTCGTTTAGATTTTCTTCTTCAACTACCGTTTTAACTTCTTTTTCAATTTTTGAAATAGTTTCAACTTCTTGTTGCTCTTCTTTTACGGTTTGTTTTTTCGATGCTTTAAAGTCTTTGTAAAAACGTAAATCCAATGCCTCATAGTAAATGTCATAGAATTTACGAAAACCGAAAAACGCGCCTAAAAGAATTACAGCATAATTGAAACTATCATCAAATTTTTTCAGATAGTCCAAGTTCTTAAATAGTCTTGTTTGAGCAATATCGTCTGATTTGCGAATTTCGTCACGAAGCATTAAATAAAGAGGTGCAACA
>CAYFTB010000209.1:0-3689 GCA_964345875.1 uncultured Proteiniphilum sp.
TAAAAACTACTCTTGATATACTCATCTGCAATTGGAACATCTGCTTCTGCCCAGTCTATATGTTTTAACTCTTCTACCGACAACCATTTATATTGCTTGTGTTCTGAAAGAAATAATTCACCAGATATTAATTGAGAAATAAAAGGAATCAGCTCGATTGAAATATTAGAATAGTGAAATATGGAGGGGGTGAGCCTTTTTAAAGGTATTATGTCAAGATTTAATTCTTCTTTAATTTCTCTTATCAAACAATCTTTCTCGGTTTCTCCCTGCTCAATCTTTCCTCCAGGAAATTCCCATTTAAGAGGTAAATTCATTCTTTTGCTCCGTTGTACAACTAGCACTTTATTATTGTCTTCAATTATGGCACAGGTAACTTTAATGAGCTTCATATCTAAAATATTAAAAAACGTGCAGAGAATAATTTACTCCACACGTTCTAATTTATTTATCAGGCATCGTACTGATACTTTAATCTTTTCTCTCAACTAACGCAATACCCAACTCGTCTAATTGTTCTTTTGATATTGTAGATGGTGCATCTATCATAACGTCGCGTCCCGAGTTGTTTTTGGGGAAGGCGATGGTGTCACGAATACTATTTATTCCTGCAAAAATAGACACAAAGCGGTCAAGTCCAAAAGCAATACCGCCATGTGGAGGCGCCCCATACTGAAAAGCATCTATCAAGAAGCCAAATTGTTCTAGTGCATCTTCTTCACTGAATCCCAATACAGAGAACATTTTCTTTTGAAGTTCACTATTATGAATACGTATTGAGCCTCCACCAATTTCTACACCATTAATAATCATGTCGTAGGCATTTGCTCTTACGGCTGCAGGGTTTGTATCAAGTAGTGATATATCTTCAGTCTTTGGTGATGTGAATGGGTGATGCTTGGCAAAGAATCTGTTTAGTTCCTCATCTTTTTCTAACAACGGAAAATCTACAACCCACAGACATTTAAAATCATTTTTATCTCTCAACTCAAGACGAGTACCCATTTCGAGACGAAGTTCGCAAAGTTGCTCTTGTGTTTTCACTGTTTCGCCAGACATCACAAGTATTAAGTCTCCAGGCTGGGCATTACATCTATCAGCCCATTGTTTAAGTGTATCTTCGCTATAAAACTTGTCAACAGAAGATTTTATTGATCCATCTTCGTTATATCTAACATATACCAAACCTTTGGCCCCAATTTGAGGACGTTTCACAAAGTTGGTTAGATCGTCCACTTGCTTTCTAGTATATGAGGCACAGCCTTTAGCACAAATTGCACCCACATATTCAGCACTATCAAATACTACAAAATCAGCACCCTCTGTAAGATCTTTTATTTCAACAAATTTCATGTCGAAACGAATGTCGGGCTTATCCGAGCCATAATATTTCATGGCTTCGGCATAACTCATACGTGGAAACTCTCCTTCAAACTCTACTCCCTTGAGTGTTTTGAAAAGATGTTTTGTTAGTCCTTCAAAAGTTGAAATTATATCTTCTTGATCTACAAAAGCCATTTCACAGTCTATTTGCGTAAACTCAGGTTGGCGGTCGGCTCGTAAATCCTCGTCTCTAAAGCATTTTACAATTTGAAAATATCTGTCAAATCCCGACACCATAAGCAACTGTTTGAAAAGCTGTGGCGATTGGGGTAGTGCATAAAATTCGCCTTGATTCATTCGTGAAGGCACCACAAAATCTCGAGCACCCTCGGGCGTAGATGCAATTAGCATTGGT
Source organism: uncultured Proteiniphilum sp. (assembly GCA_964345875.1). Taxonomy (GTDB): domain Bacteria; phylum Bacteroidota; class Bacteroidia; order Bacteroidales; family Dysgonomonadaceae; genus Petrimonas. Next base: position 1,739 of record CAYFTB010000209.1, read on the forward strand.
GTTTCCACTTCCAAGAAGTTTTTTTCATCAAGAAATCTACGAGTTTCGAAGGCCATCTTGTGGCGTAGTTCAAGATTTTTTCTTACCACATCACGTCGCAAATCAAGATATCGATACTTCATTCTCAAATCGTCGCCGCCATCAGTTTCAGTTTCAATAGTGAAAGGTGGAGTTTTTGATTTATTCAAAACCTTAATTTCGTTTGCAATAATTTCTATTTCGCCAGTGGGAATATTGTTGTTTTTGCTAGAACGCTCCTCTACAATTCCTTTTACTTGAACCACCCATTCTCTGCCAAGCTTGTTGGCTTGTTCCGCCAAATCATGATTTACCTCCTGATTAAAGGATAATTGAGTAACTCCATATCTGTCACGTAGGTCGATGAAAGTCATTCCGCCCATCTTACGAATTCTATGCACCCATCCCGAAAGAGTTACCTCTTGGTTGATATCGGCGATTCGAAGTTCGCCACAAGTTTTGCTTCTGTACATATTATATAAACTGTTTATTTTCTTGATTAAAGATGCAAATTTACAAAAAAGTATGGTTAAAACATCTTTTGTATCAAAAAGCTTTAAAGTGTCTATTGGAGGGTGTGTTTAGATATTAATATTGCGTCGGTGTGGAGTGATTCGAACTCACAATTCTTCAGTTTTACTACGGGATACACTAACTAGTGTATGCTTTTACCCGTGGTGCTTTTAGGTTTATAAAAATAGTATTTAGAAAAGTAAAACGAGTTGAAAGTTGAAATAATAAAACCTGCTGAAATTAAAGGTATTCAGCAGGAGTTTGTCTTACTTTATTGCATTAATAAGATTTTTTAATCTAGTATATGCATTTTGTATAGAAGTATACTTCCAACCATACCACCAATTGTCAGGCTTGTCTAATTCTAACTCCTTCATGATGTTAGATAATTTTGAATTTACCGAATGTTTGGATTCGCTTACCGAATGTTTGCCTATACCAAAATAGATATTAGGCTTGTTAACCTCATTTACTTCTATTATAGCCGCAAACATTTCACTATCCATCGAAAATTCTATTCCAATATTGATGCAATTTTTGTCGATTGTGAAATTATCTCCAACCACTTTCATATTAGGAAAATCTTGTTTAAGCATTATTTTCCATTGTCCAAATAGATCTATCATAATTTGTTTATTATACTCAGTTTTTAAAAGTTCTATTTGTGTTATAGCGTTTTCCAATTCAGTCTTCTTGTCTGAAAGAATTTTTATGGCTTCTTCGGGCTGATTGTCTTTCAGATTTAATTCTTGTTTAATAAATCTTTGTAATCTCATATTCATATTTTTGTCAATTGTTCTTAAGCTGAAAGCTCCTTCCAAGTGGTCTATATATTGTATTATAGCACTTCGTAAATAGATATCCTTTTCTTGAATAGATGGCAAAATTTTGTCTTTCAACCAAGGATATATTTTATCACTGTATGATAAAGAGCAATATCTTGGCGAAAATTCATCTTTATAGGAGTACCCTAGTTCGTTGATCCAAGATTCATCTATTGGCTCTCTTGTATGCTTTGGAGTGTAAATCACATAAATTTCTTCTAGTGGCCTTTTGTGATTATTATGTATGGTTTCTATATACCTTGCTAACTGTCCACCTTTATCTGTAATCTGATCCACGGCCTTGTCTGTAACCTTATTCTCAATTACTACTACATATTCTTTGTCGAAAATAGGAATATCAATTCGGCCACATGAATCTACCTTTTCAACTCTAGGTCTTTTTACACTAAGATTAAAATTACACAAGTCTGTTAGGAAGCTATTGAGAAATCTGTACTTTGAGTTTTCTTCATAACGTAACAATTGAGCTAAAATACGACTATGTGCATTTTCATCAGCATGTAGTTCGTTAATCAAATTAATATGGTAGGGCAAATTAGCTTTCTCTTCATTATAAATTAAGCTGAACTGAGTTA
>CAYFTB010000210.1:0-3679 GCA_964345875.1 uncultured Proteiniphilum sp.
ATTTTAGAGCTATTTTAAAGTAACAATACCCCTTAAGATTTATAAGTAAATAGTATTAGTAATTATTTTTGTTTCCAGAATAACTTGAGAAATTTAAATTAGATATGAACGGTTAATAAATTATTTACGTGGGTTTTGAATATTAAATTCGCACGACGAACAGCTGCCACATTTATTAGAACTGCTCTTATCAAAAAAGAACCTGTATACCCCACGTAATACTATAAATGAGACAACTAGCCCGATAAGCACTACAATAATCATTTGTATATTCATATTCAAGAAACAAATTAGTTTAATAAAAGTTTAAAACAGACTTCCAATTTGATATACCAAAAACGCAACTACCCAAGCAAGTCCAGTAGAATAAACCACACTAAAAGCAGCCCATTTCCAATTATGCGACTCTTCTTTGATTGCTACAATAGTAGCGATACATGGAAAATATATCAGTGTAAACAGCAAAAACCCTAAAACTACTAATGGAGAAAAAATGGGCGTCCCGTCATTATTTCTTTCAGACTTAAGCCTATCTTGCAGTGATTGTTGATCATCACTATCGCCAGTATATAACACTCCCATGGTGCTTATCACAATTTCTTTGGCTGCCATCCCTGACAATAGGCTTACCGAAATCTTCCAATCAAAACCCAAAGGCTTCATTATTGGCTCCATAAAGTGCCCAATTTTTCCAATATACGAATTAACCTGATGATCTGTATGCTTTGCAAATTGAAGCTCAGAAATACCCTCAGACTTATCCTCAATAGACATATTTGAAGACTCTATTTGAGCAATCCTTTTATCATAGTTCTCATCTCGCTCCTTATTCTGAGGGAAATAACCTAAAAACCATATAATAATCGATGCAACAAGAATTGGACCTCCCATTTTCAGAAGATACATCTTAGATCGCTCCCACATGTGGATTATTACTGACTTTGTAGTGGGCATCCTATAAGGCGGCAACTCCATCACAAAAGGAGTATCATCATCTTTAAAAAAACTATTTCGCAAAAGCAATGCCGTTAAAACAGCAATGATAATACCTACTAGATAAAGACCTAGCATAATAAAGCTACCATGCTTTGCAAAAAATGCACTAACGAACAATATATATACTGGAAGGCGAGCACTACATGACATAAATGGCACTATCAGCATAGTTATCATGCGACTATTGCGACTCTCTATCATTCTTGTAGACATAATTGCCGGCACATTACAACCAAACCCCATAATTAGTGGAATAAAAGATTTGCCATGCAGTCCAATTTTGTGCATCAACTTATCCATAATAAATGCCACTCTGGCCATATATCCAGAATCCTCCATAAATGCAATGAAGGCATACAATATCACGATATTAGGCAAAAAGACAATTACTCCACCTACACCACCGATCAATCCATCCACAATTAAATCCTTCAGTGGCCCATCTGCAATTCTAGTTCTGACACCATTTCCGATAAAAGCCACCAAACTCTCAATCCAACCCATAGGATATTCTCCAAGCCTAAAGGTTGTTTCGAACATAATCCACAGAAAAACAAAGAAAAGAGGAAGTCCAAAATATTTATTAGTCAAAACAGCATCTAAAGATTCCGTTTTTGCATGAATACTCTTTTTATGTTCAAAAGTTTCCTTCAATGCACCAGCAATAAACCCATATCTTGCATTCACAAACGCAGATTCAGAGTCCTCTTTAAGCAAACGCTCCATATACTCTTGCTCCTTATTGCGTCGGGCTATATATTCATTACCTCTGCTCAGTCCAACAATCTCTTTCTCAATCGCCTTGTCACCTTCTAAAAGCTTTACCCCTATATATCTTAATGGCATATTAAGTTTTGAAAGTAAATCATTAGATGCAGACAGTTCCCGTTTCATAATTGCAATGGACTTCTCAGACACTCTGCCATAAGGAATTGTTATCTTGCGAGATTTCTCTTTATCTTCATATATTTTTATGACTGTACTTAGCAAATCTGGAATGCCAGTTCCTTTTTTTCCAACAGTTGGAATAATTGGAATATCAAGCATTGCTGAAAGGGAATTGTAATCAAACTTACGATCACTCTTTTGCAATTCATCATACATATTTAGAGCTATCACCATCGTATGCTCCAATTCCAAAAGTTCAGTTGTAAGATATAGGTTGCGCTCGAGTGCAGATGCCGAAACAACATTTATTATAACATCAGGCTTTTCATTAAAAATATAATTTCTAACATATAATTCCTCTGGAGAATAAGCTGACAAAGAGTATGTGCCAGGCAAGTCAACCAATTTGAATGTGTAGCCATCATGCCGCATAAAACCCTCCTTAGCATCAACGGTTACACCACCATAGTTGCCAACGTGTTCATGAGCACCAGAGGCTAAATTAAAGATTGATGTTTTTCCAGCATTTGGGTTTCCCACAAGTGCTACATTTATTATCTTCAAATTATCATTCAGCTTGGTTCGTTTTTCAACAACAGGTACTTCTTGTAGTACATCGACTACATCTTCCTCATATTCAATATCAAACTCTATTTTATCCTGAAGTTTAGAAAAGGCTATCGCATCTTCTTTGAGTCTCGATATTTCGATCATCACAGCCTCACTTCGTCTTAGCGAGACTTCATAATCCATAATACCGTATTTGATTGGATCCTTTAATGGAGCATTAAGGATAGACTTAACTTCTTTACCACGTACAAAACCCATTTCAAGGATTCTTTTACGAAAGGCTCCCGTTCCATTTACCTTAATTATATATGCTTTGTCGCCAGTTGGAAGTTCAGATAGACGCATGATTAAAAACTTGAACACATTTAGAGATGCAAAGGAACAAAAATTCCATCTATATGCAGAGTATTTTAAGATACATTATTAATAACACGAATTAGTCGTAATGATTCAACGTAAATAAATATAAGTTTTTCATACATCATCTCACTGACTACCCCAACATGGTTTTGTATAGCTTTGCATGATAAATATTTTGGCACAATGACTTTATGACTATCTCCCCAACAATCCCGAAACAATAAGAACCAGCTGCTATCATTCAAAAAACCATATTAGAATAACTAATTAGTCCCAGCAAGTATAAAAAGATTTTATGAGAAGAGCAAACACAAGCCGTGATAGCTAAAATAAACACTATATTTCTATTGTATAAGGCTTATACAATAAGAATCCACATGTATATTCTTATCGTTAGTATGTTATACAATACAAATCAACATGTGGATTTGTATCGTTCGAGACCTATACAATGTAAATTCACATGTGGATTTGAACCGTTCGTGACCAATACAATAGTAATATACAACCATATCTGAGATAAAAAACTGAATGTACAGACAACATGATGGTAAACTTATATATACTCAATCACAAAGAGTTGGAGGAATGATCAGGATGATATTCCCTGTCCTTTTTTTGTTATAATCTATCTATCAGATTTAATTCTGTCATAATAAATGGTGTATAATTGGCAAAAGTTAATACCAAATTCACTTTATAATAATCAAATAAAGAAAAATTTCACTATTTATTATTTATAGTTCAAACGAGTCACATTTTATTTGTAAATTTGCAACAAACAAAAACAAGAATAAAAACAATAATTATTTATGGCAACTAAACCATTTATTTATCAAGAGGCATTTCCATTATCAAAAGATAC
>CAYFTB010000211.1:0-3665 GCA_964345875.1 uncultured Proteiniphilum sp.
AATTGCACTATGTGTGGTTGTCCTTTTTGTTTTTATTGATTATTGGTACTATTTTTTAGATAGAAATTTAATTATAAAAAAATTAGGGTATGAAACAAAAGTCATACCCTAATTGATTTATTTTAATTACTCATATGCTTTAATCTATTCTTTTATGAAGCGTTTAACTACACTCTCTTTGTCGGTTTCAATTTTGATTAGATATGGACCAGATGCCAAATCAGAAATATTAATTGATTCTTTATTCAAAACTGTATTGATTATCGAACCATCTAATTGAATGATTTGTAGAGAGATAATGTTATTCTCGGAACGTATATTTAAGTAATCAGTTGCAGGAATTGGATAAATAGATATTTTGTCAATCGTAGCTGTGGATGAACTACTTTGTACATTACTACCATCAACATTGACAAGATTTGAAGCAGCAGATTCAATACCATCTTTAACTGCTTTCACATAATAAACACAATCGTTAACTTGCCATTCGTCTTCGAATGTTGTTTCAGTCAATCCTTCAACTAACAATTCGTCGTTTCTATAGATATTGTATGTTGTTTCTGGAGTATAATCCCCACTTCTTACCTTCATAATATTGAGTGTTGGTACTTGAATATAACCCCATATTCTCCAATTAAAATCTAAGGCACTATTCATACTCTTAAGAGTTCTCCAAGTCGTTAAGTTGGTAGAAATCATATTACCTTTTCCATCAATAGCAGGTCCTGTATCGGTAGCATAAGGTTTTACACCAGATTTGTATTCTGCATAATAACCAAATGTTAGCTCTCTACCTGGATGAATTACTATTGGGTTATCTAGACAAATAGTGTTTCTTCCAACTTGGTATGTTTCGACGGGTTGCTCATATATGAGTGCATTGTTGTATAGTACACAGACACTTAAATACGAAAGATTATCATCAGTGAGTTCAAATTCAATATGTGTTAGAAGGCTTCCTTCTGGGTAATCTTTTAAATCTTCTGGTTCAAATTTGGTGCATATATGCCCTTTAACTGTGCCTGAACCGGTTAAACCAACTGCCATTACATCTTCCATATCATTATTCCAGCTTATTCTGTTTCCTTGTCCAGGAGCATTCCAAGAGAACATTACTTTATCATTGTCCATCTCAGCTTCCAATTTATAAGGAGCCAAGGCAAAATTAGGCTTTTTGTATTCATGAACAAATAAGTCAGACGGGTGCGACTCCCAGCCGTTGCTATAAATAGCGGTAACATAATACTCGTGTACACCATAGCCTACATTTTTATCTTCAAACTTATTTTCTGTAAGTAGTTCGCTGTTTTGAATCACATTATTCTTATAAATATTAAACCCACTCAAATCGGGAGTTGACTTATTAGTTAAGTGCGCATGTCCAGCAAGTGATGGTAGTGACCTTGTGCCTCTATCTATTATCTCGCTAACTTCATTTTTGTTTAATTTTGATACTACGTTTTGAGAACCAACTTCTCTAACATTAGCTTCGACAACTAAATTGTATTGGAGTTCAGGAACGATAGAAGACCAAGGGAACCACATAGTGCCACCCATACTAAACAAAGAACCTTTGTCAGCAACGAGAGGTCCCATATCAAAAGCTAATGGCTTTTTATCATCTTCGTATAATACTTTATAACCAATGATAATATCCTTACCTTTTGGTATAGAATAAGGAGTTGTTAATTCGACAATATTGTTCTCAACACTTGGGTTTTCAACGTTTTGAGATACAACTAACTCTCCATTTTCATAAATTAGAGCAGTTAACTCAATCACATCTTCTGCTAAAAATATTTCTAAACTAGAGATCTCATGATTGTCATATGGAAGTAAATCGTTTTTATCGAACTTGGCACCTAACCACAGTTCAACGTCATTCCCTGAGTTTGTTATTCCATATTTTTGTACAACATCTCCAGTGTACCATTTTAATTTAGATGGTATTTCTGTAAATAATTCCCACTCTAATTCAACTGAGTTGTTTTCGCCCCAAGTTTTAGTGAAAACAGGACGACGATATGCTGTAGGAAGATTAATTGTAGCCTTTATTTGATCTGACAAGTTTGACTCTGTATCATCGGTATAAACAGCACTAACCTGATAACTGTAAGTTTCGATGTCTAAAGACTCATCTAGATAAGATAAGTTATTTGTTGTTGATAAAAGTTTTCCATTACGAAACACTTTATATTCACTGACTTCTGGAATACTTACCTCGTTGTTCAATTCAACATCCATACTCAACATCCAATTATATCTAAAAGAAGCATTAAGTCCATCTAAAGTTTTCCAAGCGGTAGTTGTTTTTGTTCCCGCAGTATGGATTCGGTCCTTGGCATACGATGTTCCTGAATCAACATAAATAGGATGTCCATCCCTAACATGAGTTACATAATAACCAACACTAATATCTTTTCCTTGAGGGATGATATATGGAGTTGTAAATTCATATTTTATCCATTTATCTAAGTCTGTCTCTTTAGGCAGGTCTGTTATTACTTCATTGTAAACCATTTTTTTGTTTTCAAATACAACTATCTCTAATCCGGTAATCAACTCTTTAAACATAATGTTTATGGCGTTTACTTTAGCTCCGATATAGTTACTTAGCTCATCGGGTGAAAAACTGTTTACCACAATAGCCTTAGGCGCTGTACCGGTAAATCCGATACCCATATATGGTGTTTGGTCACTCCAAGTTAGTAATGTCTCATCTTTAAAAGGTGCCTCCCAAGATAATTCAACTGATAAATTATCAATTTCAGCATCTAAATTTTTGATACTACCACGTGAAGGTGTTGCTTCAATAGTCATTGCGTAAGACTTTTCAGATTCAGACTCACCATAAATAGCTGTTATTGCATAATTGTTTATACCTAATGGTTGTTTTGTTTGTTCAAATGTTAGCTCTGTGATAGGCTCACTGTTTATTTTAACATCATTTCGATATATGTTATAACTATCTGGGTTATTCTCTTCGGGGGTATATCCAAAGTAGCCTGTTACAAGGAAATTTCCACTTGCCTTTAGCCACTTTTTACCATCAAACGAGTATAAATTACCTTTACCATCAATAACTGGCCCATTATCGACAATAGCAACAAAAGGTGAGTTATCGCCATGATGAAACTCAACAGCAATTCTGACAGTTTTGTTGCCTGTGATGAGGTAAGGCTCATCAAGCTCAACCTTGTTGAAGGCTTTCAGCTTGATGTTTGAGAAGTCGGCTGCTTGACGTACAACTTCTGTACCATCCTCATAAATAAGTACATAGGCGTCATAAGTAAACTCATAATAGGGGTAAAAACCTATTGCTTCGATTTGCATTCCGATAAACTCTTGAAGGTCATCGGGCGCAAACTCATTAGCAGCAATTGTCATTGGGAAGTTTCCGCTTGCCCCAAATCCATTGTAGGCATAGTCTGTATGCCATTGCAGTGTTTTCTCGGAAGCAGGCGATTTCCAAGAAAGTGAGACTAAATCACCAATTGCTTTACCTTTAATGGTGTGTGGTGGTGAGGTTTCAGCTTTAATAACATTAAACGATAACAAAATAGCTAAAGTTAAAAGCCATGTTGATAATTGAAAGTTAGTTTTCATGAATGTGTAAAGATATTGTGATAGCCATTCCTGAATATCAGATTAATAATTGAAAATAA
>CAYFTB010000212.1:0-3655 GCA_964345875.1 uncultured Proteiniphilum sp.
ACGGTTTGGCGGCTTGACGCAGGGCGAATTTTACCGACAAATGTTGATACGAAGATAATATTTTTTCTTATCGAAAATGTTCAATCGAAGCAATTATATCGCCTTGCGTTCAAACCGCTTGTTGTAGGCTGGCCATCTTTCAACGCTATATTTATATTTTTACGAATCACTGTATTTTTATTTTTTTTGAGAGATGGAAAAACAATTTTTAATCGGGTAGCGAAGCAAGCTCTTTTGCAATTTTTGGCTTGGGTGGCTGGCTTGTGCGAATTGCAAATTTGCTTGCTGGTTTTTATAATCAATTATTCTCTAAATCCAGCATTTTTTAGTTTTTGCAAATAAATTTCAATATTTTTTCTATGGAAGTCGTTTATTTTTTTCAAGCCGTAGGCAAAATCAGCAATATATTGTTGTTCTTTTATTGACAAAACTTTAGCACTTGTATCCCATTCAATCATTTTCATTAGAAGCTCAGTATTTATAATTTTTGGCGTTTTACTTTGTATTTGAACATCTTTTTTTATTGGTGTGTCAAAAAAATCTGGAACCTGAGTTGAAATGGCCTCTATTATTCTAAGTCCGTCATTAATTTGAAGATCTGATAATTCCTTCTTTTGTTTTAGGGAGGCGTAAATGCCAATTGCTTTGTTTTTTAAACTTAAGGATTTTATTTTTTTTGTTTCTATATCAAGTCGACTAATCTCATCCCATTTTTCGATAGGAATGGACTTTAGTTTTTCAATATTGCTTTCCCTCTCTCTTTTTTTAGATTCATCGGAGGACATTAATTTTCTCTTTGAAGTTTCATTGGGGTTGATAAAATCCTCTTTAATAGAATTATAATCTAATTTAAAATCTTGTTCTCTTACTAATTCCCAACAAGACTCTTTCCTTGCCCACATTTCAATTAAAGATTCAGGGCTATTCCTAACAAGAAAATCATCGAGTTGAACCATTAAATCATATAACAAATTACTTAAGTTATCAGAAATAGCTTGGTTTCTCCAAATTTTATATAGGTCTAATTTATAATCGGTCTTTAGCCCAAAATATGTAATGGCATACGGAACAACAATAAACCTTAAACCACCTATCGAATTAGGCTTGACACCATATAATTTTTCGCAAGTTTGGTATAATATTGCCTTTGCCACAGTGTCTTCAAAATAAATATTATTATTTTCAATTTTCCCTTTTGTGTTGTATAAAATGAATTGGCTATAATTCTTTACGTTTTTAACAACAAAATGTGGAGCGACAACTAATTTGGTTCCTTTATAAACTTCTTGATAGGCATTAATGTATTTAGCTAATTTCTCCTTAGTAAACATTTGACTTCTTGGATGCTTTATATCAAATGCTTTTCGTCTTGCTTTTGTAAAACCTTCTCTATTCCTAGCATTCCTATATTGTCCTCTTGCACGTTCATAAAACCATTTTGTCTGCGTTGGTTTCGTGTCAGAGTGCGGGGTGATAATTGTTCTTGAAAGTTTTTCAAAATGTACGTGATAAGGAAGGTTGCTACTTAAATCTGCAACTGACACTCTGTTTTGTGTGTTGGCATACTCTGCAATCCTTGAAACAATATCACCATATTTTTCTTTATTTTCAATTACCGATAATTTTACTTGAACATAAATGTCTGATAAATCTGCTTTGTCTTTTTTGAAAGTATGATAAATGGAAGCAGTTGTTTGTCCACCGTTGACAATTTGTAAATCATTAGTTTTTGTTATTACTAAGCCATTTTCAGTGTTTTCTAATTCTATACTTTCTGCTGTGGCGGCAATACCGTTATTGAAAGCTAAGAACATATGAGGTTCGTTCAAAATAGTATTCCTGATTCCTTTGTTTATTTTACCTGAAAACTGTAAAAATGAACGAACGTTTTGCTCTAATAAACGAGAACCAAACCGTTCGTAAATTGTTGCTAAAGCGTTTCCTGGAATAATTGCAAGGTAGGACTTATAACCACTATTTGCGGATGGAGATTCTATACAAGGAATTATAAAACCTTCGGACTTAAAATCTATTTCAATAGGAATATGAGATTTTTCCGTTATGTTGTAGAGATAGTTAATATCAACGATTCTTGGGTAAATTGAATACCCGCTAATAGAATCAACTTTGGATAATTCGTTAGGATAAAAGCCATCTGTAAGTATAATTGTATTTACTCTAACTAAATTATTTCTTAACTCTTCACTCGATGCTAATTCATTTGCTAATTGAAAAATGTCTGACGATTCTTCAATCTCATTTACATAATCTTTATAAATAGCTTTTCGGAAGAAATTTAATATTCTTTTTTGGGCTGTGTCAACTTCTGCCTTTGTTGTCCTTTCTGGATGGTCTGTACTTTTTAATACTGTAACGAATAAATCAAGGGTTTCATAATTGTCAGAAATAGAATAGGCATTTATTTGATGTTGCGTTTTAGTTCCAATCCCTTTTTTGTCATAGGCTAATCGAACATTATCTGTTTCTCCTGCTGTAGATAATAAATCAACGGCTAATTGAGTGAAAATTTGCTCGGTGCTTCCTCCTTCTTCGGCACTCAATTGAGTAGCTTGAATATCTTGCTTAAGGTTGCTATAGAATCTGTTTATTTCTGTGTTTTCTGTCATTGAAATTAATCTTATACATAAATATTGTCAATTACATATTCACTATCAACTACGTAATTGCTACATTGGGAAATTATAATTGAGTATTTAACATCTCCTACACCATCCCTTAGTTCAGCTTCTTCAATTCTTGGAAAATCACTTTCAACTAAATAAAATAAGTCCTGACGAATAAAATAACCTACATCTTCATATAAATGATAATGTTTTGAAAAGTAGCCTACTTCAAAAAGCTTGTTTTTAAATCTATTCTGAGATATAATATTGAATTGAAGCAAGGAATTAATAGAATTCACAATTTCATTTAATGTTTCTCCAGATTTTTTTCTCTTTTCCAAAGAGATGTGATATAGAAAAAGATTTTGAAGATTATTGGTATCTAATTGGCGTTCATTATTAATATGAACTTTTTGATGATTATTTGTATGTGTAGTTTTTACTTCTAATGCCCAATTTCCGTTTTGAAAGTCTCTATTTTCACTTTCTGGACCCAACCAAGAATTCACACACGCTAATGAATCATCCTTTTGTGAGAGTAATTGACGTAAGAAGTATAACTCTCCGTATAGCCCTCTTTGTTCTTCTGCTGTTAATCCTTGTCCTAAAGTTTTAGAAAATAATGATTTCCATTTCTCAAAACGATTTAACATTATTTGAACTAATTTCTTTTGATTGGTTTCTTCTGAAATACTTGCTATTAAATCCTCGGAAAGGATTGTGAAAATATCTTTATGCTGAAAATTGAGTAATTTAAAAACCAATAGATTTTTATCAGGTTCATTAGGCGATGGAAATAATTCAACTTTTACCTCTTGTAGATTAGAAAAGGATGTAATATTTATATCAATGTTGCTATCAATAGAAGTGCAAACAGCTAACAGTTTTTCAGGGTTTTGAAGTGCCACATAAATATCAGGCAACACAGTTCCAGAATATCTTCTTAATAAAAGACCAGTTTTAATTGAATGGTCGTTTGCTAATTCATCCCATATCTTTTCAATCTTCATCATCTTCAAAATCGTTTAAAT
>CAYFTB010000213.1:0-3642 GCA_964345875.1 uncultured Proteiniphilum sp.
TATTCGAATCTTCACATAAACGATTAAACGGATAAGTAATTCAACTCCAAATAATTGATTTATTGTAGTTGTCTTAGCTGATTCAATGTCAATCTAACACGATTGGCATTGGTTACATTTTGTTCAAACTCATTTATAACAATATTAGTGCCCCCCATAGATACCTCTTCGTTTCTAAAAATCATTTTGCTATTAACGGGAGTTCGTGCAGACAAATGAAACTCTTTTGCACCAGTCTCAGATGCAATGTATGAAATGTTATCTTCGTTTATTCCACTGCCAGGCATAATTATAATTCTGTCATCAGACTTTTCTATTAATGTTTTAATCAAATGAACCCCCTGTTTTGCAACTGGCTTTTGACCCGAGGTAAGAATACGATTACACCCCAAGTCAATTATCTGCTCTAAAGCATCAAGTGGATTGCGACACTTGTCAAAAGCTCTGTGAAAAGTGATATCCATATCGCTAGCAGCATCAACAAGCTCTTTTGTTCTGACTATATCCACATCACCATTAGGTAAAAGACAACCGAATACTATCCCATCTACCCCAACCTTTCTTGCAAGTTCTATATCCTTTAACATGACTTTGTGCTCTATTTTTGAATACAGAAAATCACCTCCGCGAGGACGTATGATTATATTAAGTTTTATATCCAACAATTCGCGTGCCATAGATATTTCGCCATAAGATGGAGTTGTGCCACCCTCAGGGATGCCGGCACAAAGTTCCACACGATAGGCTCCGCCGTCCTGTGCTTCGAGACAACTAGCCACTGAGTTTGCACAAATCTCAAGTTTGTATTCCATTCGAATAATAATTTTAGAGTTCTAAAGAGAGGGATAATATGACATAATCACCTAATAATTAATAGTACAAATATAATCATTTTATAGTTCAAAACACGCGAAGATATTTTAAAAGGAATCAACCGAAAATGGATATTCGGAAGAACGAAAATGAAGAAATATTATGAGAATTAAAATTCAGAACAAAAACAATCATAATAAATTGTTGTAAGATTTAATTCACTATCTTTGTCAGATATAGGTTATTATTAACTTCAAAAAGATTATGAAAAAGATATATAGCAAGATAACGGGTACAGGAAGCTATATTCCTACAAAGATTGTCAGAAACGAGGATTTCCTAGGATACACATTTCTTGAATCAACAGGAAACTCAATAGATAAAGACAATCAGGAGATAGTTGACAAATTCGAAGAAATCACAACGATTTCGGAGAGGAGGTACGCAGAAGATAATCAAAAGGCATCTGACTTAGCAACGATTGCAGCCCAAAATGCCATTAATGATGCTGGCATCAACAAGGAGGAATTAGACTACATAATCCTTGCACATAATTTTGGAGATGTCCGCCCAAACGATTCTCGGATTGACATTACTCCTGCACTTGCATCAAGAGTAAAAGCAAATTTGGGAATAGAAAATCCTAGTACAGTGTCATACGATATTCTGTTTGGATGTCCAGGCTGGGTTCAGGCACTTATTCAAGCAGATTACTACATTAGATCGGGTGATGCAAAAAAGATTCTGGTAATTGGAGCTGATGTTTTATCAAGAATATCTGATCCACATGACCGCGACAGCATGATTTATGCAGATGGCTCTGGAGCAGCAGTAGTAGAAGCTATAGAAAGCGAAACTCCCATAGGCATCATAGGACATAGCTCACGAAGTGACACAACAGAATATGTAAATCTGCTTCGTATGGGAAAATCATACAGCAGCGATTTGGCAGAAAAGAACGAGCTGTTTTTAAAGATGAACGGTAGAAGATTGTATCAATATGCCCTTGAGAATGTTCCCAAGACATTAAAAGCTGGATTGGACAAACTAAACATTCACGTTGACGACATAAAGAAAATACTTATTCATCAAGCTAATGGCAAAATGGATGATGCAATCCTAGCTCGTTTGTACAGGTTATACGGAATTAAAGAAGTGCCAAAGCATATCATGCCAATGACAATCTCTTGGCTAGGCAACTCTTCAGTTGCAACAGTGCCTACCCTATTAGATATGGTGATGAAAAACGAAATGAATGGTCATGAGATTACCTCAGGCGACAATATAATACTCACCTCAGTGGGAGCAGGAATGAATATCAATTGTGTAATTTACAAAATTCCATAACGATAAAAAAAGCATTACAAACTAATGCTGTTCTGATATTAAAACAAAAAGAGGATCTCCTATGGAAATCCTCTTTTGTTTTTTACTTCTTTTATCAGGATATTAAATCTAATTATATAGAGCTAATTCATCTTTTTCGTATGCCACTTTCTTCATACCAAAGAACAATGCAAAAGGTACTACCAAAAGAATTATTGCCCAAATCACAATACCTACAGCAGAATCCCTCTTCATGTTGTTTACAAAAATGTGCCCTAAAAATCCCTCAATCACTAATAGTAATCCAATTAATAAGTTTGTATTATTGGTTGTTCCAGCAAAAAATGGGATTGACAAAACCAATACACCAATAATCATAACCAATACTCCTGAATACTTTGCTATCTCTTTCATTGTATAATATATTATGTTGTTGAATTCGTAACGCAAATAAACACAAAATTAAGCAATCTATAAAATTATTCAAGCTAAATATTCTAGTAACAATGATAAATTGATACAAAAGCCTAAATAGGTTCAACTTCATTAGGAAAAAAAAGACAAAAATGATTATTTTTGCAGTACAAATTTTATCTCGTATTATGAAGTATGTAAAAACTATCTCCACGTTTTTATACCAATGGTTTATTTTCTTTCCAATTTTTTTGGTGCTAACAATACTAACTGCATTAACAGTTATGATTTTCACTTCAATCTTTGGTAGTAGATTTTGGGGATATTACCCACCAAAATGGTGGTCAAGATTAACATGCTGGATAGCACTTTGCAGAATAAAAAGCAAGGGGCATGAAAACTTGGACCCTAAACAATCCTACGTTTTCGTAGCTAATCATCAAGGGTCATTTGACATTTTTCTCACATATGGCTTTCTTAATCAAAATATTAAATGGGTACAAAAGCAGAGCCTCAGAGATATTCCACTTGTGGGATATGCTTCGGAAAAGGCAGGGCACGTATTTGTCGACAACAGTAATGCCACTTCACGTTCAAGGACGATTTTGTCAGCAAAAGAGCAAATTACTGACGGAGTCTCCATAATGATATTTCCTGAGGGTGCTAGAACCAGAACAGGCAAGATGAATAAATTCAAACGTGGAGCATATCACATTGCTTTCGACTTAGATCTTCCAATTGTTCCTCTAACTATTAATGGTCCTTTTGATATACTGAAAAGAAATTCTCACATAATCAAACCTGGCAAAATGGAATTAATCATCCACAAACCTATACCTACTACGGGCTTAAAAGAAGAAGATCTACCCTCGATAATAGAACAAACAAAAAACACGATCTATTCGGGATTGTGGGATAAGTATAAGTAAAAAGCTTGTTTTCAACTTAATTTAAAAAATACGATTGTAATTATTGATAAGAAGTTTAACCGTAAAGGCAACTAATAAAAGGAGAGATGTGTATAAAAGAAAAATGGTTGTCTCACGACACCCAATCTCCATTGTTAACCTTAAATCTAATACCATGAAA
>CAYFTB010000214.1:0-3634 GCA_964345875.1 uncultured Proteiniphilum sp.
TTAATAACATTTTATCAACTGAGAAACCTGACTTGGCAATACTAACTGGAGACGTAGTGACATCACCTCCTGCTAAAGAAGCATGGTTGAGAATAGCCAAAATATTTGAAGAATCTAAAACCCCTTGGGCAATAGTGCTGGGGAATCATGACGCAGAAACAGGAGTATCAAGAGAAGACATATTTGATTTGCTTGAGGGATTACCTTATTTCATAGGTGAGAAGGGACCTGAATCGTTGGATGGATTCGGAAATTATGCCTTGCCAATAAAGGGTTCTAACGACGAAGACATTGCTTCAGTCCTATATTGTCTAGACTCAAAAAACAAACCTTCAGCATTTAAATATGGCCATTATGATTGGATAAATTTCAATCAGATAGAATGGTACAGAAATACTAGCCAAAGCTATAGATCAACAAACAATAACAATCCAGTTCCATCTCTAGCATTTTTCCATATCCCTTTGCTTGAGTTCAACAATGTGATAGGCAAAGAAACTACTATTGGCAATCAGGGAGAAGGAATAGCATCTCCTGACATTAACTCAGGATTGTTTGCTTCGTTTGTTGATATGAAGGATGTCATAGGTGCATTTGTAGGGCATGATCACGACAATGACTTTATTGGCATCGAGCAAGATATAGCTTTGGCCTTTGGCAGAAGATCTGGTGAAGATGCTTACGGAAATCTAGAAATTGGTTCAAGGATAATAAATATGAAGGAAAACCAATTTGCATTCGACACTTGGATCAGAACTAGACAGGGCGTTGAATTAGAGTATTATTTTCCATCAGGTTTGTCATCTGCAGACGATGAGTCTATGGATTTTTTGCCTGCAAAGGAGGATATAACTGTAGGAAAACATGGTTTAAGATATATTTATTATGAAGGCGGCATACTTCGTAAGGTTTTAGACATTGCTAAAAATGCAATTAAGAAAAAGCAAGGTGAGATAGAAAACTTTTCACTATTGCCAGCAGTTGCACGAGACTCTTTTGCGTTTGAGTTTAAGGGTCTAATTGATATTCCCGAACGTGCTGTTTATAAGTTTTACACTTACTCCGATGATGGTTCGGTATTGTTCATTGATGGAAATCTTGTTGTTGATAATGATGGCTCACACAATCTTAGACGCAAAGATGGAAAGATTGCACTCGAAAAAGGAATCCATGAGATAGAAGTAATCTACTTTGAAAACTATATGGGCGAAATGCTTGAAGTGGGATGGTCGAGCAGAAATATATCTGAGGAAACAATTCCCGACAGAGTCTTGTTTGTTCCACAAAAGAACTAAAACATATAAAAATGGCAGAATAGGGTATCGCCCCTATTCTATCATCTTCAGAAATTCATTTTCATCAATAATCTTAATACCAAGTTTTTGTGCCTTTTCTAATTTTGCAGGCCCCATATTGTCACCCGCCAAAATATAATCAGTATTCTTAGATATAGACCCCGTATTCTTGCCTCCGTTGAGAGTAATCATTGCTTTATACTCATCCCGCGAATGAATCTCAAACTTACCACTAATTACTATAGTTAAGCCTTCTAGTTTGTCTGTACGAGATGCCAAAGCTTCCTCGCTTAATGAGAATGAAAGGCCAGAGGCTTTCATTTTTTCCACAAATGCCACATTATCGGGATTGTCAAAATAATCACGTACGCTTTGAGCTATTCTATCTCCTATTTCATCCACTTGAGTTAGTTGTTCTATTGTAGCAGAAGCAAGTATATCTATATCGGTGAAAGCCGTTGCAAGCTTCTGTGCTACGGTTTCGCCCACAAATCTAATACCTAGTCCAAACAATACTTTTTCATATGCTACGGACTTTGAGTTTTCAATACTTCTTAAAAGATTGTTAGCACTAGTCACAGCCCATCGTTCAAGATTTATAAGATCATCAAATTTCAGTTTATATAAATCAGATGCATCATGAATCAAACCCTTATCATAAAGCAAAGAAATAGTCTCAGGACCAATATTAATATCCATCGCTTTGCGAGTTACAAAGTGTTCAATACGTCCCTTTATCTGAGGTGGGCAACCAGTCTGATTGGGACAATAGTGTGCAGCCTCATCTTCATATCTTATCAAATCAGTACCGCAGTCGGGACATCTCTTGGCAAATCTTACTTTATCACCAATCATAAAACGTGCCTCTTTATCAACCGCTGTAATCTTAGGAATGATTTCTCCTCCCTTTTCTACATACACCATATCACCTATATAAAGATCAAGTGCATTAATTGCATCTTCATTATATAAAGATGCTCTTTTGACGATAGTGCCTGACAAAAGAACGGGTTCTAGATTTGCAACAGGAGTTACAGCTCCAGTTCGTCCCACTTGATACGAAACTGAATCCAGACGGGTAATTGCCTGCTCTGCATCAAATTTGTATGCAATAGCCCAACGTGGGAATTTGGAAGTTGCGCCCAAATTTCGTTGTTGAGATAGCGAGTCGACCTTAATAACGACCCCATCTGTAGCAACAGGCAGATTCTTACGTTCTATATTCCAATAATCCAGAAAATCCAATACCTCTTCTATAGAATTGCATCTTTTCATAGTATCTGACACATTGAATCCCCACTCAGCAGCAAGCTTCATATTTTCGTAATGACTGTCCGTTGGTAGCTCTTCGCCCATCATATAATAAATATAAGACTGTAATCGTCTCGAGGCAACCACCTTTGAATCTAGCAGTTTCAACGCTCCAGAAGCTGCATTTCTTGGATTTGCAAAAAGTGGCTCTTCTTGTATTTCTCGTTCTTTGTTTATTGAATCAAAGACATCCCAAGGCATCAGCACCTCACCCCTAAATTCAATATAATCGGGGATATTATCTCCTCTGAGAATAAGAGGAATATTACGGATAGTCTTCACATTTGCTGTAACATCGTCACCTTGTTTACCATCTCCACGAGTGATTGCTTGTGTTAACTTTCCATGCTCATAAATAAGTGATATAGATGTACCATCATACTTTAGTTCACACACAAGATTAAACTCCTCATTCAATCCTCGCTTCACACGACTGAAAAATTCAGTAACATCACCTTGTGAGTAGCTATTCTGAAGTGAAAGCATAGAATATCGGTGTTGAACCTGAACAAAGTTTTTATTAATATCGCTCCCCACCCTCATTGAAGGAGAATTAGGATCATAAAATTCAGGATGATTAGATTCGAGCTCAACCAAATGAGCTAAAAGCTTGTCAAATTCAAAATCACTAATCGCGGGTCTATTCTTTACATAATAGTTGTAGTTATGCTCATGAAGCTGAACTCTCAGCTCCTCAATCTGTGATTGTATATTATTCTGATTCATCATCGTGAGAAATGGACAAAAGTCTGTTTTTAAAAGCGTAAAGATATGAAATTAATACTTATTGCCTGAAATTTTTTCCAGTTAGTGATTCTAGTACATTCTGGCAAAATAAAATATCTTCAGGAGGTGATTGTAGAATACAATTTTTTAATAAAATATATTGTAGAGATTCGTCCAGCACGTAACGGCAGAATAAAATATGTTGTGGATGTGATTCCGTGACGTAACGGCGGGTTTTTTAGGGCTATTTTATAGCCCCATTTACAAATTTTACATACTTTTCGAGAAACATATGTTATATA
>CAYFTB010000215.1:0-3629 GCA_964345875.1 uncultured Proteiniphilum sp.
CATATCCACGATTACGACGAGGATTACACTATGGATCTGGCTGAATTACTTCCTGTGTAATCAGTAACTTTGCATGTACAACTTTTGGCAACATTAAATGTACAGAAAATGGCAACATTCGATGTACATAATAAGGGTTAAAAAAAGAGTCTTCATATATTTGTAAATCACCAAAAATACAAAGCTTATGAAGACTCAAACACAATCCTTTAAAAAAAAGATTATGTGGTACGAAGTTAAAAAACTTTCATCAACAAAAGGCAATTCAGACAATAAAATCGCACAATTGTTAGGGATTGACCGACGTACAGTATCGAAGTACAAAAAAATGAGTGAATCGGAGTTTAAATCATTTATAGACAAAAAGCGTGTCTATAGCAAGCTCTTGGATCCTTACTATTTTTACGTAAAAAGATTGCTTGAGTTAGACAATAGTTTGCCTGCAGCGGTGATAGAAGATCGCCTTAAAGAAAACCATCTTGATTTGCCTATAGTCAACAGCAAAACAGTTTACAATTTTGTTAAGTATGTTCGAGAGAAAGAGCACATTTTTGCATCTTCCAAAATAAGGCAGACAGCAGCAATAGATGAAGTTCCTTACGGCAGTCAGGCGCAGATTGATTTTGGAGAGCATACAATGAGATGCTTCGGCAAAAGCATCCAAAAGGTTTACTTTTTTGCTCTTGTTCTCTCTCGTAGTCGTTTCAAATATGTATTCTTTCAGACTCAACCATTTACCGGGAAAACAGCTGTGGAATCACATGAACGAGCCTTTGAATATATAGAAGGTATCCCAAAGATGCTACTTTATGATCAAGACTCTGTCTATTTAAAAAGCGAGAATCTGGGAGATTATATTTTAGCTGATGATTTTCATCAATATAGGAATGAACGTAATATCAATGTTTCATTCTGCCGTAAGGCAGACCCTCAGACCAAGGGTAAAATAGAAAACGTTATCGGTTACATCAAACACAACTTTCTTCGTGCTCGCACATTTTATGATATTGACCGACTTAATGAAGAAGCACTTGCCTGGCTCAAACGTACAGCCAATGGAACACCTCATTCCACAACAAAGAAGCTTCCCGGTGATGAGTGGATTATAGAGAAAGATTATCTTAAAGTGTTTAATCCAACATCCATCATATTAAAAGAAAAACTACCCGAGTACACAGTCAGAAAAGATAATACAGTGAGCTACCGTGGATGCTTTTACAGAGTCCCTTACGGCACCTATAATGGCAAAGGAACAACTGTGTTTTTATCAACAAAAGAAGAGACGATCTCCTTATATAATCATCAGAGCAATCTAATTGCTGAACACAATATAAGCAAAGAGAAAGGCAAAATAATAGGTGGAACCTCTTACATGCGAGACCGTACTTCGGAGCTTAATGCTCTTAAGGAAAATGTTTTATGGCTACGCCCAAACTGCGATGTTTTTGCAGACTATATAGAAGTAATACATAAAAATAAATCCAGATACTTTAGAGATAATCTCAAGATAATTAGGGAGGTCATTGGGGAATATAATGAGGAACTGGTTGGCAGTGCACTTAACTACTGTATTGAACATCAGCTCTACAATGCCTTCAATCTTAAAGAAGCTGCGGAGTACTATCGAAAGCTCAGTAGCATACGAAAAGAATCTAATATTAATATAGCTCCGTTACGAAAGGATGTTCATATGAATCACTTTAAAAGTAGCACATACATCCCCGACACAAGCAATATCAATCAATATAATAAGATACTAGATCAGCTATGAAACAGATAGAAAATTTAAAACAATATGCAGGAGGGCTTCGTTTGAGCCATTTGAAAGAAAATGTGCAACCATTGCTTCATCAGGCTAGTATTGACACACCGAGCTATGGTTCTTTCCTGGAAAAGATTCTTTTACAAGAGATTGAATATAGACAGCATAAAGACTATCAACGCAGAATTAAATTAGCACGTCTTCCACGTGTTCATGACTTAGGGAATTATGACTACAAAGCTTCAAGTAGTATCGGAATAAAAGAAATGAAACAGCTCAGAGAACTAATGTGGGTTGATCAGATGTATAACTTAGTACTTATGGGGCCTAGTGGAACAGGCAAAACCTATATAGCTGCGGGATTAGTAAATGATGCTATTAAAAAAGGATACAGAGCCTACTTTACTACTATGGAAGACCTTATAGGGGTATTAAAGCGTAAAGAAATCATCTCTTCAGCAATGAACATTTATAAACGTTATACTAAAGCTCATCTTATTGCCATAGACGATATTATGATGTTCCCGGTACAAAAAAATGAGGCGGTTGCTTTATTTAATTTAATAAACCATTTGCATGAGCAATGCTCCATAATAATAACAACCAATAAATCCCCAAGTCAATGGGCTGAAACCCTAAATGACGAGGTATTGGCTACTGCAATCCTGGATCGATTATTATATCACTGTGAGGTTATTAAGTTTGAAGGAAGTGGTTATAGAATGGATAACAGACAAACTTTCTTAGATAAGGAAGAGGATATAAAAACAACACAAAGAGATAGTTAATATAATGTTAAACCTGTACATCCCATATTGCCAAAAGTTGTACACTCAACATTGCCATTTTTTGTACATTGTAAGTTTGCTAATTACACAAGTACAACACTGTCTCTTCCATATTTTTCTGCAAGCATATCAACTAGCCTTTCTTGAATTTTATTGTGCTTTTGCTCAACAAAATAAGAACAGTTAATGGTTCTTGTTTGTGTTGATGTATTTTTATCGCATGCAGAGCGTCTGGTTCTCCGTTCTTTTGTTTCGTTATTGCTTTTATCTTCATGTTTATTATCCTTATCCCTACTGAACTGATCATACAATTCTTGCATGAATGAATACACATCCAGGTGTACTGGTTTATTCATCATCATAAGGTTTTGAATTTCTGAAATTCTTGTGTGCCGATTTGTTTTCAAACCAAAATGGTTTGCGATTTTGAATAAAACGTCACGCTTATAAATTGGTATAAGTCGTTCATTTGAATATAGAAATGCAACTTTCCATTTACATAGGTCAGGTAATTGTATATCGTCAATTCTTGAAAATTTACCAAGTTCGGTAAACTCTATAATTCTAACTATATCGTTTCTAATGTTATGAAATGCAGTTACCCTATCGTTCCCGTAGTTCTTCATCCAAGAGTATTTCTCATCATTTTTATAATTGACTGGTCGCTTTTTGTTAGGATTACGTTCATAAATACCAAATTTGATAGAAGTCATCCCCTTTATACTTCCCAGTACTCTTGTCCTAGTCTCTACCCATTGACAAAACGTATCTCTATTACCAAGACCTACATATTCTTGCAAGGTCATTTCTTTAACATTATCAATTGACCATCTACTTAAGAACTCATCAAGAAGAACTTTCAAGTTATTCATTTTTATATTTTTTTAGATTAACAAACATCTTGTCATTTCCAAACTAAATCAAAGATTAGATATATTATGTTTTAATATAAAGCAAATATACAGCTTTCAGATTAAAAGCACTTCAATTGCTATAATTAAACTCGCAGGTATACTATCAAAATTACAATTATTTTAATATTTTTCCTGACGTTATCACGTCTACTCATTCTCCCCAGG
>CAYFTB010000216.1:0-3600 GCA_964345875.1 uncultured Proteiniphilum sp.
AATTCAGTTCAATACAGTTGGTCAGTATTTCACGACGTTGAAGGACTGATTAAATTGATGGGAGGTGAAGAAGAATTTATTGCCCGCTTAGATACTTTCTTCACAGGGACCAACGAATTTGATAAAGGCTCATATTGGGAAGTAATACACGAAATAAAAGAGATGCTTGCTGCCGACATGGGGCAGTATGCACATGGTAACCAGCCTTGCCAACATGTTCCCTACTTATACAGCTATGCTGGAGAGCCTTGGAAAACACAGGAGCGCGTGCGTAAGGTGATGTCACAACTCTATAATGCTTCACCACAAGGATATCCTGGAGATGAAGATCAAGGTGGGCTTTCATCGTGGTACGTACTTAATGCACTAGGTATTTATAGTGTTTGTCCTGGCACAGATCAGTATGTTCTGGGAAGTCCGTTATTTGAAAAAACAACAATAACACTTGAGAATGGAAAGAAGTTTGTCATTGAAGCGAAGAACAACAGTCCAGAAAATGTCTATATTGAGTCTGCTGCATTAAACGGTGTAGAGTTTTCAAAAAACTGGATAAGCTATTCTGATATTATCAACGGTGGTGAACTAACACTAGTAATGAGCAATAAACCTAATAAAAACAGAGGAACAGGACAAGAGGATCGACCTTATTCTGTGTCCCTAAAATAAAACAACAAATATTTATTTTTTTATGAAGAAGATAGCGTTTCCACTTATAGTCTGGATCATATCAATTTTGTTTTTCAATACTCATTCTCAGTCTCGAGAGTTTGTATTGAACAGTTCCAACCCCGAAATAAGGTGGGAACTAAAGCCTGTAGAAGAGGTAAATCAGTCGGGTTTCGAAGTTTCTGTACCTGGATTTAAGATGAATGATTGTATAGAGGGTATTGTCCCAGGTGTTGTATTTACCGCCTATGTAGAAAGTGGATTGGAGAAAGATCCCAACTATGCTGATAATATTTATAAGGTAGATGAGTCTTTTTATAATCGTCCTTTTTGGTACAGGACAGAGTTTGATACACCATCACATAAAGAAGGTGAGCGTGTATGGCTTCATTTTGACAATACAAACCGATATGCCGACTTTTACTTTAATGGCAAAAAAATATCAGGTACTGATACTTCCAGTAAAGATGTGAGTGGGCATATGTTGCGTTCTAAATTTGATATAACAGACCTACTTAACAAGTCGGGAAAAAATGCAATAGCCGTTCTGATCTATGATGCTGATCAGAAAAAGACGAGGGACTCCCAAGAGCCATTTGGAATTTCATCGAGTCCAACTTATCTAGCTGCTGCAGGATGGGACTGGATGCCATATGTGCCTGGTCGATTGAATGGTATCACCGGAAATGTATATATCCAGATAACTGGTGATATTGTTATAGAAGACCCTTGGATTCGGTCTCAGCTTGAATCGAATGAGACTGCCTATCTCTTTTTTGAGACTACTCTAAATAATACCTCGCAAGAAAAAAAAGATGCTGAGGTAACTATTCTGATACAGCCAGGTGATATCCAGGTTTCTCAGAAGATATCTCTTGATGCAGGACAATCAGGAAAAGTATATTTAAACCGGAAGCAATTTGAAGAGTTGATTATAAAAGATCCTAAACTCTGGTGGCCAAATGGTTATGGAGAGCCTAATTTATATACATGTGAAGTTATTTGCAAAGTGGGTGAAGAGTTAACAGATACAAAGGAAATTACTTTTGGTATTAGACAATACGAATATCGCTTTGAGCGGAACGTAGCAGGATGGCCTGTGATGACTTTTTATATCAATGGACAGAAACTCTTTGTCAAGGGAGGAAACTGGGGGATGAGCGAGTACTTACTTCGTACAGATGATTCTGAATATGAACAAAAAATTCGTCTGCATAAGGATATGAATTATAATATGATCCGTTTGTGGACAGGTTGTGTTACCGATGATGCATTCTATAAGTATTGCGATCAATATGGTATCATGGTGTGGGATGATTTTTGGATATATTTTTCCTACAATGATGTGGACAATAAAGAGCATTTTAAGCAAAATGCTCTAGATAAGGTAAGACGTTTGAGAAACCATCCTTCTATCGCATTATGGTGTGGTGCCAACGAAACATACCCTTCACCTGAGCTAGATCATTATCTTAGAGGAATCGTTGGATCAGAAGATCATAATGATAGGATGTATAAGTCGTCATCAAATCAGGATGGTTTGTCAGGAAGCGGATGGTGGAGTAACCGATCACCAAAAGATCATGTTGAGAATTCTGGAAGTAATCTTGCTTGGAACAATCCTCCATATCCTTATGGTAATGACCGAGGATATGGTTTACGAACTGAAATTGGAACGACTACTTTCCCAGTGTATGAGAGTGTGAAGATGTTTATTCCGGAAGATCAGCTTTGGCCGTTACCTACGGATGAACAGCTGAAAGATGATGACAATACTGTATGGAATAAGCATTTCTTTGGAAAGGAAGCCTCCAATGCCAATCCTATCAACTATAAGAAATCAGTTAATGAGCAGTTTGGAGAATCCGATAATCTAGAGGAATTTTGTGAAAAAGCACAGTTCTTGAATATTGAAGTGATGAAAGGAATGTATGAGGCTTGGAACGATAAAATGTGGAATGATGCTACTGGAATACTGATTTGGATGAGTCAGTCAGCATATCCCTCTTTTGTGTGGCAAACCTACGATTATTACTACGATGCATCAGGAGCTTATTGGGGCGCGAAGAAAGCATGTGAGCCACACCATATTCAGTGGAATGCTTCCAACAATATTATTAAGGTAATTAATTCCTCGTCTGAAGATATGATAGGTGTTACTGCGTCAGCTCGCATCTTTGATTTTAATGGTAAAGAAATATTATCTTATGGAAATTCTATAAAACTGGATGTGCCCTCTGCCGATACTAAAGAGGCATTTCAACTAAATTTCAAGAATGATGACTGGAATGAAAATATACTAACACCGCTTCATTTTATTATCCTTGAATTAAAAGATGCCGAAAATAATATTATTTCTGAGAACCTATATTGGCGTAACGGAAAGAATGAGCTAGATTATACAGACTTGAACAAACTTCCCGAGGCTGATATTTCAATTGTTAATGTCAATCAGATAGTGGATAAGAAAGGTGGAAAAGGTATTATACAGTTGAAGCTAAAAAACAATTCCAAATCTGTAGCTTTCGGTAACCGACTAAGACTTATTGACAGTGTAAACAAGAAACGTATTCTTCCTGTAATAATGAACAATAATTATTTCACTTTAATGCCAAATGAAGAAAAAGTTATTACGATGGAGGCAGACCTTGATATGTGCAGTAATGGGGTTGATTTGCTTCTTAAGCAATATAATCAGAAGGAGAAAAAAAGGATCTCTGTTCATTTTAATTAATTTTGTCCTGTAAAGCTTTTTGACTTGCGTAATATTAAAGGGTTGGTGCCAGTATTGGTATCAACCCTTTAACTTATCTTCGTAGTTCCTAAATATCAGATATTGGCGTCTGAGCAAAGATACACATTTTAGCCTAAGCATACAGTCATAGCCGTTTTGTCTAAAACGAAGTAGTTTACGAACACGAGTGTTTTAATTAA
>CAYFTB010000217.1:0-3589 GCA_964345875.1 uncultured Proteiniphilum sp.
ATTCGAACCCGCGACCTACGGAACCACAATCCGTCGCTCTAACCAACTGAGCTACAACCACCATGTTTAAATCGAGTGCAAAGATATACAAAATTTTTAAATACGCGAACTTTTCCTATGAATTTTCAAAAAAAAGTCCCATTTATCTGTTTTTTTCGTTTAAATCCCTTACATTTGAACTTATAACATATAAAAATATTGATTGTGAACAGTAAAATAAAATTATCTATCCTAGGAATTTCATTTAGCCAAGTGCAAGCCGGTGCTTATGCATTAATTTTTGCTGAGGAAAATGGCATTCGCCGATTACCAATTGTGATAGGAACACCCGAAGCTCAGTCAATAGCTATCATAATGGAGAATATGACTCCACCCAGACCGCTATCTCACGATTTAATATCAAATATATTTACGGCATTAGACATAAAGTTAAAAGAGGTATATATTTATAAGTTTGAAGATGGTGCTTTTTTTGCAGAGTTGCTAATTGAGCAAGATGGCAAAGAATATAGTATTGATTCTAGAACCTCTGATGCGGTAGCAATAGCACTCAGAACCAAATCGCCAATATACACTACAGAAGAAATAATGCGCGACATGGCTATTATTTTTGATGAAAAAGATGTTCTGCCAAATGACTTTCACAAAAAAACAGAAGAAGAGGTAGAAGATAGTAAAGAGGAAGAGAGCATTTTTGATATGAGTTTGGAAGTCCTAGAGTCGGAACTACAAGATGCCGTAGAAAAAGAAAATTATGAATTAGCCACAAAACTCCGTGATGAAATCAAAAGAAGGAAAAGTAACTAAGGAGACTGATTTTATTTTTTTTGCTCCTGAAATAAAACAATCCCACAAACTACCAGAGCAAGAGTCAACACACTGCATTAAAGTACTTCGCATGAGTGAAGGAGAAACAATCACAGTTACCGATGGTTTGGGATTCTTTTATAAATGCACAATAATTCAAGCACATCCAAAGCATGTAGTTATAAATATTGACGAAACAATACCAACACCCAAAAGCTGGAGTTTTAATGTAAACATAGCATTTGCACCAACAAAAAACATGGACAAGAATGAGTGGTTTGTTGAAAAGGCTACCGAAATAGGTATTGATCGGATAACACCATTACATTGCAAGTTTTCGGAACGAAAAGAAATAAGGAACGACAGATTACAAAAAACGGCAATTTCAGCAATGAAACAATCAAAGCAAGCCGTGTTGCCGCTGATTGATGAAATGACCTCATTCAACGAGTTTATCGTACAACCATTCGACGGGGAGAAATATATTGCCCATTGCTACGAGTCAGAAAAGATGTATCTAACCTCTATTTATAAAAACATGCAAAATGCACTTATTCTTATAGGTCCTGAGGGTGACTTTAGCGAGGAAGAAGTACAAATGGCAATCAAGAACAACTTTAAGCCCATAAGTTTGGGAAACAATAGACTACGAACTGAAACTGCATGCTTGGTGGCATGCCATACTATCCATATCTTGAATTCAATATAGACAATCCATTTTTATCATTATAAAATATAAAGGCTTGCATCATGGTCAAGTCTTTATATTATAGCTTCTTATGCACTTTGATTTTTAACACGTAAAAGAATCGTTGTCCGTAATAATTTGTATTTTTGTGTTCAATAAAGAATCAAAAGTTAATATATTTATGAGAACTTTTCTATCATTTTCATTCCTAACATTGCTGATTGCTACATTAACAATAAGCTGCACAGAAAAT
This sequence comes from uncultured Proteiniphilum sp., assembly GCA_964345875.1. Classification (GTDB taxonomy): domain Bacteria; phylum Bacteroidota; class Bacteroidia; order Bacteroidales; family Dysgonomonadaceae; genus Petrimonas. Next base: position 1,749 of record CAYFTB010000217.1, read on the forward strand.
AAAAAACCACTTCCACGCATAGCAATTGCTGGCCTAGCAATCGAATCAAGCACTTTCTCGCCTGCTGTTTCCACAGAAGAGGCATTTAAAACTAGATATGGCAAAGATGTGTTTAGTTTCTACCCATTCTTTGAGGCTGACTCTGGTGTAATAGATCGTGCAGAGTGGTTGCCCACCATGCGAGGCCATGCTATGCCAGGAGGTATAGTAACCCGCGAAGCCTATGAATCACTAGTGAATCAAACTTTAGAAAGACTGAAAGCGGTTCTTCCCCTTGATGGTTTATTTTTCGATATTCATGGAGCTATGAGTGTGCAAGATCTAGACGACCCAGAAGGTGATTTTATCGCAAGGATTCGCGAAGTTGTTGGCGATGATGTAATGATTTCCACATCAATGGATTTGCACGGGAGTGTTACTCACCGTCTTGCTAAGAATACCGACTTAATAACTTGCTACCGCCTTGCTCCTCACGATGATGCAATTGAAACTAAGAAAAGAGCAGTTACAAATCTACTTGACAGGCTCGAAAGCGGCAAAGGCAAACCAAAATATAAATCTTGGGTACCTGTTCCAATTCTCCTTCCTGGTGAGAAAACAAGTACACGCATCGAACCAGGCAAGAGTCTATATGAAATGATTCCTGGCAAGATTGACAAAACAAATGACAATGTAGTTGATGTTTCAATATGGATGTCATACCCATGGGCTGACTATTCACGCAATCACGGAGTTGTAATGGCTTATGGTGACGACAAAGATGCTGTGGCAAAAGCAGCAGAAGATATTGCCAAATACTACTGGAGCGTACGTGACGATTTTGATTTTGTTGCCCCTACAGTTTATCTTGACGAAGCATTGAAAAAAGCTAACGAGAGCAATAAAAAGCCTTTCATAATTAGCGATATGGGAGATAATCCCACGGCAGGAGGTGCTGGCGACGTAACTTGGACCCTGCAAGAGTTGATGAAAATACCCGCTATTAAAAACGGAACTGGCAAATCGCTTATATATGCATCAATTCCCGGACCAGAATTTGTATCTAAAGCTAAAGATCTTGGCGTAGGAGCTCAAATAGAAGGAGAAGTTGGAGCAATGGTTGATAATCGTTGGGCTCCTCCAGTGAAAATAAGTGGCACAATTGCTGCAATTCACGAAGGACACGTTGATGCCAAAACAGAAGTTGTGGTCCAGAAAGGTAACACATCAATCATTGTTACCGAAAGACGTATGGCTTATCACTACGAAAAGGATTTTGAAAAACTTGGTCTAAACCCACGCGAAACAGATATTGTGATTGTAAAAATTGGATACCTTGTGCCCGACCTTTACAATATGCGTGGCGACTGGTTGATGGCACTCACTCCAGGTGGTGTTGACCAAGACCTTCATCGTTTGACATACAATAATATCATACGTCCTATGTACCCATTAGACGAATTTACAGAAGACCCTAATCTGAACGCAGTATTTATCCCTTTAGCAGATGAATAATTGATTTCGTAAATAAATTACATTAAATAGAGAAACCCTGTCATATGCAATGCAAGAATGACAGGGTTTTTTATTGCCATGAATAGATTGAGCTATAAAGTTATTATATCACTTATTATACATCTTGTTATTTCCCCTCATTCTTCTCCCCAATACTAATTGCATATTTCTATTATATAGTATAATTACATATAAATTTACTACTAGATTCCATCTGTTCGTACCACGAACGATAGAAATCTACATCTAGATTTCTATTATATATGTCACGAACAACGCAAATCCACATGTGGATTTCTATTGTATATGCCACAAACAATGTAAATACACATGTAGATTTCTATCGT
>CAYFTB010000218.1:0-2421 GCA_964345875.1 uncultured Proteiniphilum sp.
TTGCAAATGTTGGAATGGCTACTGCCTATGGTTTTGGTTCAGGTATTGGTTGGTTAATTGCGATTGTTGGATTAGCAGCTATCAGAGAGAAACTTGAGTATTCTCATATTCCAAAACCTCTTCGTGGATTGGGGATAACATTTATTGTTACAGCTCTTATGGCAATTGGATTTATGAGTTTCTCAGGAATTAATATTTAATTAACTTAGTGTACAATATAAAACAGAATATACAATGAATGTGTTGTTAATGAGTGCAGGTAACTTAACCATACTCACCAGTGTAATTGTCTTCTTGATAATTATTCTTGTGTTGGTTGTCATTATTTTGGTGGCAAAGGCAAAACTTATGCCATCAGGCAATGTCGCAGTTACAATAAACGATGAAAAAACCATTGAAGTTGGAATGGGAGCAACTTTGCTTAATACATTACAATCCAATAATATCTTTCTTTCGTCTGCTTGTGGTGGTCAGGGTACTTGTGGCGAGTGTCGTTGTCGTGTTCTTGATGGTGGTGGTGAAATTCTTCAAACAGAAGTTGGACACTTCACTCGTAAAGAGCAGCAAGAAAACTGGCGTTTGAGCTGTCAGGTAAAAGTAAAAGAAGATTTGAAGATTAAAGTTCCTGAATCTGTATTTGGAGTTAAGGAATGGGAGTGTGAAGTAGTCTCTAATAAAAACGTGGCTTCATTTATCAAGGAATTTGTTGTTCGCCTACCCAAAGGTGAAAGTCTTGATTTCGAACCAGGTTCTTATAGTCAAATTAAGGTTCCTGCTTACAAAGAATTGAAGTATTCAGAATTTAAAATTGATGATAAATTTAAGTCAGAATGGGATAAAGCTAAATTGTGGGATTTAGTAAGTAAAAATGACGAAGACACTGTTCGTGCATACTCTATGGCTAACTATCCTGCGGAGGGTGATGATATAATTACGCTAAACGTTCGTGTAGCTACTCCTCCATTTGATAGGGCAAAAGGTCAGTGGATGAATGTTAATCCAGGAATCGTCTCATCATACATATTTAGTCTTCAGCCAGGTGATAAGGTAATGATGTCTGGTCCTTTTGGTGAGTTCCATCCTGTATATGATAGTAAGCGTGAAATGATGTGGATTGGTGGTGGTGCTGGTATGGCCCCATTGCGTGCACAGATAATGCATCTTACTAAAACTCTCAAAGTCACTGATCGTAAGATGTCATACTTCTATGGTGCAAGGGCACTGCAGGAGGCTTTCTACCTTGAAGACTTCTATGAGTTGGAGAGAAACTTTCCAAACTTCTCGTTCCATCTTGCATTAGACCGCCCAGATCCTGAAGCTGATGCTAAAGGTGTCAAATATGATGCTGGATTTGTACATCAGGTAATTCTCAATACTTATCTTAAGGATCATGAGGCTCCTGAAGATATCGAGTACTACATGTGTGGACCTGGCCCTATGGCTGCCGCAGTTCAGAAAATGTTAGACGATCTTGGAGTTGCAAGAGAAATGATAATGTTCGATGACTTTGGATAATTAGACTTATATTATAGTGTTATATGAAAAAACTGCACGTATTATGTACATGTGCAGTTTTTTTGTTTTGATTGTTCTTGATTATGTTTGTAAGTACATATTGCATAAATGATTTGGAGTAAATATCTTTTACGTCAAAGTGATAGATAATTGTGAAATTATTGTAAATTTACCCACAAAAATAAGTAGCTATATTTTGTAAATAAATGGGAGTGTTGTTTCTTCATTATGATTTAATTTATTGTAAATGAATAATTCTTTTTTTAGTAAATTAGCACCAAAAGAGCCAAAGTTTTACACTTTACTATCGGGCCTTTCCGAAATTATAATAGAAATGACGGAGATATTAATTGAGTTTATAACAAACTATAAGCCCGAAAATGCAGAGCAATACTTCAGAGTAATCAAAGAAGTCGAGCGTAAAGGTGATAGTATAGCGAATCAAATATTTGATGAATTGAACGTATCATTCATTACTCCATTTGATAGAGAGGATATTAATGACTTATCTGAAGAGATGGATGATGTAAATGATTTTGTAAATAGTGCTGCCAAAAAGATGTATCTTTACAAACCTATAGCAATTCCTGTAGCAGCCCTTGAAATTGCTAATGCCCTTAATGAAATCGCATCGTATATAAAGAAATCTGTGAATGCTTTGCCAGCATTGAAGAAGAGCTTTAAAGAAATAAAGGAAAATTGCCATAAGATCCATGTTTTAGAAAATAGCTCTGATGATATTTATGAGAGTTTCCTGATTGAATTATTTCAAAATCCGGATAATATAGTTGAGATGATTAAGATTAAGGAAATAATGTCGGAACTTGAAAGAGCAACTGATGTTGCTGAGCGTGTAGGAAAAACCATCAAAAAGATTATAGTTAAGTATGCATAGAAATAATTAAT
>CAYFTB010000218.1:2521-3587 GCA_964345875.1 uncultured Proteiniphilum sp.
TAATTAATGCCTTTTTATCACATATACTTAAATAATTTTGTTGATATGAGTCTATTGCTTGCAATTATTATTTTGTCACTTTTATTCGATTTTATTAATGGATTTCATGATGCCGCTAATTCTATTGCGACAGTCGTTACCACTAAAGTATTATCTCCTTTTCAGGCTGTTTTGTGGGCTGCTACATTTAATTTTGTGGCATTCTTAATTGCTAAGTTTGTAATTGGTGAGTTTGGTATTGCAGATACTGTATCCAAAACTGTTATTGAATCATATGTGACACTACCTATAGTTATTTCGGGATTGTTGGCTGCTATATTGTGGAATTTACTTACATGGTGGTTTGGTATACCTTCGTCATCATCACACACACACTGATTGGTGCATTTGCTGGCGCAGCTATTGCTTCTGCTGGCTTTCAATCAATTCATACCTCTACTATTCTTATAATTGCCTCTTTTATTGTTTTAGCTCCTATTATTGGACTATTCACTAGCGTGCTAATATCTGCATTGATCATGCATTTATTCCGCAAATCCAATCCACACAAATCGCATGTTTGGTTCAAAAGATTACAATTAGTTTCATCTGCGTTGCTTAGTATAGGTCATGGTTTAAATGATTCACAAAAGGTAATGGGGATTATTGCTGCCGCTATGATAGCTTATTCATCCTCAGGTGTAGATGTACCATCATGGCTATATTTAGATTCTATAAATAATATACCCGACTGGGTTCCATTGTCCTGTTTCACAGTTATAGCTTTGGGTACGCTTAGTGGCGGATGGAAAATTATAAAAACAATGGGTATAGGGATTACCAAAATAACGCCTATGGAAGGATTTGCTTCTCAAACCGCAAGTGCATTAACTCTATTTCTAGTTGAGATTTTTAAAGTTCCTGTCAGCACAACTCATGTAATAACTGGGTCTATTATGGGGGCTTGTGCAATAAAGCATTTATCAGCAGTGAGGTGGGGAGTAACTCAAAGATTGGTTATGGCTTGGATTCTTACAATTCCAATAAGTGCATTGATTGCCGCAATAATTTATTATTCTGTTGGGGT
>CAYFTB010000219.1:0-3574 GCA_964345875.1 uncultured Proteiniphilum sp.
ATTCTATCGAGTGACCACTCTAAATTCAACAAAATTATATTAAGATGAAAATCCGAAAAGAAGAAATTAAAGATTATAATGAGGTATTTAAACTCATTGAAAATGCTTTTAAAGATGAACAATATACTGACCACAAGGAACAGTTTTTAGTAGAAAGGTTAAGAAAGTCTGAATCTTTTATTCCTGAACTATCTTTAGTTGCAGAAATCGACAATCAAATTGTTGGTTATATATTATTGACGAAAATTAAAATTATAGATGACAAATCTAAACAGGCAATGTCTTTAGCGTTAGCACCTGTCGCAGTTCTGAAAAAGTATCAAGGAAAGGGAGTTGGTGGAAGTTTGATACAAAAAGCACACCAAGTAGCTAAAGAATTAAAATTCGGCTCAATAATCTTATTAGGACACGAAAAATATTATCCAAAGTTTGGTTACGAAATGACAAAAAAATATGGGATAAAATTACCATTTGATGTTCCTGATGAAAATTGTATGCTAATAGAGTTAACAGAAAATGCTTTGAAAGACGTAACCGGAATTGTTGAATATCCCAAGGAATTTTATGAGTAAAAATAAGAACTGCCACTAACAAGGGTTTGTCGCAATCGCGGGTTAAGGCTAAAATTGAAAGTTCAGGCTTTCTATTCCGCCACTATTACCAATACTCAACACGTTAATGACAAGGCAAAGCAAAGATCACTAAAAAATCAATATATATTTTTTACAACGACACAATTATACACTTAAAGTCAGTAGTTTTGTCACTAAATTTAATCAAAAAACAATTATGAAAGCAAAACCAATCACAACAATTCAGCAATTATTGGAAAATCAAGATTTCGATAATAAAGCAAACGTAAAACTTGTAAGACATACTGATAAACGTTATCCTGATTTGTATAATTGGTATTGTTCTGAAAAAGATAAATTTTTCGACTATTTTAAAAGACAAAGTTCAGAAGTTTTTCAGAATGTGACTTTATTATAGCATTTTTAGGAGAGTCAAGTACATTAGCACGTTTCATTGGAGTTTATAAAGTAAATGGCGTTAAAACAATAACAGACGAAGATGGAGAAGCATTTTTTTACGATTTAGAGGAAATGTCAGATTTTGAAAATTTAAAAGAGCGTATTATTATTGATTGGGGTAAAGGGACCACAAGTTGGCATCAATGGTATAAAAATAAAAAAGAAGTAGTTGAAATTAAATTTCGTCCTGATTTAAACTATAAACAATTCAAAAATTATGATGACATATTTTTAAACTATAGTGAATTGCAAGAAATAGTAAAGCACGAATACAAAGACTGGAAAATACCTTTATCCGCAACAAATGCAATTTATCTGATTTTAGACAAGAAAACAGGCAAACAATATGTTGGTTCAACTTATGGAGGCGACGGAGTTTGGGGGCGTTGGACTAATTATGCAAAAAATGGAAATGGAGGTAACAAGCTATTGACAGAACTCACAAAATCTGACAAAAATTATGCAAATAATTTTCAATGGACTATTTTGACTACCTTACCGAAAACAATTACAAAAGACGAGGCAATTGTAATTGAAACCAAATACAAAAACAAATTAGGTTCAAGAGCCTTTGGATTAAACTCAAATTAACCCTGAAAAGATTTTTTTTATACGGAGATGAAGACTTAGACTTTGGCATCATTAAAAACATTGACACTACAGCTTATTCTGGCGGATATGGTGGTTTTTATTTAAACATACAATTATTATGAGGGAATAAATATATTTTTAAGCTTGACAAGTAAACAATGGTACCTCAATAACCCAAAAAGAACAATAGGATTTGGAGAAGATAGTAAAGCAATGTCTTTTTTTAAAAGTCTTACATAAGAATGGGAGAAGTATTTACATAGTAAAGAAAGTTCAAAATAATAAAAGGCTAAATGAATAAAAATATATAAGATTCCAACTACATTGCCGCAATGCGTAGTGACATCTAAATATAGATTTTTGTGTCCCCCCCGCCCTAACAAAAATCCCATAAACGTTATAATAGTTCATTTTTTTCCATTCTCTCATATTTAAAGTTACCGAAAGGATATTACAATATTCGTAAATGAAAATAATAAGTTCAAATTGAACTCTCTGATAATATTGATTTTCCACTATTTAATTGATTTATATAAAAAGTGATTTACGAATGTTTTAAATTTCATATATACGAATGTTGTATATTTACTGCTTAGACTAAATGTTGTACTTAATATTTAAACCCACATTATGAAAATTTTCATCACAATAGTATTTGCAATTTTTTGTTTTATTAAAGTATCTGCAACTGATCAAAATCCAGATATAATAATTTTTAATAATAAGGTATATCCTATACTTACAAATCCATTGGAAAAATACTTTGAAAAAAATGAAGATAAACGCCCCAAAGGAGAAGGAGTGGTGACAAGTGACCTATGGAGAGGATATGTAGCAACATTTGAAATTATATTTAATCAACTTTTTGTAATAGATATCAAAATTCAAACTTGGAATGTACAATCAGAAAAGATTGTATGGAAAAGCGTAATTAATGAAGTTTTCCCAATAATTGAAGAACGAAAAATTAATTGGTTTAACGGTTTACTAACATTGCCTTACGGAGAAATAATCAAGCATGGATATCTGGGTTCTCCCTATACTTATGGATATTATATATTAATTGAATTTGAGAAAGGCAAATCAATTAAATACAAAAATTTAGACTTTAAAGAATACGAAAATATAAAAGAAAAGCAATTTGAAGCTTACAAAAAAACTAATGAATATCTAGAAGAAAGAAAAAGGTTAAAAAAACGTGGACTGAAACAAAAAGATATTGATGACCTTTTGAGAATAGGTATCATTGAAAAGACTGAAAAATTACTTATCGAATAAATACTACGTACAACATGGGTTTTGCTAAATAGCGGGTTAAATGCTAAATTGAATGGCAGTTATCGATTAAGCATTTGTGCTTCGATTTCCTCCACTGCGCCAATCCCCACCCCGTCAACAATCATATTATGACTACAGCCACACTATAAAAAATATAACAATATTATGCAGACAGACAATTTTGATATTAAACCATATACCGACATATACCGACAACAGGTTTTGACAATTTGGGAAAAATCCGTACTTGCCACACACGACTTTTTGACTTCAAGTGATTTTGAAGAAATTAAAGAATTAGTAAGCAATATAAATTTTAATGACTTCCAAGTATTTTGCATGATAAAGGAAAACGTGATATTAGGCTTTATTGGAGTTGCAGACAAAAAAGTTGAAATGCTATTTATCGACCCCCAATATTTTGGACAAGGACTTGGTCAGAAATTATTGAGTTTTGCTGTAAAAGAATTAAATGCTGATAAACTTGATGTAAATGAGCAAAACAAAAAGGCTTTAAGATTTTATCAGAAATTCGGTTTTGAAACATTTGAGAGAACAGACAAAGATGAGCAAGGCAGAAACTATCCGCTATTAAGAATGAAATTGAATAAAAGTAATTAAATACCCCTAAGTACATGACAAAAACCCAGATATCTTTAGATCATTCTTAGGAG